>SLBZ01000105.1 GCA_007126095.1 Aquisalimonas sp.
GGCGCACCAAGCCGGCCGTGCCGTTCGGCGGCAAGTTCCGTCTCATCGATTTCCCCCTGTCGAACTGCATCAACTCCGGCATCCGCCGCATCCAGGTGCTCACCCAGTACAAGGCGCACTCTCTGATTCAGCACGTTCAGCGTGGCTGGGGGTTTCTGCGCGGGGAATTCGGCGAGTTCGTGGAGCTGGTGCCGGCCCAGCAGCGGCTGGATCGTCCCCTGTGGTATGCCGGCACCGCCGATGCCGTCTACCAGAGCCTGGATATCGTCAAGGCGCACAAACCGGAGTACGTCCTGGTGCTGGCCGGCGACCACGTTTACAAGATGGACTACGGCCCCATGATTGCACGGCATGTGGAGTCCGGCGCCGACATGACCGTGGGCTGCGTGGAGACGCCGCTGGAGAAGGCGCGCGCGTTCGGCGTGATGAGCGTGGACGAGCACGGCCAGGTGCTGGAATTCACCGAGAAGCCGGACAGCCCCGAGCCGGTGCCGGGGGACGACGCCACCGCGCTGGTGTCTATGGGCATCTACGTGTTCAACCGCGACTTTCTCGAGCGGGCGCTGCGGGAGGATGCCGAGAATCCCGCGTCCACCCGGGATTTCGGCCGGGATGTCATCCCCACCGCGATTCACGACGCGCGGGTCGTGGCCCATCCGTTCCGCGATCCCCAGACCGACCAGCAGCCTTACTGGCGTGACGTGGGCACGGTGGATGCCTTCTACGAGGCCAACCAGGAGCTGATCGGCTCCAGCCCGGAGCTCGACATCTACGACGAGAACTGGCCCATCTGGACCTACCAGGCGCAGCTGCCCCCTGCCAAGTTCACAACCGGCAACGTGGCCGGCGAGCAGGTGCCCGGCATGGCCGTGGACTCCATGGTCTCGGGCGGTGACATCATCAACGGTGCGGTGGTCCGCCACTCCCTGCTGTTCTCCCAGGTGGTGGTGGAGTCCAACTCCGTGGTCGAGGATTCCGTCATTCTTCCGGCGGTGACCGTCGGCCGGAACTGCCGCATCCGCAACGCCGTGATCGACGAGGGCTGCCGCATCCCTGACGACACGGTCATCGGCCATTACCCCGAGCAGGATCGGCGCTACTATCACGTCTCGCCCCGGGGCATCGTGCTGGTCACTGCGGAGATGCTGGGGCAGGACGTCAACCACGTACGTTGAGCGGCAGCGGAGAAACGCCATGCTTGGAGCGATCACCGGCGATGTCATCGGCTCCGTCTACGAGCACTGGCCCGTCAAGCGCACGGATTTCCCGCTCTTTCATCACGACTGCGCCTTCACCGACGACACCGTGCTGACCGTGGCCATCGCCGAGGCGCTGCTGGACGGCGAGTCCTACGCCTCGGCCATGCGCCGCTGGGCGAGGCGGTTTCCCACCCGCGGCTACGGCATCCGTTTCGCCCGCTGGTTCATGTCCGCCGACGCGGAGCCGTACAACAGTTTCGGCAACGGGTCCGCCATGCGGGTGAGCCCCATCGCCTGGTGGTTCAGTGACGAGGCTACGGTGCTGGAGCAGGCCGAACGCAGCGCCGCCTGCACCCACAGCCACGAGGAAGGGGTGCGTGGCGCGCGCGCCACGGCGCTGGCGATCTTCCTGGCACGCAACGGCGCCACCCAGGATGAAATCCGTGCCCGTGTCATGGAGGAGAGCGGGTATGCGCTGGACCGCACACTGGATGCGATCCGGCCCGAGTATGGATTCGACGTCACCTGCCAGGGATCGGTGCCCGAGGCGCTGATCGCCTTTTTTGAGGCGGACAGTGTCGAGGGGGCGGTGCGCAACGCCATCTCCCTGGGGGGCGATGCCGACACCCAGGCCGCCATCGCCGGCTCCATTGCCGAAGCCGCCTGGGGTGTGCCGGATGCCATGGCGCAGACCGTGCTGAAGAAACTCCCCGGCGACATGAAAGATGTCATCGCGCGGTTTCGCGGGGAAGTGGCCCTGCGTGCCTGAATCCGGGAACCGCGCCGGGTGACCGCCCCATGAGCAGCAAGCGCCCAGGCCAGCCGTCGTTTCTCCAGCACCCGCTGACCCGTTACACCCTGCTGCAGGTGCCAGGGCTGCTCCTGCTCGGGACGGTGCTCTACATCGTTTACGGCTGGGGCTGGCTCAGCGGCCAGGCCGTGTTCTGGGTGGCTTTGGTGTGGGTGATCAAGGACATCGCCCTTTATCCCCTCTACCGTCCAGCGCTGATGCGTCCAATCCAGCAGCATGTGGCAGAGAGTTTGCTTGGGGCTACCGGAACCGCACGAACCGACGTGGCCGAATCAGGCCTGGTGCTGGTTCGCGGCGAGTTCTGGCGGGCGTGTAGTGCCGGGGCGGCAATTGCCGCCGGCAATCGTGTGCAGGTCTGCGGCGCTCAAGGGCGTGTGCTGGTGGTGTGTCCGGTGGATGCACGCAGCCGGTGATCCCGTGTCAGGAAGGTTTTGTGAGGTGGTTCACAAAAAAGTGTCTGGCAAGCCTAAAGTCCGGATCGATATGGCCGTTAACCCGTGTGAGCCGGCGGAACCGATTGCGGAGCTGCTAAGGAAAACCGGCTACGACACTATCGGGACAACGTAGGGGTATAAACCATGTCTCAGGTTATCAACACGAACATCGCGTCGATCAACGCACAGCGTAATCTGTCGCAGTCGCAGGGCGACCTCGGCGTTTCGCTGGAGCGTTTGTCCTCCGGCCTGCGCATCAACAGCGCCGCTGATGATGCCGCCGGTCTTGCCATCTCCGAGCGGTTCAGTGCCCAGATTACGGGTCTGGACCAGGCCAGCCGCAACTCCAGCGACGGCATCTCCTTCGCCCAGACCGCCGAAGGCGCCCTGGGTGAAGTGGGGAACTCGCTGCAGCGGATCCGTGAGCTGGCCGTGCAGTCCGCCAATGACACCAACTCTGCCGGTGACCGCGAGGCGCTGGACAACGAGGTGCAGGAGCTGGTCTCGGAAGTCAACCGGATCGCCGAATCCTCCGAGTTCAACGGCCAGAACATCCTGGATGGGTCGCTCGAGGAACTGGTCTTCCAGGTGGGCGCCAACGCCAACCAGACCATTACCTCCGACGGTGTCGATGTCACCGGCGATAACCTGGGTGCGCGAGTGCTTGAAGGTATCGCTGTGGATGACATCGCAGACGTTGCCGGTGAAGAGTTCACCCTCAATGGCATCGACATCGA
>SLBZ01000086.1 GCA_007126095.1 Aquisalimonas sp.
ACCGAGTCCGACGTCGGCCTCATGCCCGTGATCCCGGTCCGGTTTGCGGATCCGGAAGGCGAACGGCTGGCACCGCTGCGCGACGGCTGGATGTACGTCTTCATCAACGGCCACCTGTGGCGCGAGATCCAGGTGAGCAACGAAGGCGAGGTGTTCCGCGACGTCAACCTCGCACGCCACCAGGGCCGCGATGACCGCCCGGCCGCCTGCGAGGCGCTGTTCCACCACGTCTCTCTGCCGTACCGCATGAACGCCGCCGAGCCCGTCGTCGAAGTGGCGTACGCGGACGTGCAGTGGAGCTGGGCCACCATCGAGCGCATGGGCGGCTTCGACCCGGACGACCGGCGCTACTGCCCTGATCTGGACGTGTACGCCCCCTACAACATCACCGTGGACGACAGCCTGCGCGAGGCGCGCTGCCAGCGTATCGATCTCGCCGCCTACGACGGCGACCCGGACATCAACCGCCTGCGCGAGACGTTCCTGGTGCCCACGAGCACCGCCGAGAGCCACTTCAATCCGTCGGACGACCCGGACCAACCACCCCAACTCCCCGGCCTCACCGAAGACGACATCACCGCGGGCTTCGCCATCATGGCCGTCCACGACCCGCTGGGCGTGGCAATGGAGCTCATCGGCACCATTCAGGACGAGACCAAGGCGCTCAAGGCGTGCATCGAGGAGATCGATCAGCACGAGCACGTGCAGAGCGCCGTGATGGCGTATCAGGCGTTCTTCAATGAGGCATTGCATGAGAAAAGCACTCAGCGTGATGGTGGCTACCGTCACGCCGATGACTCCAATGAAGCCAGGGAGTTACGGAGCGTGGCCGGGGATATGGACCGCGATTACATTGAGGCACTGCTCCAGGTCGACGAGCGGCGGGCGGTCAGGGAACGCATCCGCGAGGCCCGCAACACGCTCGGTCAATGGCTGGACGGAAAATGCCCGAACGGCGGCTCCGCAGATGAACGCGTCGCCCAGCCGGTCACCGTCGTCCAGGCCATCAAGGACTACGCGGCGCTTTCGCCGCAGGAATACTGGCGGCTCTGGGCCACGGTCAACGGACTGACCGCCGGCGCCGGACCGGATCCAGCGCAGATCGACAGTGGCTACGATGCCGATCCCGATGACCCGGAAGATGATCCACTGGCAGCGTGGCAGGCGCGCCTGACCGATCCGGAGCACCCGCTTTTCCCGATGCTGTTCCCGGGCGAGGATCAGGTCCCGCTCGATGACGACACACCCCCCGCAACCGATGACCTGAACGAAGTCACCGGGCAGACCGCCTTCCGGCCGGGTGCATTCGCCCTGATGCTGAACGGCGCTGGGTCTGGCGGTGTGTTCGGTTCAGTGGGCCGCGATGTGGCCTGGCTTGGTCGGGAAGTGGTCATGGACTTCATGTATGTCGTCCAGCGGCAGTGGCAGGCCGCGCTCGATCAGCAGCAGACCGTATCCGTTGAGCTGTTAACGCGTATCGGTAAGGCGGGACAGTTCCCCGAACTCGAGGGCGCCCGTCTGGTGCGTGAAGGTGACGTGATCCCCGAGGGCTACACGGTCATTGGCTCCCAGGTGGAACGTCTTCACCGCATGCAGCGCGGCGCCCGCCGGCAGGCCGCTCGCGACGCGGTGCGCAACCCCGGCGCCGACACGGTCGTTATACTGGACGGGAGCACCAACAGCCCCATTGCCAGCTCCGGTCTTCAGGGGCTGGCTCCCGCCACGACCTCCGTTGCCGCCGCCACTGATTCAGACTGGCGAGCACTGTTCAGCGCCAAGGGTGGCGATGGGCTCTATCGCGCACGGGCGGATCTGGTTTTGGTGCCCGCCGTGTCCGAGACCGTTCGCGAGCTGAGCCAGCCGGATGCAGAACCGTCCCTCACCACATCCCGAGCGGTGCGTGCGGCGCAGGCAGGGCTGCCGCCGGTTATCGCGGTGTTTGAGGTGGTGAATATTGCTTCGGCTGCTAATCGGTTACGCGAAGGCTCTGATCGCGTTATCCGTGAAGGGGCAGAGATGTTCTTGAGCACCGCCGGGCTCGCTTTCGCCCTGACGGAGGCCAGCTTGAATTTGAGTGGGCCGGACCGCACCGCGGCGAGGCTGTCACAGGTGACCGGACCACGGGTCGCGAACTGGGTGGCCGACGGTGAGCTGCGCGTTCGAGGACGGACGTCCGTTCCATCCATGGCAGTCCTTGGTGCCGGCCTGGCAGGGATCGGTGCTGGCCTAGCTGCGTGGGACGTGATGCACCGTTTGAACCGCGGTGACACCGCCGCTGCGGCCGCGCATGGTGTCGAGGCCGCGGCCATGACAGGGCTGGCTGTCAGTACCCTGGTTTCCGGAGCGCGGCAGGCCGGAGCGGCGGTGGTACTCGGGTTTGGCCCATGGGGCTGGGCGTTTCTCGCCACCGGCATCGTCGCTGGCGCCATTGCCAGGCACCTGACTCGGGGGTCGCTGGAACGCTGGGCCTATTACGGGCCTTTCGGTGCCGATCATGAGCGGCGCCTCACCGAGGAATATGCCGGTCTCGAGCCACGGCAGATACGACTGGCCCTGGAATCGTTGCTGTTCGCTCCACAGGTTACGATCAAAGAAGATGAACGCTTCGGTCCACCGCGTGTGCGCGTGGAAGTGCGGGCGCCTGCGGCGGCTCGGGCCACCGACAGTGTGGAACTCTACGTCACGTCGGAAGGTGGAGGGGGGCAGCAGCCCTTGGAGGTCGTTGCCACCGGCGAATTGCCTGATGGGCCGGGCCCGCTCTGCCAGGCATGGTGGTTCCGGCTACCGGATCCCAATGAATGGTATGTAACACGGGACGGTAGACGCCGTTGCACCCTGCGGGCCCGAGCGCGGTTACGCCGCGAAGGCGACGGTAACCTTCCGTTCAACCCGAACTACGCAGGCACACAGGCGAGCGCGGCCATGATCGATCCCGACGGTGAGACCGAGGATTGGGCCTATGCCGATGCCCTGACGATCCGCAAGACGCAGCGACAGATCGACCAGGAGTTCTAGCCCCAATCCCCGATCTTCGCCCACGGACCTTGCCGGGCGTAGGCCGTAGGGTGGACCTTCAGGTCCACCAATCAACACAAGCAAGGGAGCACCACAACCAATGACCACGGACGGCACACCCAAGGCCGGGATGACGACCTACGCGGACACGGC
>SLBZ01000073.1 GCA_007126095.1 Aquisalimonas sp.
TTGACGGCGCCGTGATGCCATGTCGACGCCGAGACGAGAACTATAGACCACACTAGCGCACGCCACCTTACAGCCGCCCCACGTGTGGGCCGGTATGCCCTGCATGGCAGCATCCGCCGCTCGAACGCAGCAGGAAGCCGCGTCCCCGGTGAGTGGAATCGCGCCAGCTTCCCCGGCGGTGTAAGGCGCATGTAAGGTGTGACCCTCCACACTGTCTCTGTTCCCGGAGCATGCCCGGGACGGGGCGCCGCTCACCGCGGCGCAACCGAAGAGATACCGTCGACCGAACAACAAGGAGGGTCACCCATGCGCAAGACCATGACGGCACTGGCACTTTCATCGGCGCTCGCCGCCGGCGCCGCCCAGGCGGACGTCCCTGGGCAGGGCACTTTCAACCTGTCCCTCACCGATCTGTTCTCCGGCCCGGCCGTCGCCCAGGGCCCGATGGGGACCACCGGCCTTTCCGGTCCCACGTACAACGCCGGCTACTTCGTCACCGACGACATCATGCCGTACGGCTCGCTCACCGTCTCCAGCGGGACGAACACGGCCCTGCTGCTCCGGGGCGGCTCCCGCTTCTACGCCATCCCGGGGGACACCGGCTCGCTGCGCACGTTCATCGATGGTGAGCTGCTCGTCTTCTCAAACGGTATGGATGCCATCGGTCTGGGCGGCAACTTCGGCATGGAATACCACGTCTCGCAGCATTTCAGTGTCTCGGGCCGCGTCGGCATCTCCCTGGTCAATCCAGACGAGGGCGACACGGTATTCAACCTCGGAACAGCCAGCACTGCCGTGAACTTCTACTTCTGAGGGCCAAGCACGCATTGCCTCTTGAGCCTTTTGGCCGGCCACCCGTCAGGAGTGGTCGGTCACTCTCTACCCTTCCCGGGGCAGATCTCCGAGCCCTCTCGAGGCAGTAATCGGTAGCACGGCCCACCGCCGTGGTGGAGCATTACTGCCTCACTTCTGTAACGATACAACGCTTGACCCGACGCCGGGCAGACTGCAGATTGTCAGCCGGTGGCCGCTAAATATGGCTGCAGTTGCTTGGCAAACAAGAAAAACAGGGTGCGTTGGCAAGAATGGCCAGAGTGTATGCACTCCCCGCAGCGGAACAGGATCCGTGGCTGGGATCGATTAGGGATGATTCGGTTGTGGGTGCGCTGCGGGACGCGCGCGTGCGTGCACACGTGGATCCCTACGGTGCTGCGCAGGCTGCGGAAACGCTGTTCCCGTCCCTTGCCGAGCGCGACGACCTGGCCCCTTGGCTGGCGTTCACCATCGCCGTTACCGGGCGAATTCATACCCTGTCACGCTTCGATACGCTGGACCCGTTGATCGATTTCTTCGAGACGGAACGGCCGCACCTCGTCGCGCCGCCGGATGTTGCCCTGGAGCTTGACGCCTGCTTTTTCGGCGCCCTGGTGTTTCGCCGACCGGACCATCCGGAACTGGAAGAGTGGGCGGGCCGGTGTGAAGACGCCTTTGAATGCGACGGCCCGGTCTTCGCTCGCCTGAGCGCGGCCAACTATCTCCTCCTGCATCGCATCTGGTGTGGCCACCTGATGGCCGCGGACGCCCTGTGCAGTCGCATGATGGCGCTACGCGACCGCACCGATGACGTCCGCAGCCGCCTGCTGTGCCACTCGGCCAGCGCCATGATCCGGCGACTGTTTCTGGATTACGATGCCTGCCACCGTGAAATCGAGCGCGGCATGCGGCTGGCGGACGAAACCGGTGTCCACTCCTGGGATTCCCATCTGGCAATGCAGGCCGCGTTCCTGGGGCTGAGCCGGGGTCGCGTCGAGGAAGGGCGTTACTGGCTTGAAGCCATGGGGCCGGCAGCGCCCCCCGAGTACTTACTGGATCGGTCCGGTTATCACTACACCCTGGCGTGGCTCCATTCGCTGGAGCAGCGGTTGCCGCGGGCGCAGGAGCACGCCGCCGAATCGGTGCGCCTCGCCCGCCAGTCCGGCGCCATTTTCCCGCAGGCGGTAACGCACATGGGGCTGGGCCAGGTCTATCTGGATCGGGGCCGTGTGGCGAGCGGGCTTTACCATATCGCCCAGGCCCGGCGGGTGGGCCGGCGCATGCGGTCCGCCAAACCCGTGCAGTTCATGCGTGGCCTGCTGCAGGCGCAGGTGGCCTTCAAGCTCGGCATGCAGCGCCGGGGCGTCAAGGCGCTGCGCCACGCTCTGCGGGTGGGCAGCACGGAGCACTACGTGAACTACCCGTGGTGGCGGCGCGACATCATGGCAGAGCTCTGCAGCGAGGCCCTGAAGTCGGGTATCGAGACGGAGTACGTGCAGCAGCTTATCCGGTTGCGCCGTCTGCGCCCCCCGGGCGATACCGTTGTTGCCGCTGACTGGTACTGGCCTCTGGAGATTGACGTGCTGGGCTCGCCGCAGGTGAAGCTGGATGGTGAGCCAATCAGCCTGGGTCCGCGCATGCAGGCGTTGCTGGTGGCGCTGGCCTGTCTCGGTGATCGCCGCGCCTGGGTGAGCCGTGACGCGCTCGCCGATCACCTGTGGCCGGACAGTGAGGGCGACCGTGCGCAACAGACACTGGATACCGCCCTGCACCGCCTGCGCCGGCAACTCGGCAGCGACGAGGCGCTGGTCATCGCGCGGCCAGGCGCGCTGGCGCTGGATTCCGGGTTGTGCCGGGTCGATTACTGGGATCTGCTGGGGTACGTGGAAGCAAACCGGCTGGATCAGTCGGATGTCCGGGAGATGCTGTATCTCGGCGCCCGGTTGTGTGCAGGTGCGGACGAGAACCATCGCTTGCTGCTGCCTGTGAACAGCCTCCGCCGCCGCCTGGTGGCCCGGGTGCTTGACGCGGCCGTCGACGATACGGTGCCGGTGGGCACGGTTCAGTACTGGCTGGAAAGCCTTGTGGCCATGGTGCCGGATGACGAGAGCGCCTGGCGGGGGTTGATCCGCCATTACCGCCACCACGGCATGGAGGCCGCCGCCGACGATGCGGAATGCCGGTGTCGCAAAGCCCTTGCGGATGGTCTCGGCGTTGCGTGACGGCGGTCGCCTGGCGGTCAACCACCCGTGCGGAGCTTGCGGCTGTTCTCCACTGTCCGGAATACCAGGGGTGGAACGCGGTGGTGTTTGTCCGCCGCCTCTACCGCCTCAA
>SLBZ01000015.1 GCA_007126095.1 Aquisalimonas sp.
CAGCCAAGCACGGTCACACCTTCGTCGGCCAGGGCCTGATCAAGCGTATCGCGTGCCCGGGCGGCCTTGTCGGCGTCGGTGCTTAGGAAGATCGTGCCAACGGCGTAGCGGTCCGCCAGTTGCCAGCCCTGCTCGCCGGCGATCGCGCGCAGGAACCCGTCCGGTTTCTTGATCAGGAGTCCGCAGCCGTCACCGGTCTTGCCATCGGCGGCGACGGCACCGCGGTGCGTCAGCCGGCCAAGGGATTCGATGGCGGTGGACAGCACCCAGTGGCTGGGCTTTCCGTCCATGTGCGCGATCAGTCCGAACCCGCAGTTGTCCTTCTCGAAGCTCGGCCGATACAGCGTCGGCCTGTCAGCGTTCTCGTATCTCACGGGGAATGCCTCTGCGTGATGGTTGATGTCGTCCGGGTAGGGGCTTCAGGAAGCCTGCGCCGGTCGCGGCGGCGCAGCGGCGATATGCCGATGTCCGGACACACGACCAGGCCCCGATCCGTAGGGCAAAGGGTCGACCAGTATAGCGATTTGTGATGAGTGCCACAAATCCGGGCGGCACAGGGGTGCGGCGCCCGCCCGGACCACGGGCGGGCGGAGAGACCCCCGCGCCGGGTGGCGCAGGGGGGTGCACGGCGGTCAGAACCTGTAACCGAGCCCCACCTGGAAGTGGTGGGCCACGGGTGCGACGTCGAAGGTTTCGCCGCCGGCTTCCAGTTCGGTGGTCTTGTGGACCACGGCGCTGTATTCGAAGCGCACGAAATTGCGCGCGGTATTGGTGAACTCCACCCCGCCGCCGAAGCGCACGCCGGCCATGTCGGTGGAGTCGGAGTCGACGCCGCCGTTGACGGTTTCCAGCTCCACCCGGGTCTGCTGCCAGCCTGCGAGGCCGTAGAGCAGGGTGCTCTCTTCCACGAGGCCGCCGAAGCGCGCTGTGACGCCCACCCCGGTGCTGGCCGTGAGTGTCTGGCGGTCGCCGCCGTTCTGGCGCTCATACTCCGCGTCGCTGTAGGTGGCGTGGACCTCCAGGCCAAGGAATGCACCGTCCTGCGCCTGACTGGTGCCGAGCACCACCCCCATGGTGGGGCCGGCGGCGCTGGCGCCATCGATGCTGGTATTGTCCGCGTCCACTTCCGTGTCGAAGTTGCTCCAGCCGCCGAGCACGCCCAGGTAGACGCCCTCGTAGCGATCCGCCGCCATGGCAGGTGTGGCGGTTCCAAATGCGGCGAGCAGACCAACGGCCATGGCCGATCCCTGTATGCGCGTTGTCATTGTCTTTGCCCTCTTCATGGGTTTGTTTCCTTGACGGTTCTGATGGTGGCTCAATCGATCCGCTGTTGCCAGCGACCGGGTCACGTCAGGCGCTTCGGGTTGAACAGCCGGTCCTGCTCGTCGATGGCAAACCGGTCGGTCATGCCGGCGATGTAATCTGCCACCGCGCGGGCGCGGCCGGCAGCGCCCCCGGCCTCCGCCAACCGGTGGCTGCGACTGCTGTGCTGAGGCGGCATGAGGTCCGGGTCGTCCATGAAAGCCTCGAACAGGGCGCGGATCGTCCGCTTCGCCTTCTCCGCCATCCGGTAGACACGATAGTGCCGATAGAGCGCCCGAAACAGGAACTGCTTCAATTCCCTGTGCTCCGCCTGCATCGAGTCGCTGAATCGCAGCAGTGGTTCCTGGCGATGGCGCACGGCGTCGATCGAGTCCGGCGCGGCGTCGCGCAGGTTGTCCGTGGTGGTCTCGATGATGTCGGCGACCTGCTCGGCGATCATGCGCCGGACGGTCTCGTAGATGAACTGCCGGCGCGGGATGTCCGGGTGGTGTTTCCGCACCTCGGCGAACAGGCGCCCGAGCAGCCCGAGCTCCTGGAGTTCGTCGATGTCCAGCAAGCCGGCGCGCAGGCCGTCGTCCACGTCGTGGCTGTTGTACGCCACCTCGTCGGCCAGATTCGCGAGCTGCGCTTCCAGCCCCGGTTGCGTGCGGTCGAGAAAGCGCCGGCCCAGCGGTCCCAGTTCCCGGGCGTGGCGGGCGGAGCAGTGCTTGAGAATGCCCTCGCGGGTCTCGAAGGTGAGGTTGAGGCCGTCGAAGGTGGCATAGCGCTGCTCCAGGGTGTCCACCACGCGCAGGGACTGGAGGTTGTGTTCGAAGCCGCCGTAATCCGCCATGCAGGCGTTCAGGGCGTCCTGGCCGGCATGGCCGAAGGGCGTGTGCCCCAGGTCGTGGGCCAGCGTGATAGCTTCGGTGAGGTCCTCGTTGAGATCCAGTGCCCGGGCAATTGTGCGGGCGATCTGGCAGACCTCCAGGGTGTGCGTGAGCCGGGTGCGGAACAGATCGCCCTCGTGGTTCACGAACACCTGGGTCTTGTACTCCAGGCGTCGGAACGCGGACGCGTGGATGATGCGGTCGCGGTCGCGCTGGAAGGCGTTGCGGTAGGTGGCGTCGCCCTCGCTGATGACCCGTCCGCGGCTGCGTGCGGGATCGGCGGCGTAGGGGGCGAGGGGTCGCGCTTCCGGAGTGGCCATGGTCAGTTGCCGTCGGTGTAGTGGTCCAGGGTGGCGCGCAGAAGCGCATCCGGCACGGCGTCGGTGACCACAGCGTGGCCGATGCCCTGCTGCAGCACCAGGCGGATACGGCCCGCCTGGGCCTTTTTGTCCACCGCCATGAGCTCCAGGAACTGCTCGCTGGTCATGAGCTCCGGCGGCTCCAGGGGGAGCCCGGCGCGCCGGATCAGAGCCACGACACGCGCGTGATCGTCGGCGGGCAGCCACTCCATTGCCGCGGCGAGATGCGCCGCCATGGCCATGCCGGCACCTACCGCTTCGCCGTGCAGCCAGGTGGTGTAGGCGGTGGCGGTCTCGATGGCGTGGCCGAAGGTGTGGCCGAGGTTGAGGGTGGCACGCATGCCCTGCTCGCGTTCATCCGCCGCCACCACGTCCGCCTTGTTGGCGCAGGAGCGCTCGATGGCGTAGGCGAGCGCCTGGGGCTCGCGTGCCAGCAGCGCGTCAATGTTGTCCTCCAGCCAGGCGAAGAAGTCTGCGTCGCGGATCAGACCGTACTTGATGACCTCGGCCACGCCCGCGGACATCTCGCGCACGGGCAGGGAGGCGAGCACGTCGGTATCGGCGATGACGCCACGGGGCTGATGGAAGGCGCCGATCATGTTCTTGCCGAGCGGGTGGTTCACCCCCGTCTTGCCGCCGACGGAGGAGTCCACCTGCGCCAGCAGCGTGGTCGGGATCTGTACGAAGGCGACGCCACGCTGATACGCGGCGGCGGCGAAGCCGGCCAGGTCGCCGATGACGCCCCCGCCCAGGGCGATGACGGTGCAGCTGCGGTCGAATCGCAGCTCCAGCAGCCGGGTCCATATCTGCTCGCAGCTGGCCACGGTCTTGTGGGCCTCGCCGTCCGGCAGGGTGAGTGCTTCCACCTGCAGGCCGGGAAGGCTGTCCAGCACCGGCTGCAGATAGAGTGGCGCCACGGTCTCGTTGGTTACCACCAGAACCTGCCGGCCCGGCAGCCAGTCCGCCAGCGGCGACCCGCCATCGAGCTGGCCGGGGCCGATGAGAATGGTGTAACTGCGCTCGCCCAGGTTCACCTGAAGGTGGCGGGGATCAGGCGTGGTGGTCATGGCGTTGGCTGTCCAGTGTGTCGAGGATTCTGCGTACGACCTGGCCGATATTGCCCTGTTCGGTGCTGATGGTCAGGTGAGCGGTTTCGCGGTACAGCGGGTCGCGTTCGGTGAGCAGCGCTTCCAGCCGCGCGCGCGGGTCGGCCGTCTGCAGCAGGGGGCGTCGCTTGTCCTTGCCGGTGCGGCGGAGCTGCTCGTCAACGGAGGTCTGCAGGTAGACCACCGTGCCGCGTTCCCGCAGGTGGTGGCGGTTCTCCGGGTCCAGCACCGCGCCACCGCCGGTGGCGAGGACCGCGGGTGAGCCGGCGGTGAGTTCGTCGATGACGGCCTTCTCGCGCTGCCGGAAACCCGCCTCGCCCTCCACGTCGAAAATGCGCGGAATGTCGACGCCGGTGCGTTCCTGGATCACCTGGTCGCTGTCCACGAACGGGAGCTCCAGCGCCCGCGCCAGGCGCCGACCGATGGTGGACTTGCCCGCGCCCATGGGGCCGATGAGAAAAAGATGCCGCGATTGGCTCATGCCGATACTCGTCCGGAAAAGCAGCAAGGATAACGCCGCGGCGGGTCCGCTTGAAGCCTGGCCCGCCGTTACCGCCCCAGCGGGCGGCGACGGCGGGCCACGGAGCGAGCCTATTGTGTCGAACCGCCGGACAGGCTCTCCTGCAGGATTCGCGGCGTGACGAAGATCAGCAGCTCGCTGTTCTCGTCCACCGCCTGGCGGTTGCGGAACAGCCAGCCCACGGCGGGCAGCGAGCCGAAGAACGGCACCCGGGATTCCTGCTCCCGCCGCTCGCGCTCGTAGATACCGCCGAGGACCACCGTCTCGCCGTTGTCCACCAGCACCTGGGTGGTGACGGACTGGGTGTCGATGCTGGGAACGCCGGCGAAGACCTGGCCGACCGTGTCCTGGCTGACCTCCAGATCCATGATGATGCGCTCGTCCGGCGTGATCTGCGGCGTCACGTCCAGCGCCAGCAGGGCCTCCTGGAAGGAGACGTTGGTGGCGCCGCTGGCCGTGGCCTCCTGGTAGGGGATCTCCACGCCCTGGCGGATGCTCGCCGTTTTCTGGTTCGACGTGATGACGCGCGGGCTGGACACCACTTCGCCTCGGCCCTCCGTCTCCATGGCCGAGAGCTCCAACTGCAGCAGGCGGTCGCCGATGCGTCCCACGGCAAGGCCGACGGAGCCCGCGGCGTCGTCCACCGGCAGGTCGACCATCAGGCCTTCCTGACCGCTGCCCGCGGGGGTCTCGAAGCCGGTCGTGCCGCCAGCGAATTCGAAGGCGCCGTCCTGGGTGCCGCCGATTACCCCGTCACCGCCGCTGGCGCTGGCACCGAAGCGCACGCCCAGGTCGCGGCTGAAGTCGTCGTTGGCGATGACGATGCGCGACTCGATCAGCACCTGACGCACCGGCACGTCCAGCCGGTTCACCAGTGAGCGGATGCTGGAGAGGTTCTGGTCGGTGTCGCGGATGATCAGGGTGTTGGTGCGCTCGTCGATGGCCACCTGGCCACGGCTGGACAGCAGTGAGGTCTCCTCGGAGCGGATCAGACCGGCCAGTTCGGCGGCAGTGGCGTAGTTGATCTCGAAGAACTCCGAGCGCAACGGCGCCATTTCCTCGAGTTCCTGCTGCGCCTCGAGCTGCTGGCGCTCGCGGGCGGCGATCTGGTCGGCAGGCCCGACCAGCATGACGTTGTCGGTGACCCGCTTGTCGAGGCCCTTGGTCTGCAGAATGATGTCCAGGGCCTGGTCCCAGGGGACGTTTTGCAGGCGCAGGGTGATGTTGCCGGTGACGGAGTCGCTCACCACCACATTCAGGCCGGTGAAGTCGGCGATGATCTGCAGTACCGAGCGAACCTCGATGTCCTGGAAGCTCAGGGACAGCCGTTCACCCTTGTATTCCGGCTCCTCGGCTTCGCGCTCCTCTTCGGTGACGGGGGTGAACTCGATGGTGAACTGGTTGCCGGCCTGGTACCCCATGTAATCGTAATCCTCGCCCTCGATGGGCTGGATGCGGACCAGCGTGTCGCCGCCGTCCTGGCGGGTCTCTATGGTTTCCACGGGCGTGGCGAAATCGACCACGTTCAGCCGCCGCTGGAGGCGTTCCGGGACGTCGGTGTCACGGAAGCGGGCGTGGATCTGGCCCTCGCTGCGGCGCAGGTCCACGGGGACGCGGTCGTCGTTCAAGTCGATGACGACCCGCCCGGCGCCGTCGCTGCCGCGCTGGAAGTCGATGTCTTCCAGCGCGCTGCCCGGCGGTGCGGTCGTCGGCTCATCATCGCCGAGCGCGGTTGCGGTGGCTGCTTCCGGTGCGCCATCGGGAGCTCCGCCGAGGAAGATGTGCAGGGTGTTGCCGTCGATCCGGGTGTCGTACTCGGTCATCTCCGAAAGGTTGAGCACCAGCCGTGAGCGGCCGTCCGCCTCGGCTGAGGACACACCTTCGATGGCGCCCACGCCGATCCGCATGCTGCGGCTCTCGAGGCGGTTGCGCGTATTCGGAAAGTCGAAAGTGATGCGTGCCGGGTCGTCGATGGTGAAGCTGCTGGGCTCCTCGGGCGGATTCTCCAGCTCCACAGAGATCTGCACACGGTTGCCGGACAGGGTGGAGTAACTGATGTCCCGCAGTGCGTTCTCGGCCAGCGCCTCCGCCGCCAGGAGAAGCCCGGCCGCCGTCATCAGCAGTCGTGTGCCCAGTCGCGTGGTTGGGCTGCGCCGCCGGCCCTTCGCCGAGGCGGCTCTCCTTGCCCTGTCCTTCGCAAACGTCGTCATCGTTCGTTGACTCCCTCTGCCTTATTCTCTTGTCGTCAGCGACGCGTCACGCTCACGCCAGCCGCCATCCTGAGCGGGGACGAGCTCCAGGATGTCCACGCGTTGCTCGGTGATGCGCTTGATTTCGCCGTGGTTCTCGCCCAGGTAGTTGCCCTCCTGGACCCTGTGAACGGTGCCGCCCGGGTCGCGGATCAGTGCCCACCGCGATCCGTCCTGTTCCAGAATGCCGGTCATGCGCATGGAGTCCAGCGGGAACTCCTCCAGAGGCTCTCTGGGGCGGTCACGATCCGGCGTCGGGCCGTCGGCCATGTCATCGCCATCGTCGTCAGGTTCCGCAAAGCTCAGGGGCGCGAACGGGTTGCGGATGTCCAGATCCGGATACCGGTGGCTGCGCGCCGGCTCGGGTTCCGGGACGGGCTCCAGTGCCCGCGCCGGCCGGTCATGGATATCCTTGATGTAGGCGTCCAGGTCGTCGGTGTCGCGGGAGCAGCCGCCGAGCACTAGTGCCGCTGCCACAATCGCGGCGACCAGGGGGCCGGTGCCCGGGCGGGAGGCAGTCGGAATCATCAGCCTTCCTCCTCGTCCAGGTACCAGTAGGTGCGCGCGGTCGCCCGCATGGCGAGTTCGCCGTTGTCACCCGTGTCCTCGATTTCCACGTCGTGGAGGGTGACGATGCGGGGCAGGTTGGCAACACCGCTGACGAACCGGCCGAACTGGTGATACGTCCCGCGCACCTCGATGTCGATGGGCATCTCCGCGTAGAACTCGCGCTCGCGGGTCTGTTGCGGCCGGAACAGCTCGAACTCCAGCCCCGATGCGAGCCCCGTCTGGGAGATGTCCACCAGCAGGCCGGCGACCTCGACGCGGCTGGGCAGCTGACGGAGCATGGCGCCGAAGGACTCCTCCATTTCCTCGAGCTGCTGTTTGTAGTCGTCCAGGGCGGCGGCGCGCTCCTGCCGAATCTCGAAGCGATGACGTAGCTCTGTTTCCTCGGCTTCAACGCGCTCGAGGGTGGTCTGGCGATCCTGCCAGTCGAAGTACCAGCCGGCCCCCACCAGCAGCGCGAACACCAGAATCAGTACGACCGCCTTGGCCGGCCACGGCCAGATCCCGATCTCGTTGAGGTCCAGTTCGTTGAGGTTGATGTCGGAGAGTTTCATTCCGCCCCCTCCCCGTCGCGGTTCGGGTCGGTCTGGTCCACGCGCAGGGTAAAGCGGCTGACGCGGCTACCCTGGCGGTCGTCCACTTCGATCACGTCCAGGTCCGGGGCCGTGAGCCACGATGACCCGTCCAGGTTCTCCATGTAAGTGGAGACGCGCGCGTTGGACTGGGCGACCCCGGAGACCGTCAACTGCTCGCCACTCTGGTTCAGCTCCTCAAGGTAGACGCCGTCAGGGATGGTGGTGGCGATCTCCTCGAACAGGTGAACAACCTGCGGCCTGCCGGCCTGCAATTCCTCGATCACGCTCATCCGCGCGAGCAGCTGCTCGCGGACGGATTCCAACTCGTCGATCTCCTCGATCTGGAGCTCGAGCTGGGCGATCTCCGTCTCGAGCATCTGGTTGCGGTACTCCTGGTGGCTGACCAGGTCGCCGATGTACCAGCGCCCCGCGTACCAGACGGCGGCGGCCAGGGCGGCGGTGATCGCGAGGATGACGTAGAACTCGGTGGTACGCTGCTTCTTCAGCGCTTCACGCCAGGGGAGGAGGTTGATGCGCGTCATGCGTCGAAACCCCTCATGGCCAGGCCGCAGGCGATGATCAGCCCGGGCGCATCCTCATTCAGCCGCTGCTTCTTGATGCGGGAGGCGACTGCCATGCCGGCGAAGGGGTTCGCGGTGTAGGTGGCCACATCGCTCTCCTGCTGGATCAGCTCGGCCGCACCGGGAATGCCTGCACAGCCGCCGGCCAGCACCAGGGCGTCGACACTGTTGTGCTGGCTGGCGCCATAGAAGAACTGCAGCGAGCGGACGATCTGCTGCGCCATGGCCTGCTTGAACGGCTCGAGGACCTCCTCCTGATAACCGTCCGGCAGCTCGCCCTGTCGTTTGGCGCGGCTGGCCTCGTCGTAAGTCAGGCCATAGCGGCTCTGGATCTCCTCGGTCAGCTGGCGGCCACCGAAGACCTGTTCGCGCGTGTAGATGATCTGGCGGTTGGTGAACACGGTCAGGGTGGTCATGACCGCGCCCACGTCCAGCAGCGCAATGGTCTGGTCCTTGCCCTTGCCCGGGAGCTCGCCGGCGATCAGATCGAAGGCGGTTTCGGTGGCGTAGCTCTCCACGTCCATGATGTGCGGTGTCAGCCCGGCCGCCTCACAGGCGTCGACGCGGCTGTCCACGTTGTCGGAGCGGGAGGCGACCAGCAGCACATCCATCCCGGCTCCGTCGGTCGACGGCCCCATGATCTGGAAGTCCAGGTTTACCTCGTCCAGGGGGTAGGGGACGTACTGGTCCGCCTGCAATTCGATCTGCGCCTCCAGCTCCTGCTCGCCCAGGTCCCCGGGCATGGAGATGGTCTTGCTGATCGCGGCCGAGGCGGGAACCGCCAGCGCCGCCGTGCGCACCTTCGTGCGCGAGCGTTTGACCGCAGCCTTGATGGCGTCGGAGACGGCGTCGATGTCGGCGATCGTCTTTTCCACCACTGCAGTGGACGGCAGAGGTTCGACTGCGTAACTCTCCACTCGAAACCGGCCATCCTGGCGCTTCAGTTCGAGCAGCTTGACAGCCGACGAGCTGATGTCGATGCCCAGCAGCGGTGGACTTTTCTTGCGAAAGAGTCCCACGAGAAATCCCTTATCATTGTGTGGCTTGGGTGAGAGAGTTGCCCTGCTTCATGCAGAGTTTTTCGTAACTATAGATCAAACCGCAAGAAATGAAAAACAGAAAGTTTGATCTGGCACTCGTCCCCGCCGTTATAACGCTTTATACTTGGCGAAACCGAGACCACATAGACATTATTGAGAATCATGCGCCGTCTTCCCCGCTTCCTTGTGTACGGTCTGGCGACCGTGTTGTCCCTCGCGCTGGTTGGTGCCGTCGCGCTGGCAGGCCTGTACCTCTACCTGTCGCCACAGCTTCCTTCGGTGGAGCAGCTCCGCGACGTCCGCTACCAGGAGCCGCTGCGGATCTACTCCGGTGACGGTGAGCTCGTCGCCGAGTTCGGCGAGAACATGCGCGAGCCGCTGCGCTTCGACGAGATACCCGAGCGCGTGTGGCAGGCGTTCGTCGCCGCCGAGGACGAGCGCTTCTTCGAGCACCCCGGTGTCGACTACCAGGGCCTGGCACGCGCCGTGCTCTACCTCGTGCAGCACCGGGAGATCGGCCCCGGCGGCAGCACCATCACCATGCAGGTCGCGCGGAACTTCTTCCTGAGCCGCGAGCAGACCTACATGCGTAAACTGAACGAAATTCTGCTCGCGTTCAAGATTGAGCGGGAGCTCGACAAGGAGCAGATCCTCGAGCTCTACCTCAACAAGATTTACCTGGGGCAGCGCGCCTACGGCATTGGCGCCGCCGCCCAGATCTACTACGGCAAGTCACCGGACGAGCTTGGGCTTGCCGAGACGGCCATGCTTGCCGGCCTGCCCAAGGCGCCGTCGCTTTGGAACCCGGTAGCCAACCCGGAGCGCGCCCTGCAGCGGCGCGCCTACGTGCTGCGCCGCATGCACGAAAGCGGCGTCATCAGCGCCGAAGCGTTCGCCGACGCGAGCACCCAGCCGGACACGGCCCACGTCCGACGCGTGCGCCCCACGGTGGAGGCACCCTATGTTGCCGAGATGGCGCGTGAGCACGTCGTTGACATGGTCGGCGCGGACGAGGCGTATACCGGCGGTTACCGGGTGTACACCACCATCGACAGCCGCTATCAGGAAATCGCCAACCGCGCGCTGCGTCGCAATCTGCTGGCCTATGACCGGCGGCACGGCTATCGCGGTCCCGAGGGGCAGCTGGACATGGACGCCCTTGCCGGGGAGGAGGAGTGGGATGACGCGTTGGGTCGCCTGCGCACCCTCGGGG
The DNA here is from genome assembly GCA_007126095.1 of Aquisalimonas sp. GTDB lineage: Bacteria > Pseudomonadota > Gammaproteobacteria > Nitrococcales > Aquisalimonadaceae > Aquisalimonas. The sequence goes on from SLBZ01000015.1 coordinate 10,403, forward strand.
GGCTACGTCCCGGTCTCGTGATCGCCATCGGTCCTCGGGGCGTGGACGACGACGCGCTGGATCCCGACGCGCTCGAGGAACTGGAGCAGGATGCCGACGCGGATGACGCCGAGGACGTCGTGGCGACCGTCTACATGGGCGGCGGCGACACGGTGGAACTCGACGTGGAAGCCATGGAATGGGCCCGGCCCTGGGTGTCCCAGGGGGTGGTGGGGGCGGAGCCCGAGCACGTCGCCGACGTTGTCTCCGTGGGAGATGTGGTGCGCGTGCAGGCGCTCGGTGGCGGCAGCTATCGCCTGGCGCAGGTCCCGGACGTGGAAGGCTCGATTGTCAGCATCGCCCCGAGGAGCGGTGCACTGCTGGCGCTGAGTGGCGGCTTCGATTTCCGCAAGAGTCAGTTCAACCGGGCCACACAGGCGGTTCGCCAGCCCGGCTCTGCATTCAAGCCGTTCATCTATTCGGCGGCGCTCGAGGGCGGCTATACGCCGGCCAGCATCATCAACGACGCGCCGGTAGTTTTCCATGATGAGGCCCTGGAGAGCACCTGGCGGCCGGAGAACTACACGGGCCGGTTCTACGGCCCGACGCGGATGCGCGAGGCGCTGGCGCAGTCCCGCAACCTGGTCTCAATTCGCGTGTTGCGCGACGTCGGTACTGGCACGACGCGGGACTTCCTGGATCAGTTCGGCTTTCCCAGGGACCGCATGCCCGACGATCTCTCGCTGGCACTCGGGAGTGCGGGCGTGACGCCCTGGGAGCTGACCGCCGGCTACGCCGTGTTCGCCAATGGTGGCTACCGTGTCATGCCCTACTTCGTGTCACGCGTGGAGGATGGCGATGGCACCGTGGTTCAGGCGGCGCAGCCGTCACTGGCGTGTGAGCAATGTGGTGAGGCGCCCCATGAAGCCGGAGTGCTGGAAGACGCCTCCGTGGAGGAAACGGCAGAGCTTAATGGCGATACGCCGCTGGCGCCCACCTACCGTCCGGCGGAGCGGATCATTTCGGCGGAGAACGCCTACCTGACCACGAGCATGCTGCAGGACGTGATCACGTCCGGAACCGGACGTTCGGCCCAGCGGATCGGGCGCAGTGATTTGGCGGGCAAGACCGGCAGTACCAACGACCTGCAGGACGCCTGGTTCGCCGGATACAATGGTGACGTGGTCACGACGGCCTGGATCGGCTTCGATCAGGGGCGCTCCATGGGGCGCGGCGAGACCGGTGCCCGTGCCGCCCTTCCCATCTGGACGGACTTCATGGAAATGGCGTTGATCGGGTCGCCCGAGCACAGCCTGCGCCGCCCTGGCGGCCTGGTGACCGTGCGGATCGATCCCGAGTCGGGGCTGGTCACGGACTCGAGCAACCCCAGCGCGATCTTCGAAACGTTCCGCTCCGATCAGGTGCCGGACCGTGATCCGGATGCCGAGCGTAACGGCTCCGGCAGTCAGGGTGACGACGACGGCGCGCCACTGTTCTGACGCGGCCGCCACCCGCGCGGTTTCGCGGTGCGATAGGGAGGGGTGACGATGGCCAGACAGCAGGGAACTCCCCGGGATCAGCGCATGCGTCAGCGCCTGGCGCTGGAGGCGGCGCGGATCATGGTTGATGAGGGTGTCCGCGACTACTACCAGGCCAAGCGCAAGGCGGCGGAGCGCCTGGGCGCACCCGGCACCCAGAACATGCCCCGCAACCGCGAGATCCAGGAGGCGGTGGCCGATTATCAGCGGCTGTTCCAGGGCGAGTCGCAGACGGCGCATCTGCGTGAGCTTCGGGAAACGGCGCGTCAGGCCATGCAGTTCTTCGCCCGCTTCCGGCCGCGCCTGGTCGGCTCGGTGCTGGATGGTACCGCGGGCGAGTGGTCGGACGTGAATCTGCACGTCTTCGCCGCGACGCCGGAAGAGCTGGACGTCTTTCTCATGGAGAACGGCATCCCGTACGAGCCGGCCGAGCGCCGTGTGCGATACAAACGGGACGAGTGGATGACGCTGCCCAGCTACCGGTTTCTGGCCGGCAACCATACGGTGGACCTAACGGTGTTCACGGAGGCCGGTCTGCGACAGCCGCCGCTCAGCCAGGTCGATGGCCAACCCATGGAGCGGGCCGGCGTGGAGGCTGTGGAAGCCCTGCTCGCAGAGCCGGATGCGGAGTGGTCGGGCGCGATACCCGTTCCGGGGCAGTGAATCCGGCGCCCGCCCCGGCGATTGTAGCCGGGACGGGCGGACGGCAGGGGCGGCTCAGCGCTTGTCCACCGGGACGTAGTCTCGCTTGGCGGCACCGGTGTAGATCTGCCGCGGGCGGCCAATGCGCTGTTCCGGGTCGGCGACCATCTCCATCCACTGGGCGACCCAGCCCGGCGTCCGCCCGAGGGCGAACAGCACCGTGAAGAACGACATGGGAATGCCCAGGGCCCGATAGATCAGCCCCGAGTAGAAGTCCACGTTCGGGTACAGCTTGCGCTCGACGAAGTAGTCGTCCTTCAGCGCAATCTCTTCCAGCTTCACCGCAAGTTCCAGCTGCGGATCGTTCTCCATGCCCATCTCCTGGAGCACCTCGTGGCAGGTGTCCCGGATAATGGTGGCGCGCGGGTCGTAGTTCTTGTAGACGCGGTGGCCGAAGCCCATGAGCCGGAACGGGTCGTCCTTGTCCTTCGCCTTCTCGATGAACTTGGCGACGTTGCGCACGTCACCGATCTCCTCGAGCATCCGCAGCACCGCCTCGTTGGCGCCGCCGTGCGCAGGACCCCAGAGGGCGGCGCAACCGGCGGACATGGCGGCGAACGGGTTGGTGCCGGTGCTGCCGGCGAGGCGCACCGTGGACGTGCTGGCGTTCTGCTCGTGGTCGGCGTGGAGAATCAGGAGCTGGTCCAGCGCCTTTTCCGCCACCGGGCTGATCTCGTATTCCTCGCTCGGCCGCGAGAACAGCATGTTGAGCAGGTTGGCGCTGTAGCTCAGGTGGTTCTTGGGGTAGACGAACGGTTCGCCGACGAAATGCTTGAAGGCGGCGCCGGCGATGGTCGGCATCTTGGCGATGATGCGCTGCGCGCACAGGTCCCGGCTCTCCGGGTCGTTGATGTCGATGCTGTCGTGGTAGAAGGCGGACAGCGAGCCCACCACGGCGGTCAGCATGGCCATCGGGTGCGCGTTGTAATGAAAGCCGTTGAAGAAGTTCTTCAGGCTTTCGTTGACCATGGTGTGGCGGGTAATGGAGTCGGTAAAGTTCTCGAGTTCGGCTTTCTGCGGCAGGTCGCCGTAGAGCAGCAGGTAGGAGACTTCGAGGAAGTTGCTGTGCTCGGCCAGTTGCTCAATGGGGTAGCCGCGGTAAAGCAGGGTGCCCTGGTCACCGTCGATGAACGTGATGTCGCTCCGACAGCTGGCGGTGGACGTGAAACCCGGGTCGTAGGTGAACGAATCGAATTCGCCGTAGAGGGACTTGATGTCGATGGCGGTCGGGCCGTGCGTACCTTCACGCACCGGGAGCTCCAGGCTCTTGCCGGTGGCGTTGTCCGTGAGCGTCACAGTATGTTTGGACATTCCAGTTACTCCTAATTCTCTACGGGCCGTAGCCACGCCTGCGTCGACGGCCGGGGCCGTGCCTTCAGGTGCCGGCCGCAGGGTATCAGCGCACCCCGCAGGCGGAAGCCCGCGAGGAACTCATGCGGGCGGAGCGCTGCGGGTCTGGACCCCGGTCATTGCCTGCCGGACCGTGGGGCGTGGTTGGCAGCAACTTACCGCGGCGAAGGCGCCACCGGTTGACCGAACGGCGGTGATAGTAACAGCAAAGGAGCGGGCGGGGAAGAATGTGCAAAGAAGCGCGAAATTCGGTGTAACTTCGTTAAAATTCCAAAAAAATGATTGGAAAAAGCGGCTAAAATCGGGAGGCGCTGGGAGTGGCGGCAGCTTTCGGGTGGTGCAACGCAAAAAACCCGCGCCGGGGCGCGGGTTCTTCGAGGTCGTTCGCATTTCCTGCCGGCAACCGCTGCACTGCAACGGTGCGGGAAGATGGTTCAGCGGGACTTGCGGACGTTTCCGTACTTCTGCTTGAAGCGGTCCACGCGGCCACCGCTGCTCAGCACACGCTGCTTGCCGGTGTAGAACGGGTGGCTCTTGCTGGAGACCTCCACCTTGACCAGCGGGTACTCGTTGCCGTCTTCCCAGGTAATGGTCTCGTCGGTGCGGATCGTCGAGCGCGTCAGGATGGCGAAATCCGAGGCGATGTCCTGGAACACGACTTCGCGGTAGTTCGGATGGATGTCCTTCTTCATGACCGGATACCTGTTCGGTTTGGCACACGCGGGCCGACCGCGGGTGCGGGGTATTCAATAAGGGGGCGGATCATACCTTCCGGACGCCGTCATGACAAGAACCGAGAGCGCCGTCAGTCGTTGCCGGCGGACGCCGGCTTATCGGGGCGGGCGAACGGAAGCACGCGCGCCCGTGGCGGCTCGCGCATCGCATTGCCCGTCCAGCGGGCGTGGAGATAGGCCACCTGATTGAGAAGCCCCTGGTCGCCGCGCACGCTCTCCCACATCATGCGCGACAGGGCGGCGCAGGCCGCCAGCGGGTCGCCGTGACGGGAGCGCACCGTGTCGATGCGCCACTGGAGACGCCGCAGGCGTGCCCGCCGATCGGGTGGTGCATCCTCGATGGCCGCGTCGATCAATGCGCGGCGGCGGCTTTCGAATGCTTCCGGGTCCCGCGCGGCCAGGTCGCGCCATTCCTCGAAATCGGGCTGGGTCGGCTGGGTTGCTGTCATTCCGGGCCCCTCCCCGGGGTCGGCCATCGGTACCCTCAAGCTTAGTCCACGGCGGCGGCTGCCGCCGCAAGGGCCTGTCAATCGTTCTCGGAAGGTGAGTACCATAGCCGGCTGGATCAGTGGAGCGATGCCAGTTTTCGGGGAGCGTATGGTGATCAGACTGTTTCGATGGGGCGTGGTGGTCGGGCTTGGTGCCGTTGCGGTGGCGCATCATGCGGCGGCCGACTGGCGCGAACCCCAGCCGTTCAGGCGGGATGTGGTTGACGGACGTCAGTTTGATTACAACACGGAGAGCTTTCTCCACCGGTTTACCTTCGAGCCGGCACCGGGGCTGAATGAGGGAGCGCGCCCGCCGCGCGACGGTGTCTTCGGCACCGCCGGGAGTGCCCGCAGTGATGAGCTGTATACCCGCCAGGAGATTCAGCTGACCGGGGAGTTCGATGGTCCGGCCTACTTCCGTTACCGCTACCGGCGGTTCGAGGACTTCGACGGTCGCTACGACAGTAACCTCATCGGCATTGGTTCCGGGCTCGGTCAGGGATCGGGTGTGACCGCAACGCTCTACGGCGATGTGGAAGGGGCCAAGGAGAACGTGGACCTCCACGGTGAGCTTGCCTGGGATGGTGGTGATGGCAATCACCTGCGCGCCACCGTCGTGGCGCCGGATTTCATCTTCAACGACAAGCAGGGCGATGCCGAGTACGGACGCTATCCGTTCACCTACTACCTGGCCGGTGGTCACCGACTTGGCGAGGCGCTTGTCTACGGTTTTGCCAACTACAACGACAACACGCGCCTGCACAATCACGTGGAGAACTTTACATACCGCTACCAGCAGGGCCGTGCGGGTCTTGGCGTCGAGGTCCCGTTTGCCGACGCCTGGGAGGCCGGTCTGGAGGTGGAAGGCCTCTACACTACCCGCGCGCTGGAGGACAGGGGCGACAGTGATCTTCCGGAACAGCGCCTGCGGCGCCGCCACACCCAGGTCACGGCGGAGCTGCGGCATGCCTACAGCCCCGATACGGCGGTCTGGGGCGGTGTGCGCTACTTCCGCCTGGTGGCGCGAGAGCGCCGGCCGGATGACCCTGGCCGGGTCGACCGGCAGGACCGTCTGGAACGCATGGCCTATCTGGGCATCACCCGGCGTCTGAGCGAGCGCCTGCAGCTGGCGCCCGGCGTCTTCGTCAATCACGCCGACGTGCGTGAACGCGAGGATGGTGACCGGGACGACGAGCGGGGTTTCTATGCCAAACTGACCCTGCCGCTGCAGGTGACCGTCAACCAGTCCACCGGCGGTTACGTTGCGCTGAATCCAACGGCACGGCTTCATAGGGCGGCGTTCGGCGGAGGGAACGTGCAGGTGTATCTGCCGTTCTGATCGCACGGGGCGCCCGGGCCGGCAGGACTCACGGGGGAGCAACATGGCGCGCCAGCTTTACGAACTCACCGGGGCGGCGGATCTGCGCTTCAGCCCCTTCTGCTGGCGCACACGCATGGCGCTGGCGCACAAGGGGCTGGAGGCGGAGCGCATCCCCTGCCGTTTCACTGACAAGGAGCGAATCGCGTTCAGCGGACAGGAGAAGGTGCCGGTGCTGGTGGACGGAGAGCAGACCATCAGCGACTCCTGGGCTATCGCCTGCTATCTGGAGGACGTCTACCCGGACGCTCCGGCCCTGTTCGGCGGCGAGGCGGCCCGAGCCACCACCCGCTTCGTGAACACCTGGGCCGATACCCGCCTGGCGCCCGCGCTGCTGCGCGTGGTGCTGCCCTCCATCGTCGAGCACCACCTGGACCCTGCCGATTACGACTATTTCGTGACCACCCGGGAGCGGCGGTTCGGAATGTCGGTGGTGGCGATCCGGGCGCAGCGTGAGGATGCCGTGGCCGCCGTGCTCCGGGAGCTGACGCCATTGCGACAGCTGCTGCAGGATCAGCCCTGGATCAGCGGTGCCGCACCGGCCTACGCCGACTACAGCGTCGCCGGCATGCTCCAGTGGCAGCGGCTGGTGGACGGCGACGCGCTGCTGGCCGACGAGCCACGGATCCGCGCGTGGCGGGACGCCGTACTGAGCCAGGTGCCGGCCGCAGGCTAACGCACCACCTTGCCGGGGTTCATGATGCCGGTGGGGTCCAGGGCCGCCTTGATCTGCCGCATCAGGTCCAGCTCCACCGGGTCTTTCAGGCGTTCCAGTTCGGCGACCTTGAGCTGCCCGACACCGTGTTCGGCTGCGATGGAGCCGCCCATGGCAGCCACCACGTCGTGGACAATCCGGTTGCAGTCATTCCACTGCGCGGGGAAGGCGTCCGGGTCGGCACCTTCCGGTTGTGACAGGTTGAAGTGGATGTTGCCGTCGCCGATATGGCCGAAGGGACAGACGCGTATGCCCGGGATCGCGGCCTCGATCTGCGCCGTCGCCTGCGCGAGGAACGCGGGGACCCGCGAGACCGCGACCGAGACGTCGTGCTTGATGCTGGCGCCTTCCCGCGTCTGACCCTCGGGGATGCTCTCCCGCAGTCGCCAGAGCGCGTGCGCCTGATCCAGGGACTCCGCGATCACACCGTCCACCACCCGGCCCTGCTCCATTTCCCGCTCCAGGCATGCCTGCAGGGCGTCGCGCAGCGCGTCGCCGAATTGCGGCGTTGACAGCTCCACCAGCAGATACCACGGGTGTGCTGCGTCGAAGGGATCGCGGCAGCCGGGCATGTGCGTGAGTGCCATGGCCAGGCTGGTCCGACTCATGAGTTCACAGGCTGTCAGGGTATCGCCGCCGGCCTCGCGCAGCGCCGGCAGGAGCTCCACGGCGGCCTCGGACGACGGCAGGGCCAGCAGCGCCGTCTGCACCTGGCGGGGCCGCGGATACAGCCGCAGCACCGCGGCGGTGATGATGCCCAGGGTGCCCTCGCTGCCGATGAACAGGTCCTTCAGGTCGTAACGGCTGTTGTCCTTGCGCAGGCCGGAGAGGCCGTTCCAGATCCGGCCGTCGGCCAGCACCACCTCCAGCCCCAGGCAGAGGTCGCGGGCGTTGCCGTAGCGCAGGACGTTGGTGCCGCCGGCATTGGTGCCGAGGTTGCCGCCCAGCATGCAGCTCCCCTCTGCCGCGAGGCTGAGCGGGAACAGGCGGTCGGCGTCGGCCGCGATGCGCTGCAGGTCCGCGAGAATGCAGCCGGCTTCGGCGGTGAGGGTGTCGTTGGCGGCGTCCATGTCGCGGATATGGCGCATGCGGCGCAGGCTGAGAATGATCTGGGTGCCGCTCGCGTCCGGGGCGGCACCGCCGCAGAGCCCGGTGTTGCCGCTCTGGGGCACGACGCCGATGCCTGCCTGGTGGCAGAGCGCCATGACCGCGGAGACTTCGCGGGTGGAGGCGGGCGCCACCACGGCGGCGGCACGCCCCTTGTACAGGCCGCGCCACTCCCGCAGGTAGGGCTCACGGGCGTCGCCATCGATCCAGCCCGCGGTGCCAACGGTGGCCCGGATGCGCTCCAGGGCCTCCTGTGTGCTGTGTGTCAGGTCCATGGCGGTATTGTGCCACGCTGGCCGCCACGGGGCCCGACGGTTGGCCCCGACTCGGGTAGAATCCGCCCGCATGACCGCTGAGCACCGCAAGATCCTGCACGTGGACATGGACGCGTTCTATGCGTCTGTGGAACAGCGTGACGACACCAGCCTGCGCGGTCGCGCCGTGGTGGTCGGCGGCTCGCCCGACGGCCGGGGTGTCGTAGCGGCGGCCAGCTACGAGGCCCGGCGCTACGGCATCCACTCCGCCATGCCCGCGGCACGGGCGATCCGGCTGTGCCCGGACGCGGTGTTCATCCGTCCGCGGTTCGATGTCTACCGCGCCATCTCCCGGCAGATCCGCGCCATCTTTCTCGACTACACGGCGCTGGTGGAGCCGTTGTCGCTGGACGAGGCGTACCTGGATGTCACCGACACCCCCGGTTTCGAGGGCTCGGCGACCCGGGTGGCCCACACCATTCGCGCCAGAGTGCGCGAGGAGACCGGGCTCACCTGTTCGGCTGGTGTCTCCTACAACAAGTTTCTGGCGAAGCAGGCATCGGATCTGGATAAACCGGACGGCCTCACGGTCATCACCCCGGATCAGGGTGCCGCGTTCGTGGCCGACCTTCCGGTGGGTCGGTTTCACGGTGTCGGCCGCGCCACCGAGGCGCGCATGCACGGGCTGGGCATTCACACCGGGGCCGATCTGCGCCAGTGGGATCTGGTGGCGCTGCAGCAGGCGTTCGGCAAGCGGGCGCCGTTCTACTACGGCATCGCCAGGGGGATCGACGAGCGCCCGGTGCAGCCGGTGCGCGAGCGCAAGTCCGTGGGGTCGGAGACCACCTTCCGCCGGGACCTCGCCGCACGCGCGGACATGCTTGCGGCGCTGGAGCCCCTGGCCGCCAAGGTTGCCGCAAGCCTCGCAGAGAAGGGGCTGCAGGCGCGCACGCTGACGCTCAAGGTGAAGTACGCCGATTTCGAGCTGATCACCCGCCGGCGTACCGGCCGGTCGCCCATGCGTGAGGCCGCCGACATGCTGCCGGTGCTGGATGTGCTGCTGGAGGAAACCGATGTGGACCGCCGCGCGGTGCGCCTGCTGGGCGTGACGGCGTCGGGGTTGGAGGCACGGGATCTGGAGGCGGGCCGTCAGATGGCCTTGCTATAGCGCCGATTGCCTACAGCGGCCGGAAACCGCAGATCCGGTCAAGCCGGATCTCCAGGGGCCGTCCGGCGCTGCGCTGCGCGATCAGGTACTCCTCCTGGGCGCGGATGCGCAGGTCAACCGGCAACAGCGGCTCCACATGCCAGCGCCCGTCCGGGCTCTGCCAGCCCACACGCAGCCGTACACCCTGCACGATGGCAATCTCCAGGGCCGCATACGTCTCGCATCCGATGGGGTGGTAGTCGCTCATATCCAGTTATATAAACCCGGAGCGCGGATCCGTCCATGTCACTCGTCATCCCGGAGCACGGTAACATCGGCGAGCTCGCCACTGGCGTCCACGGCGACCACGAACTCGATGGGCTGACAGCAGACCTGGCAGTCCTCGATGTAACGCTGTTCGCCTTCGGAGTAGTCCACCAGCGTGGTGAAGGGCTCGCCGCAGTAGGGGCAGTCGACGGTGGTCTCGGTGATCATGGCGTCTCCGGCAGAAAGCGCTGCAGCAGGGAGTCCAGATACATGTGGCCCGCATGGGTGGTCCGCACGCGGTCGTCATCCCGTTCCAGCAGGCCGTCGTCCACGGCGCGCTGGATCCGGTCCGCAATGGCCGCGGCGGGCAGCCCGGTGCGGGCCGTGAACAGGGACAGGCTGAAGCCTTCGTCCAGTCGCAGTGCGTTCATGAGGAACTCCAGCGGACGGTCCGCCGCGGGCACGTCGGTGCACTCCGCGTCGGCGCGTCCCTCGCGCGCGCGCGCCATGTACAAGGCCGGCACCCGCACCTTGCGGTAGCGGCTGATGCGTCCGTCGTGGGAACAGCTCACCTTGCCGTGGCCGCCGGCGCCGATGGCAAGGTAGTCGCCGAAGCGCCAGTAGTTCAGGTTGTGCCGGCAGGCGTGGCCGGGTCGTCCCCAGGCCGAGACCTCGTAGCGCTGCAGGCCGTGTCCGCTCAGATGGGCGCTGCACGCCTGCTGCATGGTCCAGGCCGTCTCCTCGTCGGGCAGCGCCGGCGGGCGGGAGTAGAACACGGTGTTGGGTTCGATGGTGAGCTGGTAGTGGGAGATGTGCGGGGCGCCGAGCCGCAGGGCTTCATCGATGTCCGCCATGGCGCCGGCGTGATCCTGCCCGGGCAGGGCGAACATGAGGTCCACGTTGAAGGTCTCGAAACCGGCTTCGTGGGCGGCGTCCACCGCACGGCGGGCGTCGTCCGGGCCGTGGATACGTCCAAGTGCCTGCAGGCGGGCATCGTCGAAACTCTGCACGCCGATGGACAGCCGGTTCACCCCGGCGGCGCGGAACCCGGCGAAGCGCCCCTGCTCCAGCGTTCCCGGGTTGGCTTCAAGGGTGATCTCGGCGTCGGCGGCGAGGTGGTCACCCAGCCACTCCAGCACGGTGCCGATGGCGTCGGCCGGAAACAGGCTGGGCGTGCCGCCACCGATGAACACGGTCTCGATGCGCCGGCCCTGCGCGCGCTCCAGCTCACTGTTCAGATCCGCACGCAGGGCCGCCAGATAGTCGTCCACGGGCAGCTGGTCGGGGGCGGTGTGGGAATTGAAGTCGCAGTAGGGGCACTTGCGCACGCACCAGGGCAGGTGCACGTAAAGGCCCAGCGGTGGTGTTGCCAGTGTGCTCATGATGACCCGCTTCCGGTGCGGCGACCGGCGACGGTCGTCCCCGGCTCAGCCGTTGTCCAGTGCGGCCAGTAACGCCCGCAGTGCCTGTCCGCGGTGGCTCAGGCGGTTCTTTGTCTCCGGTGGCAGCTCCGCGGCGCTGCAGGCCTCCGCCGGAACCCAGAACACCGGGTCGTAGCCGAAGCCGCCCGCGCCGCGTGGGGCGTCCAGAATACGGCCTTCCCAGACGCCCTGGCAGATCAGCGGCGCCGGATCCTCGGCATGCCGTAGATAGACCATGACGCAGCGGAATCGTGCCGTGCGCTCCGCGTCCGGCACACCGGCGAGCTCACCCAGCAGCAGGCTGTTGTTGGCGGCGTCGTCGCCGTGCTCGCCGGCGTAGCGTGACGAGTAGATGCCCGGTTCGCCGTGGAGCGCGTCCACTTCCAGGCCGGAGTCGTCGGCGATTGCCGGCAGGCTGGTGTGGTGGCAGGCGTTGCGCGCCTTGATGAGGGCGTTCTCCACGAACGTGAGCCCGGTCTCCTCCGCTTCCGGAACCAGATACTCCGACTGCGGGATCACCGTGTGACCGGTGGGCCGCAGCAGTTCCGCGACCTCCGCCACCTTGCCCGCGTTGTTGCTGGCGAACACCGTGCGCTGCATTACGACGCCTCCAGGGCCTCGCGCTGGCGGCGGATCAGTTCGGCGATGCCGTTCTCCGCCAGGGTGGTCATGGCGTCCAGCTCATCCCGGCGGAAGGCATGGCCCTCGGCGGTTCCCTGGACCTCGATGAAGGCGCCGGCGTCGTTCATGACCACGTTCATGTCCGTTTCCGCCTCCGAGTCCTCAGGGTAGTCCAGATCCAGCACGGGGACGCCCCGGTAGATGCCCACGGAGACCGACGCGACCTGCCCGTGCAGCGGGCTGCGCTTGAGCTGTCCCCGCTCCATGAGCGTGGAAACGGCATCGGCCAGCGCCACGTAGCCGCCGGTGATGGAGGCCGTGCGCGTGCCGCCGTCGGCCTGGAGCACGTCGCAGTCGATGACCACCGCGCGCTCACCCAGCGCCTCCATGTCGATCGCAGCGCGCAGGGAGCGGCCGATAAGACGCTGGATCTCCACTGTCCGGCCCTGCTGTTTGCCGCGCGCCGCCTCGCGGCCCATGCGCGAGCCGGTGGAGCGGGGCAGCATGCCGTATTCCGCCGTGACCCAGCCGCGGCCCTTGCCGCGCAGGAAGCCGGGCACACTCTCTTCCACAGAGGCGGTGCACAGCACGCGCGTGTCGCCGAACTCCACCAGCACCGAGCCTTCGGCATGCTTGGTGAATCGGCGTGTCAGGCGGATGGTGCGCAGTTCGTCGGGCTGGCGGCCACTGGGGCGCATGGCGGAACCTCCGGGGTGTTGAATCTGGGGCGCAGAGGGTAACACACCCCCGGTTGCGCGTGCGGGGCGATGCCGCCTCCCGCGCCGCGGGTGGCGGTTTTGCGCGGCCGCGAGAATGCGTAAGATACCAGTCTTCCGAGAGGGCGAATCACCGCTCCATCCTGCCAGTCAGCAACAGGGCCACAGGGAGAAGGCGCCATGCCGCGCAGTATGACCGCGTTCGAGCGCCGGGAAACCCAGGGCGAGTGGGGCCGCCTGTCCTGGGAACTCCGGTCCGTGAATCACCGTTATCTGGACGTCCATCCGCGTCTGCCGGACGACCTGCGCCAGCTGGAGACGGCCGTGCGCGAGCGTATCGGCAAGCGGCTCGGGCGGGGCAAGGTGGAGTGCAGTCTGCGGTTCGAGGCCACGGCGGCGTCGGCAGATGTTCAGTTGAACTGGGAGTACGTGGATCAGCTCCTGGCAGCGACCCGCGAGCTCAATGTCCGGCTGCACGGCGCCGCGCCCATACCGGCGACGGATGTGCTCCGGCTGCCGGGCGTGCTTCGGGAGCAGGGCCGTGACCTGGAGCCGGTCAGGGAGGCGGCGCTGAATCTGCTCGACGAGACCCTGGACGGCTTCGTGGCGACGCGCGAACGCGAAGGTGACCGGCTGGCAGCCATGATCGGCGAGCGTGCGACGCAGCTGCAGACGCTGGCCAGCGACATCCGCGTGCACATGCCCGAGATCAACCAGCGCGTGCGGCGCAAGCTGGAGCAGCGCCTGGCGGAGCTGGACCAGCCCGCCGACCCCCACCGCCTGGAGCAGGAGCTCATCTACGTGGCCCAGCGCATGGACGTCGCCGAGGAGCTGGACCGCCTGGAGGCGCACGTGCAGGAGATCCAGGACGTGCTCCAGCGGCAGGAACCCATCGGCCGGCGGCTCGACTTCCTCATGCAGGAGCTCAACCGCGAGGCCAACACCCTGGGCTCCAAGTCGGCCGCGCTGGAGACCACCAACACCTCCGTGGACATGAAGGTGTTGATCGAACAGATGCGCGAGCAGATCCAGAACCTGGAGTGAGGACCCTTATCCGATGATCGGCACCCTCTACATCGTCTCGGCGCCGTCGGGCGCTGGCAAGACCAGCCTGGTGAAGGCGCTGGTGGATACGGTTCCGGGGCTGAGCATCTCGGTGTCCCACACCACCCGGCCGCGGCGCGACGGCGAACGGGACGGCATCGACTACCACTTCGTCAGCGCGGGCCGGTTCCAGGCAATGATCGATGCCGACGACTTCCTGGAGCATGCGCAGGTGTTCGGAAACGCCTATGGCACCGCGATCAGCGCCGTGCAGCGGCAGCTGGAGGCCGGCACTGACGTGATCCTCGAGATCGACTGGCAGGGGGCGCAGCAGGTGCGCCAGGCCATGCCAGAGTGTGTCTCCATCTTCGTGCTGCCGCCCTCTCGTCAGGAGCTGGACCGCCGGCTGCGCGAGCGGGGCAAGGACCCGGAAGACGTCATCGCCCGCCGGATGCAGGAGGCGGTGAACGAGATGTCTCATTACGACGAGTACGACTACCTGGTGGTCAATGACGCCTTCGGGCACGCACTGGATGAGTTGGTCTCCATCGTGCGCACGCGCCGGCTGCGGCTGGTTGCGCAGCGTGAACGTCTCGCCGGAACCCTCGCCGACCTGCTCGCCTGAGTGCCGTTTCCCGCTCGCCCGCCCCGGGTCGGAGACCGCCTTGGCACCGCATCGGTGCATGGTGCGATCATTCATGGTGCGGGGCATCACACTTGCCCCGTGTTTCAGGTACACTTAGACCAGTAGCTATCTGTCTCAAGGAGTTTTTTAATGGCACGCGTTACCGTCGAGGACTGCCTCGAAAACGTTGATAACCGTTTCGAACTGGTTCTGGTGGCCACCAAGCGGGCACGGCAGCTGTCGAACGGGCTGGAACCGCGCGTCCCGCTCGAGAACGACAAGCCCACCGTGCTTGCGCTGCGCGAAATCGCGGGCGCCCATGTGGGCCCCTCCATCCTGGAGGAGGATCTGGAAACGGAGTATCAGGTCGCGGCCGAAACCCAGCCCACTCCGGAGACGCCGGACGAGACCTGAGGTGATGCTTGGCCCGTGTAGACCCGCTGACGGAGGCCGATGAGCCAACCGGCGCTGATCCGAATCACCGGATCAGCGAGCTGTGTTCGTTGCTCGAGACCTATCTCGAGCCCGAGCACGTGCAGACGGTTTATCGCGCCTACCGGTTCGGGGCCAGCGCGCACGAGGGCCAGCGGCGGCTCTCCGGCGAGCCGTACATCACCCACCCCGTGGCAGTGGCCAAGGTGCTGGCAGAGATGCGGCTGGATTACCAGAGCATCGTCGCCGCCATCCTGCACGACGTCATCGAAGACACCCCCACCGCCAAGGAGCAGATCGCGTCGGAGTTCGGCGAGGAAGTCGCCGAGATCGTCGACGGGGTCTCCAAGCTCACGCAGATCCACTTCGAGAGCAAGGCGGAGGCCCAGGCGGCCAATTTCCGCAAGATGATGATGGCCATGTCCCGGGATATCCGGGTCATCATCATCAAGCTGGCCGACCGCCTCCACAACATGCGCACGGTCTGGGTCATGCCGCCGTACAAACGGCGCCGCATTGCCCGCGAAACCCTCGACATCTATGCGCCCATCGCCAACCGGCTGGGGATCAACAACGTCCGCATCGAGCTCGAGGATCTGTGCTTCGCGGCCATCCACCCCATGCGCTGCCGGGTCATCAAGGCCCAGGTCCGCAAGGCGCGGCGCAATCAGAAGAAGCTGGTGGCCAAGGTCAATGACGCGCTCCAGGAGCGCCTGGCCGGCATGGGTATCGACGCCCAGGTTCAGGGGCGGGAGAAGCACCTCTACAGCATCTACCAGAAGATGCATGGCCACGGGGAGCGCAAGGGGTTCAACGCCGTCTTCGACGTCTACGGCTTCCGCGTGGTGGTTGACTCGGTGGATGAATGCTACCGCGTACTGGGTGCGATGCACGGTCTCTACAAGCCGATGCCCGGGCACTTCAAGGACTACATCGCCATCCCCAAGAGCAACGGATATCAGTCTCTGCACACCATGCTCTGGGGCCCCAGGGGCATCCAGATCGAGGTGCAGATCCGCACCGGCGAGATGCACCGGGTTGCGGAGATGGGCGTGGCGGCACACTGGATGTACAAGATTGGCGGGGCCAAGGAGAACACGGCCCAGAGCAGGGCGCGGGAGTGGGTCAAGGATCTGCTGGAGATGCAGAAGAACGCCGGCAACCCACTGGAGTTCATCGAGAACGTCAAGGTGGACCTGTTCCCGGACGAAGTCTACGTCTTCACCCCCAGCGGCGACATCATGGAAATGCCGCGGGGGGCGACGCTGGTGGACTTCGCCTACGCCGTGCACTCGGACATCGGTGACACCTGCCTCGCCGCCAAGGTGGACAAGCGCCTTGCGCCGCTGCGCACGCAACTCGAGACCGGGCAGACCATCGACATCATCACTGCGCCGGGTGCGCGCCCCAATCCCGCCTGGCTGGACTTCGTGGTCACCGCCAAGGCGCGCTCCGCCATCCGGCACTCGCTCAAGAATCTGCGCCACGAGGAGGCCACCAGCCTGGGCCGCAGATTGCTCGAGCAGGCGTTGCAGAGCCTGGCCCTGGACCTGGATCAGCTGCCCGCCGAGCAGGTGGAGCAGGGCCTGGAGGCCCAGGGCTTCGAGACCCTGGAAGGGCTGCTGGAGAACATCGGCCTCGGGCGGCGCATGCCCTGGCTGGCGGCCCGCCATCTGGCCGGGCTCTCGGAAGAGCTGGTGGAGTCGGAAACCGACGATCTGCAGCGACTCACCATCCGCGGCACCGAAGGCGCGGTGGTCACCTTCGCGCGCTGCTGCAATCCCATCCCCGGCGACCCGATCATCGGCTTTGCCAGTTCCGGGCGCGGGATGGTGATCCACCTGCAGGACTGCAACAACCTGCAGGAGTACCGCAAGCACCCGGAGAAGTGGCTGGATGTCCAGTGGGAAGCGGACATCCAGCGGGAATTCCAGGTGCCGGTGCGCGTGGACGTGGTGAACGAACGCGGTGTGCTCGCCGAGGTGGCGTCCACTATCTCCGACAGCGAAGGCAATATCCTCAACGTCTCGGTGGACGAGCGTGACGGCATGATTGCCACCATCAACTTCAGTATCGCCGTTCAGGGACGCCGGCACCTCGCGCGTATCATGCGCCGCCTGCGTGTACTGAACAGCGTGCTGCGCATCAACCGCGTCAAGGGCTGAGAGGCTTGCCGCACCTCCCACGGACGGGAAGCAGCAACAGGATTACATCATGAAGGACTGGCTCATGCGCAAGGACGTGCTGTGGGGCGCCGGGATGGCCGCCTTGCTGGTCGCCTACCTGGCATTCGGTGACACCGCCGACCCCTGTCGTGACGATCCGGTGCCCCTGGCGGCAGCGGCCGGGCAGGGCGATGCCGCGATCTCCGAAGGCAAGCAGATCACGGTGGCCGGTGTCGTTACCGGCGCCTTCCTGGGGCGGGACGCCTTGAACGGGTTCTTCATGGCGGCCCCTGACGGCCAGGCGCCCGGGGCGTTGTTTGTCTATGCGCCTGCGCTCGACGACGCGCAGCGGGAGCGTGTCCGCCCGGGACACCTGCTACGGGTGACGGGCACCACCGACCGCTTTCACGGTCGCCCGCAGATCGGTTATGTGGATGCCGTGTACCAGTGTGGCGCGCCCGGCCTGCCGGAGCCGGAGCCGCTGGAGCTGCCGCTCGCCGAGGCTGACCGCGACCGGTTCGAGGGGCGTCTGGTTCGCTATCCCGGCACGCTCACGGTGATCGACAATTACCACCTCGGCCGCCACGGCACCCTTGATCTGGCCCCGGAACGGCTGATCCGCCGCCGCAGCGACGACCAGCCGGCAAAGCGTCTCCTCCTGGACGACGGTAGCTACCAGGCCGAGCCCGACCCGGTGCCGTATCTGGACGATGCCAGCGGTACGCGGCGCGCCGGAGATCGCGTGCATGCACCGACCGGGGTGCTGACGTTCGCTTTTGACCGCTGGCGGCTGCACCCGGTGGAACCGCCCCGGTTCACAGAGGAGAACCCTCGGCCACAGAGACCGGACTCCATTGCCGGCGACGTGCGCGCGGCGGCGTTCAATGTCGAGAACTACTTTCTCACCCTTGGCGAGCGGGGTGCTGCCGATGCCCGTGAGCTGGAGCGCCAGCGCGCGCGGTTGCAGGCGGCGCTGGAGGGGCTCGACGCCGACCTGCTGGCACTGGTGGAACTCGAGAATGATGCGGCGGCCGCGGACGACCTTGCTGAGCGGGCCTCCGCGGCCCTGGATGGCCCGGAGTACCGCGCCGTCACCGGCGGGGAGACGGGCACCGATGCGATCAAGGTGGGATTCGCGTACCGCCCGGACCGTCTGACGCTGCTTGAAGGGCCGTTCCGGGACACTGCGTCCGTGCATAACCGGCCACCTCAGGCTGCGGTGTTCCGCCCCGCGGACGGTGAGCCGCTGCTGGCGGTGGTGGTGCACTTCAAGGCCAAGGTCGGCTGTCCGGACACCGGTGACGTGGATCGTGGCCAGGGCTGCTGGAATCGTCTGCGTACGCGTCAGGCCGAAGCGCTGCTGGATTTTGTCGCGCGCAAGGTGGCCCGCACGGGCGTCGATGACGTGCTGCTGCTCGGCGATTTCAACAGCTACGCCGCCGAGGATCCCGTGCGCCGGCTGGGGGAGGCGGCCTACCTGAACCTGGTGGCGGATCGCCTGCCGCCGGAGGGGCAGTACAGCTACGTCTTCCGTGGCGGTGCCGGGACCCTGGACTACGCCTTCGCCACCGAATCCATGGCGGGGCGGGTGGCCGGGGCCACCATCTGGCACATCAATGCCGATGAGCCGCCGGTGTTCGGTTTCGACGGTCGCCTGGCGGGATCCCCGGCGGCCGACGGGCCTTACCGGGCGTCGGACCACGATCCGCTGCTGCTGGGCATCGATGCCTTGCGCTGACGTACGGTGCCGAACTCCGCGGTTATGGTAGACTTTCCGGGCGTTGTCGTGATGAAGCGTCATCAAGTGCCGACTCTGCGCGAAGAATCAGAACTAGACACCAGAGCAGCCGGGGTCCGCTTGCGCCTCCAGAATCGACACCTGAATTTCAACTACACGGCGCTGGTCTATGCGGTGGCCGGTGTACTGCTGATCCCCTTTTCGCTCTACCACGTGATGGTGGCGGACCCGCTCATGAGTGTGGCGGTGGGTGGTGCCGCGGTGGCGTTCATGATGCTGTCGGTCTGGATTTACCGGCGCGGGCATGTGGCGCCGCTGTTCAACGCCGTGGTCGTGGCGACGGCGATTACCGCTGTTCTGGTGTCCATCCACGAGCTGACCCTGGTGGGTGTCTACTGGGCCTATCCACTGGTGCTGGTGTTCTACCTACTCTACAGCTTCCGCATCGCCGCAGCGATCAATCTGGGGTTCCTGGTGGTGGTGACCCCGGTGCTGTTCATGGTCATGCCCATCGAACATGTCCTGCGCATCGTGTCCACGCTGTTGCTCACCAGCAGCTTCACGTTCCTGTTCGCCCACAATCTCCAGCGCAGCGCCCGGGAACTGGAAGGCCTGGCCATGGAGGACCCGCTCTCGGGAGCCGGCAATCGCCGGCAGATGGAAAGCCGGCTGGATGAGGCGGTGTATCTCCGGGACCGCTACGGCCTGCCCTGTTCCCTGATTGTCCTGGATATCGACCATTTCAAGCGCATCAACGACACCCGTGGCCATCTGATGGGCGACGAAATCCTGGTGCAGCTCACGGAGCTGTTGCGTCATCGCCTGCGGCAGAGCGACCGCGTGTTTCGCTACGGTGGCGAGGAGTTCGTGGTCTCGCTGCCGTCAACCCGGGCTGGTGCCGCCACCCGTATCGCCGAGAAGCTGCGGGCGCGTGTTGCCTCCACCCGGTTTCCCGGCACCGACCAGCTCACGGTCTCCGCGGGCGTGGCCGAGCTGCGTTACGGGGAGACCCAGCGCGACTGGCTGCGGCGCGCAGACGCGGCCCTCTACGCGGCAAAGCTGGCCGGGCGCAACCGCGTCAACGTGGCCACGGCCGATACTACGTTCCCCGATGCGGCGTTGGGCAATCAGGCCGTGTGACCGTAATGCAGCCCTTTCTGTTACCTTTGGCAGGGTTGATATCAACGCATTCCAACGAGGAGAGGACAAGCGCCATGACGCGGGAAGTGATCCACACGGATCGGGCACCCTCGGCCATCGGGCCGTATTCGCAGGCCATCCGGGTCGACAATACCGTTTATTTGTCCGGACAGATTCCCCTGGACCCGGAAAGCATGGATCTGGTCCGCGGTGACATCCGCGCCCAGGTGGAGCAGGTGTTCAACAACCTGCAGGCCGTCTGTGAAGCCGCGGGCGCCACTCTGGAGGACATCGTCAAGCTCAACATCTACCTCACCGATCTGGGCAACTTCGGCCTAGTCAACGAGATGATGGAAGAGCGGTTCAACGCCCCTTACCCGGCCCGGGCCGCTCTGGGCGTCGCCAGTCTGCCCAAGGGCGCCGGCGTCGAGATGGACGCCATTCTGGTGCGCGACAAGGCCTGAGCCCGTGCCGGCCCAAGCTGACAGGGACGCGCTGGGCCGGCCGGTGACCAGCCTGCGTGGTGTGGGCGAGCGCCAGGCCGAGCGTCTGGCGCAGCTCGGCATTCATTCCGTGCAGGACCTGCTCCTGCACCTCCCCCTGCGCTACGAGGACCGCAGTCGCGTGCGCCGGCTGGGCGAGCTGCGCCCCGGGGAACAGGCTCTGGCCAGCGGCACGGTGGAGCTGGCGGAAGTCGCCCGTGGCCGGCGGAGCCGGCTGCTGTGCCGTATCACCGATGGCACGGGGGCGCTGACCCTGGTGTTCTTCCATTTCCACCCCGGCCAGCAGAAACGCCTCGCTCGCGGTACCCGCGTGCGCTGTTTCGGCGAGGTGCGTGACGGCCCGTCCGGGCTGCAGATGATCCATCCCGAGCTGGAGATCGGTGCCGATACCGGCGACGGGGGCGATGGCCTGCTGCCCGTCTACCCCGCCACCCAGGGCCTCAACCAGACCGCGTTGCGTCGCCTGGTGGACGGCGCCATTGCGCTGCTCGACGCCGCCGCACCGGAGGAGCTCCTGCCGCCGGCGCTGCACGGTGACGCCGGGCTGCCCACCTTCACCGAGGCGGTGAAGTGCCTGCACCGGCCACCGGATGACACTCCCCTGGCCGCCCTGGAGGCACGCGACTACCCGGCCCGGCGACGGCTCGTGCTGGAGGAGCTGCTGGCCCATCACCTGACGCTGCGGCGCCAGCGCCACCGGCTGCGGGATCGCGCCGCGGCGCCCGTGCTCCGCGGCACCGGGCGGCTGGTCGCGGCCTTCCGCGAGCGTCTGGCGTTCACTCTCACCGGAGCGCAGGATCGTGTCGACCGGGAGACCGCCGCGGACATGGCCAGTCGTGCGCCCATGCTGCGTCTGATCCAGGGTGATGTGGGCTCCGGCAAGACGGTGATCGCGGCCCTGGCCGCCCTGCGCAGCGTCGAGAGCGGCATGCAGACAGCCATCATGGCGCCGACGGAGCTGCTCGCCGAGCAGCATTACCGGAATTTCCGCGACTGGCTGGAGCCGCTGGGGGTTGTGGTGGCCTGGCTGTCGGGTCGGATGCCCGCATCGGACCGGCGGGAAGCGCTGCGCGCGCTGGCCGACGGCGAGAGCCAGGTGGTGGTCGGCACCCATGCGCTGTTCCAGGAGGACGTGACGTTCTCGCGTCTGGGGCTCGTAGTGGTGGACGAGCAGCACCGCTTCGGCGTGCATCAGCGCCTCGCCCTGCGGGAGAAGGGGCAGCGGGAGCATGCCCAGCCCCACCAGCTGATCATGACCGCGACCCCGATTCCCCGGACCCTGGCCATGACCGCCTACGCGGACCTGGACGTCTCGGTCATCGACGAGCTGCCACCGGGGCGCACCCCGGTGAAGACCGTGGCCGTGCCGGACACCCGCCGCGACGAAGTGGTGGCCGGCATCGCCAAGGCGTGTGCCGAGGGGCGGCAGGCGTACTGGGTGTGCACCCTGATTGAGGAGTCCGACACGCTGCAGGCGCAGGCGGCGGCCGAAACGGTGGAACTGCTCCAGGAGGCGCTGCCGGAGCTGCGGATCGGGCTGGTGCATGGCCGCCTGAAAGCCGCTGAGAAGGACGGGGTCATGCGCGCCTTTGCCGACGGCGACGTGGACCTCCTGGTGGCGACCACGGTCATCGAGGTGGGTGTGGACGTCCCCAATGCCAGCCTGCTGGTGATCGAGAACCCGGAGCGCCTGGGGCTGGCCCAGCTCCACCAGCTGCGCGGGCGGGTCGGCCGTGGCACCGCCGCCAGCAGCTGCGTGCTGCTCTACCACGCGCCGCTGACCGAGACGGCCAGGGCGCGGCTGGCGGTTCTGCGGGAGTCCAGTGATGGTTTCGAAATCGCCCGGCGCGACCTGGAGATCCGGGGGCCGGGTGAGCTCCTGGGTACCCGGCAGACCGGGGCCTGGGCCCTGCGCGTGGCCGATCTGGTGGCCGATGGCGAACTCATCCCGCACGTCCAGCAGATGGCGGACCGCCTGCTGCAGGAGGCCCCCGCCAGTGCCGATCCGCTGATCGAGCGCTGGGTGGGCGCGGCCGCTCGCTACGGTCGCGTGTGAGTGGTGATGCCGGATGCACGCACACCGGGCCCATGCGATACTGCCGCGCGTTCTGGGCCCCGGGGAGTGATCATCCGCTGATGCGACACCGTTTTTGCCAGTGGCGGACGCACGATGGCCGGCCAGGCCGCCCCATGCCGCGACCGGTGCGGGACTGGGTCGTGGAGACGGGGTCGCTGACCGCGGCGCTGCGGCGCCGCTGTGGCAGCACATTCAGCGTCCGTGTGCTTGGGCAGGGCTGGCGCCGCCCCGCACTGGATGAAGCGTGGCGACTCCAGCTCGATCACCGGCGGCTGGCCTGGATTCGTGAAGTGGTGCTGTGCTGCGGTGACACGCCATTGATCGCCGCGCGTACGGTCATCCCGCCGGCGTCCCTGGCCGGCGGTAACGATGGCCTGCGCCGGCTTGGCTCGCGTCCCCTCGGCGAGCTGTTGTTCCAGGGTGGGGGGACCCGGCGCGACCCGCTGGAGGTGGCGCGGCTGCGGCGCGATGACTGGCTGGCAGACCGCATGCGGCGTCTCGGGTTATCATCGGCGCGGGATTGCTGGGCCCGGCGCGTGGTGCATTATCTCAACGGCCGGCCCCTGCTGGTTGCCGAGCTGTTTCTCCCGGAGCTGTTGCCGTGTCGAGCGTGAACATCACCCCTTTCGCGGAGCGACTCATTCAGTATGCGCGTCTGGCGCGCCTGAACCGGCCCATCGGCAATTTCCTGCTCCTGTGGCCCATGCTGTGGGCGCTCTGGATCGCCGCCGGTGGCTTCCCTGACCCCCTCGTGCTCATCGTCTTCGTTCTGGGTGTGCTGGTCATGCGCGCAGCCGGTTGCGTGATCAACGATTACGCCGACCGCAACGTCGACGGCCATGTGAAGCGCACCACCCACCGGCCCATGGCCCAGGGGCTGGTGAGCGAACGGGAGGCGTTGGGCGTGTTCGCGACCCTCTGCCTGGTGGCGTTCGGGCTGGTGCTGCTGATGAATGCGCTTACCATTGCGCTGTCGGTGGTCGGGGTGCTGCTGGCCGCCACCTACCCGTTCGCGAAGCGCTACACGCACCTGCCGCAGGTCCACCTGGGCATGGCGTTTGGCTGGGCCGTGCCCATGGCCTTCGCGGCCCAGACCGGAACCGTGCCGGAGATCGCCTGGCTGGTGTTCATCGCGGCGGTGGTCTGGGCCACCGTCTATGACACCCAGTACGCCATGGTGGACCGGGATGACGATCTGCGCATCGGCGTGAAGTCCACCGCCATCCTGTTCGGGGAGCACGATCGGCTGATCATTGGTCTGCTGCAGGGCCTGATGACGCTGACGCTGCTGTTCGTCGGCCTGCAGGCGCAGCTCGGGCCGGCCTATTACGTCGCCCTGGTGATCGCCACCGGGCTGTTCGCCTATCAGCAGTGGCTGATCCGGGACCGTAGCCGCGAGCGCTGCTTCCAGGCGTTTCTGAACAACAACATCTACGGCGGCATCATCTTCGTGGGCATTGTGCTCAGCTACGGCTGGGCGGCGCTCTGACGGCCGTGCGCGACGTGTCGCACCCGGCCCCGGTAGCGTGAGGCCCTTCGTCCATCCGGAACAGGCTGCAGGCCATGGAATTCTGGTACAGCGTCATTGCAGTGATCGCGCCCGTGCTGGCCCTGATCGGCTCGGCACACGCGGTCCTGGCGAAACGGGACTCGCGCAGCGCCCTCACCTGGGTGGCGCTGCTGTGGCTGGTGCCGGTGCTCGGTGCCGGTCTCTACCTGCTGTTCGGGATCAATCGCATCAACCGCCGCGCGGCTGCCCTGCGCCGCAAGGTGCTGGACGAGTTCGCGCGCGATCACGAGTGTGGCCTCACCATGTTGCGCAACCGCCTGGGGCCGGACGCGCAGTACCTGGAGGGGCTGGCCCAGGCAACCAACCGGATCGTGCCCCGGCCGCTGGTCCAGGGCAACAGCGTCGAACCGTTGATGGACGGCGATGAAGCCTATCCCGCCATGATTGCGGCCATCGATCAGGCCGAACGCACGGTGACTCTGGCCACCTACATCTTCGGCAACGACGATGTGGGGCATGCTTTTGCGGACGCGCTGCAGCGTGCCGTGGCCCGTGGCGTCGAGGTGCGGGTGCTGATCGACAACGCCGGCGAGCGGTATACATGGCCGTCCATGGTGGGGGATCTGCAACGGCGCGGGGTGCCCGTGGCGCGGTTCTTCCCCGGGTTTCCGGCGCGGCTGGTGGGCATCAACCTGCGCAATCACCGCAAACTCCTGGTGGTGGACGGCTGCATCGGCTTCACCGGCGGGATGAACATCCGCCAACACCACTACCGCGACGCCGGCCGGAGGGCGACGCTGGACCTGCACTTTCGCGTCGAGGGGCCGGTGGTGCGTCATCTCCAGGAAACGTTCTACGAAGACTGGCTGTTCGCCACCGAGGAAGAGCTGGACGGCCCCGGCTGGTTCCCGGAGCTGACCCCGGCCGGGACCGTCGTGGCCCGGGGCGTGCCCGACGGCCCCGACCACCACTTCCTGACCCACCAAATGGCGCTGCAGGCGGCGGTGACCACGGCGCGGGAGTCGGTGCGCATCGTCACGCCCTATTTCCTGCCGGAGGCCACCCTGGCCGCGGTGCTGAACACGGCGTCGATTCGCGGCGTGACCGTGGACATCGTGCTGCCGGAGCAGTCCAATCTCCCCTTCGTACACTGGGCCATGATGGGGCAGATCCGCCAGGTGCTGATCTACGATTGTCGTGTGTGGTTGACGCCGAAGCCGTTCGATCACACCAAGCTCATGGTCGTGGACGACGCCTGGGTGTTCGTGGGGTCGTCGAACTGGGATCCGCGCAGTCTGCGCCTGAACTTCGAGTTCAACCTGGAGTGCTTCGACCGCACCCTGGCCCACAACCTGAGCGCCCGCGTGGACGAGCGCATCCGCCGGGCGCGCCCGCTGACCTGTGAGGACGTGGACGAACGGCCCCTGCCCGAGCGGTTGCGCGACGGTGTCGCGCGTCTGGCAATGCCCTATCTCTGAAGTTGCACCGTTGAAAAGGCCGCAATCTTGTTAGGGCAGCCCCGTGGAGGGAATCCACGGCATTACCCATACGGTGGACGGAACGCCGGCCCCACGGCGGCTCCGCCATGGAGGGGGCAGGGGCGCGGCGGCAGGCCGCCGCCCTCAGGTCTCCGGTGCGGCCGTGGGGTGTGCCAGGTCCGGTACCGGCACGCGACCGCTGGCATATACTTCCCCCTGACGCCACAGGCGCCACTCGCCCGGCAGGTAGTCGTCCCAGTGTTCGTCGCTGGTGAGTGCCTCGGTGGCGATGACGCTGACGATGTCCCGCGGCGTGGTCTCCGCCTCGAAGTCCACGGTGACATCCGCGTCCTTCAGCCGTGCCGGGCCGAAGGGCGCGCGGCGGGTGATGGCGGTCATGCGCGTGCTGCAGAACGTGAACAGCCAGTCGCCGTTGCTCACCAGCAGATTGCACACGCCGCGCTGGGCGTAGGCCTCGGCGCGGCTGACCAGCTCGGCCAGCAGGGCATCCAGGCCGACGTCCGGGGCCAACTCGGCGCGGATGCCGTTCAGCAGGTCGCAGAAGATGTGCTCGCTGTCGGTATCGCCCACGGGCTCATAGATGCCGGGCCGTGCCCGGAACCCCTCGATCTGCCCGTTGTGGGCAAACGTCCAGTAGCGTCCCCGGAGTTCGCGGATGAACGGGTGGGTGTTCTCCAGCGCCACATGCCCCACGTTGGCCTGCCGGATATGGCAGATCGCCGCCTCGCTCTTGATGGGGTGGGTTTCCAGCACCTCGGCGATGCGTGAGCTGGCGCTGGGCTCCGGGTCGTGAAACACGCGCACGCCACGCCCTTCGTAGAAGGCGACGCCCCAGCCATCACGATGCGGTCCGGCACCGCCTCCGCGCTGGCGCAGACCCGTGAAACTGAAGCAAAGGTCCGTTGGCGTGTTGGCGCTCATGGCCAGCAGTTCACACATGGTCGGTCGTTACTCCGATTGGGTGGCGCAGGGCAACCAGTATACCGTCAGACCTGCCACCGGACCGCTATACTCCAGGAAAAAGAAGCCACAAGGCGACGGGCATGGAGGTGTGTCATGGCAGACCTGGGACGCGGCATTATTGCGGGGCTGGTTGCCACATTGGTCATGACGATTCTCATGGTGTTCCGGCTGGCGGCCGGCATCATGCCCTGGTTCAACCCCATCGAGGTCATGAGCCTGGCGGCGCAGACGGCCATGAACGTGGTGGCGGTGGATGTGCTTGGCTGGTTCATTCACTTCGTGGTGGGGATTCTTCTGTGGGGTGGGCTGTTCGGCGTGCTGGCGCGTTACCTGCCCGGCGGCGGCTATCTGGCGCGCGGGCTCATCTTCGGCGTGCTCGCATGGCTGCTGGTCATGGTGGTGCTGTTCCCCATGGCCGGTTCGGGGCTGTTCGGGATGGGGTTCGGCGCCCTGATTCCCTTCGGCACGCTGCTGTCGCACCTGATCTATGGCGCCGTGCTCGGCGCCTCCTTCGGCTGGTTGAAGACACTCTGATCAAGTGGGCTACTGGCCGAAATACTGGCTGCGCAGCAGGGTGATGTACTCGCCTTCGATGGCGAGGAACAGCACCAGCACCAGCAGCACCAGCGGTGGTATCAACACCGCATAGACCAGCGATGGCCGCTCCCAGCGCACGTGCATGAAAATGGCGACGATCAGCCCTGCCTTCGCCAGCATGAACAGCAGCACCAGGAACCAGCGCCAGAACCCCTGCAGATCGTTGTAATCCACCAGGTAGGACAGAAAGCTCAGTACGAACAGCCAGCCCCAGACCTGCAGGTAGAGGGCGATGGGGGGCTGTTTGTGTTCCTCATGCGTGGTCATGGCGGCACCTCACAATAGGTAGAAGAACGCGAAGATGAACACCCAGACCAGGTCCACGAAGTGCCAGTACAGCCCGGCCACTTCCACGGGCTCGTAGTCGCCGCTGCGGTCGTAGTGCCCCTTGAGCACCTTGATCGCCACGATCAGCAGGTAGAGCACGCCGATGGAGACGTGCAGCCCGTGGAACCCGGTGATCATGAAGAACGCGGCGCCGAACTGCGGGGCGCCCATGGGGTTCTCCCACGGGCGCACGCCCTTGCCGATGAGATCGGTCCACTCGTAGACCTGCAAGCCGACGAAGGTGGCCCCCAGCAGGGCCGTGAGCAGCAGGAAGAGCGCGGCCATGCGCCGATTCTTCCGGTAACCGAAATTCACCGCCATGGCCATGGTGCCGCTGCTGGTGATGAGAATGAACGTCATGATGGCGATCAGCAGCAGCGGGAACTCGTGACCGAGGACGGTCAGGGCGAAGACCTCGCTGGTATCCGGCCAGGCCAGTGGCGTGGTCAGCCGCACGGCCATGTAGCCCACCAGCAGCAGCGTGAACACGAAGGTGTCGCTGAGCAGGAAGATCCACATCATGGCCTTGCCCCAGGAGACGTTGCGGAACGTCGCCCGGTCCGCCGCCCAGTCGCTGACCAGGCTCTGCCAGCCGGACTCGCCCCGGCCGGGACGTGTGGATTCGTGTCGCTGTCCGGATTCCACCGCCATTACCCGATCCTCATGCCATGATAACCAGTACCCCCAGCAGCACCAGCCACACCGTCAGCAGGAAATGCCAGTAGATGGCACACAGCTGAATCGAGAGCTGCAGCGCCGCGCGGTCCGCACCGAGGCGGGACGCCATGCGCAGCCGCGACCAGGCGACCAGGCCGCCCAGCAGGTGCAGGGCGTGCAGGCCCGTCATCAGGTAGAAGAAGCTGTAGGAGGGGTTCGCTTCCAGGTACCCCCCCTGCTGTTGGAGGTCCGCCCATGCCCAGATCTGGCTGCCGAGGAAGGCCAGCGCCAGCGCGCCGGCCGCCAGCACCGCCCGCCGGAGCGCGGGCAGATGCGCCAGGCGTGCGGCCTTCCGGGCCTGCTCGAAGGCGAGACTGCTGGCCAGCAGCAGCAACGTGCTCAGCCACACCTGCCATGGCAGTGCCACGGGCTGCCAGTCCGGCATGTGGCGGCGCATGATGTAGGCCATGATGACCAGCCCGAACAGTGACGCCAGGGGCAGCAGAAAGGTGTACAGGCCCCGTCGCAGGGCCGGACCCCGGCTCACCGGTCCCTGCCAGTGACCAATGCCGGAGCTCGGCTCCAGGCTGCCGCGCTCGGGCTCTCGCCGGACCCAGAAGCTCATGTTGCGTCCTCCCTGTGGCCGTGACCTGGGGCGCTGGTCGGCCGCGGTTCGGTCTGCGGGATAAAGTCCTGCGGCGCCCCGGGCACGTTGTAGTCGTACGCCCAGCGGTGGACTTCGGGCAGTTCCGGGCCCCAGTTACCGTGCCCCGGCGGGGTCTCCGGGGTCTGCCACTCCAGGCTGGTGGCATTCCACGGATTGCCGCCGGACGACCTGCCGCGGACGGCGCTCCAGGCCATGTTCCACAGAAACAGCACCTGGGCCACGCCCACTGCCAGCGCCACCACGGTAATGAACGTGTTCAGGTCGTGGGCGGACTGCGGGATGAAGTCGTAATCGTAGTCGTAGTACCGCCGCGGCATTCCCAGCACGCCGAGATAGTGCATGGGGAAGTAGATGGCGTAGGTGCCCAGGAACGTGATCCAGAAATGGATGTGTCCCAGGCGCTCATCCATCATCCGGCCGGTGACCTTGGGATACCAGTGATAGATGGCGCCGAATACAACGAGAATCGGCGCCACACCCATGACCATGTGGAAGTGCGCCACCACGAAGTAGGTGTCCGCCAGCGGAATGTCCACCACCACGTTGCCCAGAAACAGCCCCGTGAGCCCGCCGACGATGAAGGTGACGATGAAACCGATGGCGAACAGCATGGGCACGGTGAAATGGATGTCGCCCTTCCACAGGGTCAGCACCCAGTTATAGACCTTGATGGCCGTGGGCACGGCGATGATGAGCGTGGAGATGGCAAAGAAGTAGCCGAACGACAGGTTCATGCCGCTCACGTACATGTGGTGGGCCCAGACGAAGAAGCTGAGAAAGCCGATGATGACGATGGCCCATACCATCATGTGGTAGCCGAAGATGTTCTTCCGGGCGTGGGTGCTGATGAGGTCCGACACCAGGCCGAAGGCGGGCAGCGCCACGATGTAGACCTCCGGGTGGCCGAAGAACCAGAACAGGTGCTGGAACAGCAGCGGGCTGCCGCCTTCGTGATCCATCTGCTGACCCATGGCGATGATCGCCGGCATGAAGAAGCTGGTGCCCAGGGTGCTGTCCAGGATCATCATCACCGCTGCCACGAACAGGGCGGGGAAGGCCAGCAGCGCCATGATGGCGGCGACGAAGATTCCCCAGACGGTCAGCGGCATGCGCATGAGCGTCATGCCCGGTGCGCGCGCCTGCAGCACGGTGACCACGTAGTTCAGCCCGCCCATGGTGGCGGCGACGATGAAGATCGCCAGGGAGACCAGCATGGTGAGAATGCCCCAGTCCGCACCCGGCGTGCCGCCGGTGATGGCCTGGGGCGGGTAGAGGGTCCAGCCCGCGCCGGTGGGGCCGTCCGGCACGAAGAAGCTCGCCATCAGTACGAGCACCGACAGCAGGTAGAACCAGTAGCTCAACATGTTGAGGTAGGGGAAGACCATGTCCCGTGCGCCGACCATCAGCGGGATCAGGTAGTTGCCGAACCCGCCCAGGAACAGGGCGGTGAGCAGGTAGACCACCATGATCATGCCGTGCATGGTCATGAACTGGTAGTACGCTTCGGCGTCGATGAGCCCCGAGTCGGGAAAACCGAGTTGGATGCGCATCAGCCCGGAGAGCACCAGCGCCACCAGCCCCACGCCGATGGCGGTGACCGCGTACTGGATGGCGATGACTTTGTGATCCTGGCTCCAGATGTACTTCCGCACGAAGCTCTGGGGCTCGTGATGGGCATGGCTGTCGGCGGAAGCGGAATAGGCCATGGCGAGTCTCCCGGTCAGTCTCCGGTGCCGTTTTCGGTGGGTGGCGTGTCGTCGTCCGTGAGGCTGCGAATATACGCCAACAGCGCGTCCAGCTCGTCGTCCTCGAAATCGTAGGCGGGCATTGCCGGCGGGTACCCCTCGGTGATCTGCGCCCGCGGGTCGGTGATCGAGCGGCGGATGTAATCGGCGTCGGCGGTAACGGTGGAGCCGTCGTCCAGGGTGACCTCGCTGCCGTAGAGGTTCAGCCAGGTGGGGCCGATGCTGCGGCTGCCGTCGGCGGTGTGGCAGGCCATGCAGCCTTCCGAGTCGGCCAGCTCCCGGCCCCAGCGCACGTCCTCGTCTTCCTCACGTTCTTCCAGGGCCGCCATCTGGTCGCCGAAGGTGCGGCGTTCGGCCAGCCAGGCGTCGAAGTCGTCCTGCTCCATGACGAGGACGTCGTCGCGCATGCGGTAGTGGGCGATGCCGCAGTGCTGGGTGCACAGCACCTCGAACTCGCCCGTGCGGGTGGGAGTAAACCAGAAGTGGGTGACCATGCCGGGCACCATGTCCATCTTTGCCCGGAACTGCGGCACGAAGAAGCCGTGGATGACGTCCTGGGAGCGCAGGTGCATCTGCACCGGGCGGTCGACGGGCAGGCGTAGCGCGCCGTCCGCGATGACGATGTCGTCCCGGGAGGCCGGGTCGTCCGGGTCCAGTCCGAGCGGGTTGTCGGAGCTGATCAGGCGGGTGTCGGTACGGCCGAATTCGCCGTCCTCTCCCGGGTAGCGGTAGTGGAAGCGCCACTGCTCGCCGAAGGCTTCCACGGCCATGGCGTCGTCGGGCGGGTTGACGAAGTTGTTGTAGACGGCCAGGCCGGGGGCCAGCAGCGCGACGATGCCGACCGTGGTCAGCCCCAGAAGCCACCACTCCAGGCGCCGGTTGTCGGGTGTGTAGGCCGCCCGCTGTCCCTGCCGGTGACGGTATTTCACCAGCGCATAGATCATGAACGCCATCACCGCGACAAAGACGACGCCGGTGACGGCGAACGACAGGTGGAGCATCACATCCATGGAGTACCAGTTGGATGCGAGCTCGGTCAGCCCCCAGGGGCTCACCAGGTGGAACACGACCGAGGCCACGACCACCACGATCAGAACGATGACCACACCCATGGCCACTCACCCTGGTATGCCGGGCTGGCGTCATGCCGCCCCGTTGAAACCGGGCCGGGTCAGCGCGCAGGCAACAACGGCGCCAGAGCCCGGCCAGTAACCGTCCGCCGGCAGTCCATTACGGAAACGTCTCCGTGAAGAACCGCTTCATGCGGAACTGCATGGCGATCAGCCAGTGGGGTGCGCCGGTCTGCGTGCCCGCCTCCTTCACGGTGGGGTGGCGCTGCAGCACGCGATTGAGGATGTCTTCCTGACCGGGTTCCAGATCAACAAAGAAGACGTGCTGACCCATTTTCAGCGCGGATTCGAAGCGCCGGAAGTGGACATTCGGGGTCTCAATGCCCCGCAGCCCGCCTTCCCAGGTCAGGAACCCGAGCAGCACGATGGCGAGGAAGACGAAAGGCAGCCAGCCCGCTTCCGTGCCCGTCCAGCCCATGGCCCAGGGTACGAGCAGTGCGAGGGCGGCGGCGCACACACCCAGTGCCGCACCGATCAGCGTCGAGTGCACCAGGTCGGTCTTCATCAGGTCGGTGACGGCGTTGAGGTGGTGGTGGCGTTCCACCGCACTGTCCTTGAGGCTCAGCACATGGATCTGGGGCGTGACCACGCCGGCCGCCTCCAGGTCCTCTTCAAGGCGTTCCAGATCGTCCAGATCGTCGCTGATGAAAAAATACCGGTTCAGTTTCATGACCACCCCTCCTCCGTTGTGCAAAGGTGATCAGCGTGTCCCTTACCCGGAGTGTGGTTCACGAGGGCGGGTTGGCTACGGTCTTTTTAGAATTTTCGGATCGATAAGCCGTTGTTCATTGGGCTGTTTCGACATAAAAACTTCCCGGAAGTGCTGGCATTCCGCGCGTAAACCTGCGTAAGCTCGCCGGGCAGATCAACAGAGGGTGTCCCATGGCTGACAGCATGTACTTCTATGAGCCTGCCCAGGGCCACGGCCTGCCACATGATCCGTTCAACGCCATGGTGGCGCCGCGCCCGATCGGATGGATCTCCTCCCGCGACCCGGAAGGCCGGCTCAATCTGGCGCCATACAGCTTCTTCAATGCCTTCAACTACCGGCCGCCCATCGTCGGCTTTGCCAGCATCGGCTACAAGGACTCGGTACGGAATATCGTCGACACCGGCGAGTTCGGCTGGAATCTGGCCACTCGGCCCCTGGCCGAGGCCATGAATGCCAGCTGTGCGGCGGTTGCACCCGAGGTGGACGAGTTCGAGCTGGCCGGGCTGACCCCGGCGCCGTCCCGGGTGATCAGTGCGCCGCGGGTGGCGGAGACGCCGGTGTCGTTCGAGTGTGTCGTGACCCAGGTACTGCAGCTCCAGAGCGCCGGTGGTGCCCGGGTGGACAGCTGGATGGTGTTCGGCGAAGTGGTCGGGGTCCACATCCGCGAGGATCTGCTCAAGGACGGCATCTACGACACCGCCGCTGCCGAGCCGATCCTGCGTGCCGGTGGCCCGGCGGACTACTTCGGCGTCGACGCGTCCCGGCGTTTCCGCATGTACAGGCCCTGAGCGGCCTGTCACCGGAGCCTTTCCGGTGGATGCCCGAGTCTGAGGACCTGGTCCACCAGCAGGAAGGCAGCCATCGGGCATCGTTCGGGAGCCGGTGCTCGCTTACTGCGGGGACTGTTCGGGGGCGGGTGCGAACTGCTCCTGCAGATACGCGATGATCGCGTCGGACTCGTAGAGCCAGCGCTCGGAGCCGTCGGCCTCACGGATACGCAGGCAGGGGACTTTCACCCTGCCGCCCTCGCGCTCCAGCGCCTCGCGGTGCTCCCCCGGGTGCTGGGCATTGCGCAGCTCGATGTTCAGCGACAGGCGCTGCATGGCCCGGCGAGTCTTGATGCAGAACGGGCAGGCGGGGAAATGGTAGAGCGCCAGCGCGCGGGTGCGTTCGTCCACCCGAGCCTGTTCATCAGGTTCGCGTTCGATGCCGCCGGGCATGGTCAGCCGGTTGCCGATGATCATGATCGGCGTCAGCACTAGGCGAACGCCGCGAAAGAAGGTTCGTATCAGGATTCGCATGACGCGCAGGATGGCACAGACCCGGGCGTTGATACAGCCCGGCGTCACCGGGTGACGCCGGGCCGCCGGTGCGTTCCCATTACGCCAGGTGGTGGACCTCCTGCATGCCGTAGACCGGGGTGGGAATCTCCTCCTTGCGCGCCTTGAGCTGCAGCGCCAGATAATGGGAGTAGTGCCGCGACTGGTGCAGGTTGCCGCCGTGGAACCACAGCCCCTCCTGCCGAGTGGGTTTCCACATGTTGCGCAGTTCGCCTTCCCACGGGCCGGGGTCTTTCGGCGTATCCGAACCCATGCCCCAGCACTTGCCGACCTTGTCGGCCACGTCCTGGGAGATGATGCGGGCTGCCCAGCCGTTCATGGAGCCGTAGCCGGTGGCGTAGACGATCAGGTCCGCCGGTAGCTCCGTGCCGTCCGTGAGCGTGACCGATTCCGGGTTGATCCGCTCGATGCTGACCCCGCTGTGCAGCTTGACGTCGCCGTTGGCCACCAGGTCGCAGGCGCCTACATCGATGTAGTAGCCGGAGCCCCGGCGCAGATACTTCAGGAACAGCCCCGAGTCGTCGGCTCCGAAGTCCAGCAGGAATCCGGCGTCCTCCAGCCGCCTGTAGAAGTCCGCATCCCGCTCACGGATGGTGTCGAATGCCGGCTTCTGCATCTGCGGGAGCACCCGGTAAGGGATCGAGGCGAAGATCATGTCCGCCATGTCGTGGGTGATCCCGTTCTCCAGCGCGTCCTCGGAATACAGCGGCCCCAGTACCACGTCCATGAGCGAGTCCGATTTCACGATGTGGGTGGAAGAGCGCTGCAGCATGGTGACGTCGGCGTCGTTCTCCCACAGCGCGGCACAGATGTCGTGAGCGGAGTTGTTGGAACCCACCACGACCACTCTCTTGCCGCGGTAGGCGTCCGGCCCGGGGTGCTGGCTGGAGTGCTGCTGTTCGCCCCGGAAGGTTTCGGCGCCCGGGTAGTGCGGCATGTTGGGCACGCCGGACATGCCGGTGGCGAGGACCAGCTGTTTCGGGCGCAGCGTGACCCGTTCGCCGTTGCGGTTGACGTTCACCATCCACTCGCCGGTGGTCTCGTCGTAGCTGGCGCTCTCGCACTCGGTGGAGCTCCAGTAATTGAGCTCCATTACCCGGGTGTACATTTCCAGCCAGTCGCCGATCTTGTCCTTGGGCGAAAACACCGGCCAGTTGTCGGGAAAGGGGAGATACGGAAGATGGTCGTACCAGACCGGGTCGTGCAGGCACAGGGATTTGTAGCGGTTGCGCCAGGAGTCCCCCGGGCGCGGGTTCTTCTCAACCACGATGGTGGGCACGTCCATCTGCCGCAGCCGGGCGGCCAGCCCGATACCGCCCTGGCCGCCTCCAACGATGACGCAGTAGGGCTGGCGAGTGTAGCCGAGCTCCTCCTGCTCGCGCCCACGTGCCTCCTGCCAGGTCTCGCGCTCCTTTGACGCGCCGTGTTCGGCGCCCTTCGGGCGCCGGTGCCGGCGTGGTTCGGGGTGGTCGCGCAGGCCGGCCATGGCGGTGAGCAGGGTCCAGCATTTGCCGTCCTTGAGACGCAGTATGCCGTGCCCTTCGGCGACACCGGTGCGGAAGCTGAACCAGCTCTCCACGACCCCGTCCGTCTCGGTCGCCTCGCCGGTCGGCGTCCACGCCTCGGGGCGCGCCTCCGGTGCGGTGTTCGCCAGCATGGCACGGATGGCGTCATGCCCCTCGGCCGTCTTGATGTTCCAGGTGAACGTGACCAGGTCGCGCCAGTAGCACTCGTCGTGGAACAGGGTCGTGGCGGTATCGAAGTCACGGTTCTGAAGTGCCGCGCCGAAGTCCACGAGCCAGTCGGAGACCTTCTGGCCGGGGGTGTTCTTTTGTGCAGACATTGTTTCTCCTCCGTTTAGCTGAACGGCCCTGTGAATCGGGCCTTCGCCAAATGGAGAGCAGATCGCGTGCCAGTTGCGGACGCGGTCCGGGTCTTGTCCGCAAGTGATTGACCGGGCGTTGGATATTTCTGACGGGCGCGGTGCCTTCCGCCGGCTGGATGCGCATTCGGGGCGCGGCTGCCGTTACATCTGGAACATGCCGGCGTTACAGGTGTAACGCACTGATCCGCCGGCCGTTACACTGTATTGACACCCCCCGTCGGGTGTGCTGAGTTGACCCGATAACACGGCCGTTCCGGCCGGTCATGACAGCGGTGGTCGCAACGGCCGCCGGGAGGAGAACATGGGTCTTCGCCGCGAACAGCGCGAGCACATCGACGCGGTTCTCAAGTACGCGGAAGGCAGGGGCAGGCCGGTGACGCAGGCGCCGAACACGCCGGTGATCGGTCAGTCGTGGCAGCGCTGTATCACCGAGTACGGCCTCGACCCGACCCGCCCGCGCCCGGCCCGCATCGTCACCAATCAGGTGCTGCGCGAGCACCAGGACCGTTCCGACGAACTGCTCGGTGTTGCGCGTGCGGGCGTCGATCAGCTCTACCAGCAGGCGGCGCAGCTGGATTACGTGCTGCTGCTCACCGATGATCGCGGCATCGCCGTGCAGTATCTGGGCGACCGGCACCGGGATGCCAGGCTACGCAAGGCCGGGCTTTATCTGGGCTCCGACTGGAGTGAGGACTACGCAGGCACCTGCGCCGTGGGCACCTGCCTGCAGGGCAACGTCGCCCTGAGCTGTCACCGCACTGATCACTTCGACGCCACCCATATCGGATTGACCTGTACGGCCGCCCCCATTCGCGATCCATATGGACAACCGCTGGCCGTTCTCAACATCTCCGCGCTGGACTCGCCTGTCGGGCCGGAAAGCCAGACCTTCGGCCAGCATCTGGTGACGCTCTATGCGCGCATGATCGAGGACGCCCATTTCCTGCGCCGCTACCGCAACAGCTATCTGCTGCGTTGTGATACCTCCCGGGAGTTCGTGCGCGTCAGCGGCCGTTACCTGGTCGCCCTGGAAGAGGATGGCACCATACTGGCCGCCAATACGGCCGGGCGGGAGCTCATTGCCGCCCGGGGTCGGGGCAGCCCGGACGCGGTATCGATTACCTCGGTGCTGGACTGTGAGCTGCGCGATCTCTGGGATCTCCCTTATCGCAGTGAGGACCAGATTCGCGCCTTCCGCACGCGCGAGGGCAGCGAGGTGTACTTCGCAACCCTGATTCAGCCCAGCCGCTCCCTGCCGCGCAGCCACGCGGAGGCCCAGACGGAGTCGGAAGAGCAGGTGCCCGCCCTCGACCGGCTGGCGGCGGACGATCCGGCCATGCGCAAGACGCTGGCGACGGCCAAGCGGTTGCGCAACGAACCCATCAACGTGCTGATCACGGGCGAGACGGGGACTGGCAAGGAGCGGCTCGCCCGGGCCCTGCATGAATCCAGTGATCGCGCGGGTGGCGCGTTCGTGGCTCTGAATTGCGCGGCCATCCCGGAGTCGTTGATCGAGAGCGAACTGTTCGGCTACCAGGGCGGCACGTTCACCGGTGCCCACCGGAAGGGGCGTTCGGGGTTGGTGCAGCAGGCCCATGGCGGTACGCTCTTTCTGGACGAGATCGGCGACATGCCGCTGCACCTGCAGACGCGTCTGCTGCGCGTGCTTGCCGAGCGGGAGATCCAGCCCCTCGGCACCGACCGGCCCGTGCCGGTGGATCTCCGGGTGGTGGCCGCCACCCATCAGGATCTGCGGCGGCTCATCGCCACGGGGACGTTCCGGGAAGACCTCTACTACCGCCTGAACGGAGCGACGCTGTGGCTGCCACCGTTACGGGAGAGGGCCGACCGGCAGCACGTCATCGACAGCGTGTATGCGGATCTCAGCCGCAACCGGCCGCATGCGCCGCGCTTGCGCGCGGATGCGGTCAGTGCCCTGTTGGCGAACCCCTGGCCCGGCAACATTCGTCAGCTGATCAATGCCCTGGCTTTCGCCCTTGCCACCGCACCGGGTGACGAAATCACCGCCGGCGACCTGCCGGACGAACACGCCACGGTCGCGCTGGCGCCCGAGAGGTCTGGCGCGCGTCTGCAGCAGGCCGATCATTACACCGGCGACGCTGCGGCGCTGCACGAGGCGCTGACGCGCACGCGCTGGAACGTCAGCGCCGTGGCCAGAGAGTTTGGTGTGTCCCGCCCGACGGTATACCGACGTATGCGCCGGTACGATATGGTCCCGCCCAATTGGCAGCCTGATGGAGTGTCCGGGCCGGCCGATTGAAAGCCCCACGTTCAGTTCATGGTCCGCGTCATCGTTCCTCCTGGTGAACGCTCTGGTATGATTTCAGGGGCTACTGATTCCATTGTCCTGCCCATATCCTGGTTGCCATGTTCAACCGGAAGCGCAGGAGGTCACCATGAAGGCCATTCGCAGCGTGCACGCGGCACCCCGCCACCACTGGGTCGGAAACGGATTCCCGGTGCGGTCGCTGTTCTCCCACCACGATCACGGGAGGGATCTGGATCCGTTCCTGCTGATGGATTACGCCGGCCCCGTGACGTTTCAACCCGCCAGCAAGCCCCGTGGTGTCAGTGAGCATCCGCACAAGGGCTTCGAGACCGTGACCATCGTCTACCAGGGCGAGGTGGCGCATCGGGACTCCACCGGTCACGGTGGCGTGATCGGCCCGGGAGACGTCCAGTGGATGACCGCCGGTGCCGGCATTCTGCACGAGGAGTTTCACTCCGATGCCTTCACCGAGGCAGGCGGCGCGCTGCAGATGGTGCAGCTGTGGGTCAACCTGCCGGCCCGGGCCAAAGGGATGGAGCCGGGCTACCAGGCCATCCGCGCTGGCGACATCCCGGAGGTATCGCTGGCGGACGGCGCGGGTGCCGTGCGCGTCATCGCGGGCGACCTGGCGGGTCGTACCGGGCCGGCGCAGACGCAGACCCCGATGCAGGTCTGGGATGTGCGCCTGCGGCGGGAGGGCCGTGCGAGGCTGCACGTGCCCGAGGGCTGGCCCGCGACGGTGGCCGTCATCGACGGCACGGTGATGGTCAACGACGACGCGGTGCTCCGTGATGCCGATCTTGCGATCCTGGGCACCGAGGGCAGCGCCTTGGCCCTGGAGGCCAACAACGAGGCACGGTTGCTGGTGCTCAGCGGCGAGCCGATCGGTGATCCGGTGGCGGCCCGTGGGCCGTTCGTGATGAATCACGAGCACGAGATCGAGCGGACGCGGGCGGATTTCCGCCACAACCGGTTTTTGAGCCGGGAAGCGTCCTAGCCTGACCA
Organism: Aquisalimonas sp.; assembly: GCA_007126095.1. Lineage (GTDB taxonomy): Bacteria > Pseudomonadota > Gammaproteobacteria > Nitrococcales > Aquisalimonadaceae > Aquisalimonas. The sequence goes on from SLBZ01000015.1 coordinate 48,871, forward strand.
TCCCGGCCGGCCATTCGCCGGTCGGGATGGCTGCAGGGGGCTAGACTTCACGAGACGTGGTTCAGCCACACCACAGAGGCATGCGCTGTCGTGCCGTTGGAAGGAGAGTGCCATGAGCTGGAATCCCGCACTGACCCCCGGCTGCCCGGACGAGATTGGCGTCGATGCCATCGAGACGCTGATTGTCCCCCGGGCGCGGGACATCGGCGGCTTCGAGGTGCGGCGCGCCCTGCCGGCACCGAAACGGCAGATGGTCGGCCCGTTCATCTTCTTCGATCAGATGGGCCCTGCGGAGTTTCTCACCGGCAATGGCATCGACGTGCGTCCGCATCCGCATATCGGCCTTGGCACGGTCACGTACCTGTACGACGGTGATCTCCACCACCGTGACAGCCTGGGCACGGACCAGGTTATCCGGCCCGGCGCGCTGAACTGGATGGTGGCCGGTCGGGGTGTTACCCATTCGGAGCGCACCTCCGTCGTGAGCCGTGAGCAGGCCAGCAGGCTGTTCGGGATTCAGACCTGGGTTGCCCTCCCGGACGACAAGGAAGAGATCGCCCCGGCCTTCGAGCACCACGGCCAGGATCGGCTCCCGGTCATTGAGGATGAGGGTGTCAGGGTTCAGCTCCTGCTCGGCGATGCCTACGGCGAGCGGGCGCCGGCCACGCTCTACTCCGACGCCTTCTATGCGGACGTGCAGCTCGCACCGGGGGCACTTTTCCCGCTCCCGGACAACCACGAGGACCGTGGCCTCCTCGAAGGAGCGCATCGAGGAGGCCAAGCGCCAGTGGCAGGCCGAGCAATGGGGCGCGGGCCTGTTCGATCTCCCGCCCAAGGACCGGGACGAACACGTGCCTTTGCCAGGGTAGGTTAGCAATTCGCTCTGTAGATTGTTGTTTTGGAGTGAAAAGAGTATTGGACGACCCAGCCGTTGTGCGGTCTCCCTATTCCTTGTAGTACACAACCTGATGGCTGGAGGCGAGCAGGCTGCCGTCGGTGCTCCAGACCTCCGCGCTCTGGTCGAAGAACCCCTTGCCGAAGTTGAGTCCGCGGGCGCTGCCGAGGAGGTAACCGGTGCCCTGGTTGCGCACCTGCTCGGCGTCGGCGTGGAAGTAGGTGGTCAGGGTGACCGTGCCGATGGGTGTCCACGCGCCGCGGCGCACGAAGATGCGCGGGAAGAACGCGTCACACAGGGCGGCCAGCGATACGAAATCCAGCGGGCGGGGCGGATTGTCGCGCAGCCACAGGCGGCTCTGGGACGGGATGTCGTCGTTGGGCCTGCCGCCGATGGCGCCGTCCACGAAGCGCATCTCGTAGCAGCGGGTCCAGGGCGCCCGCTCGACGGGTGCCGCCTGTTCCAGAGACTCCGCCGGGGGCACATCGGGGAAGCGTGCGTCGGTGGCGCCCCAGGTCTCCCGCCGCAGCGCCGTGACGGCGGTGGCGAAGGCGACGATCTGCTCGTCCTGCGCCATCTCCACGAGCCAGTGCTGGGTGCTTCGGTTGGTACGCATGGCCCGGGCGGTCACCGAAAACGCGCCGTCCGCGATCGGCGCCGCGTAATGGACGGTCAGCGAGACGGGGTCGCCCAGGCGCTGCGGGTCCGTCATCACCGCGTTCAGCAGGCTTGCCCCGATCACTCCGCCGAACGGCCCCACCATGTTGGCGTAGGCGGCCGTGGTGTGGCCGGTGTGAATCCCGTCGCCATGGGGCGCGAGTGCGACGGCTTCGTCGAATGGGTGAGCCTCCGGGGCGGACGCCATCATGCATGCTCCCTTTCTGGTTGAACCGGTCCGTTCAGTGCGTCGGCGACCCAGTCGAGCCGATCCTGCCCGAACCACATCGTATCGCCGACAAAGAAGGTCGGGGCACCGAAGACGCCCCGGTCCACGGCCTCCTGAGTGGTGGTCTTCAGCCCATCCTTCGCTGGTGCCAACTGGGCGCGCTCCAGCACTGCCGCCGGGTCGAAACCGCCGGCCTCCAGGGCGTGGGCGACTTCATTCGGCTCGTTTAGGTTGCGCGGCTCCACCCACATGGCGTGAAACACGGCCTGCAGATAGGGCTGAAAATCCGGCGTGTCGCGCATTGCTTCCGCGCCGCGCATCAGCAGCAGGGTATTGATCGGGAAGTGCGGGTTGTGCCGGAAGGCGACCTGATAACGCTCGGCGTGGCGCGCCAGATCCCTGTGGGTGTACTCCCCCTTTGCCGGCACCTCCACCGGCGAACGGTTGCCCGTGGCCTTGAAGACGCCGCCCAGAAGCATGGGCTTCCAGATGATTTCGGCGCCTGCCGCGGCGGCGATGTCCGGTAGTTGTGCCCAGGCCAGGTAACTGGCCGGGCTGCCCACATCGAAGTAGAAATCGACGTGTCTGGTCATCGTTGTCTGCTCCTTGTTCCGTTACCGAATGCCGAACACGCTCTCGCTCCAGGGGCGCAGATCCAGCTCGAATGTCCAGCAGTCCCGGGGCTGTGTGTGGAGGTGCCAGTAGGCGTCGGCGATATGCTCGGGGTCGAGAATGCCGTCGTGAGCCTTTGTCGCGTAGCGCTCCGGGAAGTTGTCGCGGATGAACGCCGTGTCGATGGCGCCATCGATGATCGGGTGGGCCACGTGAATGCCCTGCGGTGCCAGCTCCCGCGCCATGCTCTCGGCCAGTGAGCGCAGCGCGTGCTTGGCGCCGGAGAATGCCGAGAACCCGGCCCGGCCGCGGACACTGGCGCTCGCGCCGGTGAAGATGATGGTGCCCCGCTCGCGCGGCACCATGACCCGGGCCGCCTCGCGCCCCGTTAGAAAGCCGGCGAACGCCGCCATTTCCCACACCTTGCGGTAGACCCGCGCCGTGGTCTCCAGAATCGGGTAGTGGACGTTGGCGCCGATGTTGAACACGGCCACCTCGACTGGTCCGACCTGGGCCTCGATGACGTCGACCATCGCCGTGACCTGCTCCTCGTTGCGGGCGTCGCAGCCGAAGGCGCGAGCCTGGCCGCCCTCGGAGTGAATGGCGTCCACCAACGGCGCCAGCTTGTCCTCGTTCCGGCGAGCGACACAGGCCACGTAGCCCTCGCGGGCAAATCGCCTTGCGATGGCGCCGCCGGTCGCGTCGCCCGCCCCAACCACCAGTGCCGCCTTGTTCACGGGGTTCTCCTCTAGGGTTCCTTTTTGGAACTTGAGTTTGAAAGGTATAGTTCTTTTATGGAACCTGTCAATCTGTATGCCAGTGACTCAACAGGAGCCGCCATGCGCTGGGAAGAACTGGATCAACAGCCCTGCTCCCTGGCCCGCACGCTCTCCGTGATTGGCGATCGGTGGACGCTCGTCATCCTGCGCGACTGTTTTCTCGGCGTGCGCCGTTTCGACGATTTCGAGGCGCGTCTGGGGATCACCCGTCACATCCTGTCCGACCGGCTGAAGAAGCTCCACGATGCGGGCGTCCTCGAGAAGCGGCCCTACCAGGAGCGCCCGCGGCGCGAGGAATACCGGCTCACCGCCAAGGGACGGGATCTTTACCCGGTCATTCTTTCCCTGGTGCACTGGGGTGACCGGCACATGGTGGATGAGAACGGCCCGCCGGTCCGCCACCGGCACCGCAACTGCGGCTGCTATACCCGCGCGGTTCTCACCTGCAGCGAGTGCGGCCAGGAGCTCCGCCCCCAGGACGTGGAGGTCGAGGAGTCACCGGCCTGGGCCGGCCGGGTGATGCCGCGAAAGCGGACCCGGGCCCCGGAGTAAGCTGTTCGGTACAAAAGGCACAGGCTTGGCGTAGGGTGGTCCTTCAGGTCCACCACAATCACCGATTAACCATCTATTCAACGAGCCGGAGACCCCCATGAGCCGCATTCTCGTCTTCTCGGGCAGCGCCCGCACCGAGTCCTTCAACAAACGTCTGGCGCGACTGGCCGCGGAGAGCGTGGAGCAGCAGGGGGGCGAGGCCACGTTCGTGGACCTGCGTGACTACCCCATGCCGTTCTACGACGGCGACCTGGAACAGGCGTCGGGGGTGCCCGAGCACGCACGGCGCATGAAGGCGCTGCTTGCAGAGCACCAGGGGCTGATCGTGGCCTCGCCCGAGTACAACGGGTTCATTACGCCGCTGCTGAAGAACACTCTGGACTGGCTCTCCCGGCCGGACGGTGAGGAGAACGGGCTGGCCCTTTTCCAGGGGCGCGTGGCCTGCGTGGTGTCCGCTTCCCCCGGGGGCTTCGGCGGGATGCGCAGCCTTACCCTGGCGCGGCAGCTACTGGTGAACCTCGGTGTGACGGTCCTCCCGGATCAGTTGGCGGTGCCCCGGGCGCATCAGGCGTTCGACGAGAACGGCCGTTTCACCGATGACGGCACCCGGCAGCGACTGGATCAGCTCTGTGCCCGGCTGGTCGATACCGTGGGTCGCCTCCATCCCGATTAGAAAGCCCGTTCCACGCCTGTAGGGTTGAGACCAAAATTACCGAAAACGGAGTGAGGTTGCGCATTGTTACCCCTTTCCGCGCACCAACCAAGCGCTGATCGGCGCTGCCGGCAAATCCACGACGCTGAAGCCGGTCATGGGTAGCGTGCGGCGTCGGCAAGGATCGATCCGCATCGAGGGCGGGGAAACCTGGTTGTTCCTGACTATGGTCTTCGCCTTCGGACACCGCCTGGAGGAGCAGGTCACCGAGGCGGTTCGCGAAGCCGGCGGCGCTAGTCATCCGGCAGGGCGAAACCGAAGTCTTCCAGAATGCTCCGGGCAGGCTCCTCCTGCAGGTAGGCGTAGAACATGCGGGCGGTCTCGCCGGCACCGTCCACCAGCGCCATCCGTTGCCGGAGCGGTGTGTGCGCCTCCTCGGGGATCAGCGCATGGTCGCTGCGTGCCGCAATGCTCGGGGCGCGGGCGAGAGAGTAGGCGACAATGCCTCCCTGGGCCTCGCCCGACAGCGCCAGGCGGGCGGCCTGGGACACGTTCTCGCCCTGGATCAGACGCGGGCGGATCGTCTGCCACAGCCCCTTCGACTGCAGCGCCTCCATGGCGGCGACCCCGTAGGGCGCGTGGTCGGGGTTGGCAATGGCGAATCGCGTGATCTCGCCCGCCTCCAGGCGCTGGCGGAGCTTGTCCAGTGACCCGTCGACGATATCGGCCGGGTCACCGGCGGGGGCGATCACCACGATGCGGCCGATGGCGTAGAGCGTGCCTTCGTCCTCGGTATGCCCGTCACGCTCGAGGGCAAAGACGTACTCTTCGTCGGCCGACAGGTAAAGCTCGAAGGGGGCGCCCTGGGCGATCTGGCGCCGGAAGTTGCCGCTGGAGCCGAAATTGAGGCGCACCGAGCGCCCGGTCTCGTCGTGGAAGCGCTCCGCAACCTCCTCCAGCGCGAACTGGAGGTCGGACGCGGCGGCGATGATGGGGCGGTCCGCCTGACTGATCGCGGGGGCGAAACCCGCCAGGGCGAAGGCGAGGCAACGGAACAGGGTGACAGCGGAGCGGTGCATGTCCATGGCCTTGTACGTCCGGTGGATGGTGTCGGCTGGTGCAAGACTCAGGTGCCGCGGGCCGGGGCGTCAAGGCTCCGGAGGCGTGGCGTCATTCGGGAAGAACAGCTGTTGCCCGCGCAACCTGAAGCTGGCGATCGCCTCCTGCCCCTGGTCGGAGAGCAGCCACTCGTGCCATTGGCGGGCCTTGTCGTGCTTCACGTGGGGGTGGCGGTCGCCATCGAGCAGCAGGCTGCCGTACTGGTTGAACATCACGTCGTCGCCGTCGAAGAGCAGGGTCAGATTCTGGCGATTGCCGAAGGCGGTCCATGTCGCGCGGTCGGCATAGGTGTAGGCGTCCATTGCCGCGGCCGTATTGAGCGTCCCGCCCATGCCGCTGCCCAGTTCCCGGTACCAGCGGCCGCGCGGCTGGATGCCGGCATCGTGCCAGAGGTTGCGTTCGGCGCGGTGGGTGCCGCTGTCGTCACCCCGGGACGTGAACGGATGCTCCCCGTCGGCGATGCGGCGGAATGCGTCCAGGGCGCTGTCGGCGCCGGCGACGTCCGCCGGGTCATCGGCCGGGCCGACGAGCACGAAGTCGTTGGACATGACATGGCGCCGCTCCGCGGCGTAGCCGTCGCTGACGAATGCCTCCTCGGCGGCCGTGTCATGCACCAGCAGGACGTCTGCATCGCCGCGGCGACCGATCTCGAATGCCTGGCCGGTACCGACCGCGACCACCCGGACATGGATTCCCGTCGCCTCCCGGAATTTCGGCACGATGTGGTCGAACAGACCGGAGGCCTCGGTGGAGGTGGTAGAGGCGAGGGTGATGGAATCGCCGGCCTGCACCGCGCCGGTGATGGCGAGGGCGATCGCCGCAAACAGCGCCCGTGGTCCCGATCGCCTCATTGCCAGCCTCCCGTCACCAGACCAGATCGCCCCGCACGAATGCTGCCGCCTGCGCCGAGCGCGGGGCCTCGAAGAACTGCTGTACCGGCGAGCGCTCCACCAGTGTTCCGTTCACCAGAAATATCACGTCGTCCGCCAGACGCCGGGCCTGACCAAGGTCGTGCGTGCTCATGACGATGCAGGTGCCGTTGTGGTGGAAGGTGTCCACTGCCTCTTCCACCGCCCGGATCGCCGCGGGGTCGAGCGCGGCGGTGGGCTCATCCATGAACAGGATCTCCGGGCGCAGCGCCCAGGCCCGGGCCAGAGCCAGACGTTGCTGCTCGCCGCCGGAGAGCACACGTGCGGGTCGGTGTGCGATCGCCTGCAGGCCGAACTGCTCGATGGCCTCGTCGGCGCGCCGGGCGCGCTCCCGCCGCGGCACGCCCTGGGCGCCAAGGGCGTGGCGCACGTTCGCAAGCGCCGAACGGCGCAGCAGCACCGGCCGCTGGAACACCATGGCCTGCCGGCGGCGGATGGTGTCCGGTGTGGCGCCGCCGCACCAGCGCACGGTGCCCGCCGTTGGCGCCAAGAGGCCGTGACAGATCCGCATCAACAGGCTCTTGCCGGCTCCGTTCGGACCCATGATCAACGTCTTGCCGTTGCGCTCCAGGCGCAGGTCCAGGGGGTGCAGCAGCGTCTGTCCGCGATGGCGGAACGCCACCCCTTCCAGTTCCAGCGGCAGCAGCGACAACGGCTCGGCCCGGTTCATCCCAACCGCCTCCTGGCCGACTCACCGACCATGTACGCCACCGCATTCACTGTGGCCACCAGCACCAGCAGAATGATGCCAAGCCCGAGGGCCAGCGGCAGGTTGCCACGGTTGGTCTCCAGGGCGATGGAGGTGGTCATGACGCGGGTCACGCCGGAGATGTTGCCGCCGACGATGAGTACGGCGCCCACCTCGGCGCTGGCCCGCCCGAACCCGGCCAGAACGACGGTGGTCAGGCTGAAGCGGGCGTCCCACAGCAGCGTTGGAATGGCGCCCAGCCTGGATACGCCGAGGGACTGGAGCTGCTCCCGGTACTCGCCCCAGAGCTCCTCGATCACCTGGCGGGACAGGGCGGCAACGATCGGGAGTATGAGCACGACCTGGGCAATCACCATGGCCGTGGGCGTGAACAGCAACCCCAGTTCCCCGAGCGGGCCGGCCCGCGAGAGCATCAGGTAGACCATCAGCCCCGCAACCACCGGCGGCAGCCCCATGAAGGCATTGAGGATGACGATCAGCAGCCCGCGGCCGGGGAACTGCCACAGGGCGATGGCGGCGCCCAGCGGCAGGGCAATGGCACTGGCAATGAGCACCGCCGTCAGGGAGACCTGCAGCGACAGCGTGACGATTTCCACCAGCACCGGATCCCGTTCGGCGATCAACCGGAAGGCGGCCTGAAAGGCGTTGTCCATGGTGTTCCGCGCGTTGTTATCTTTCCGGCATTGTCTGCACGGCGTACACTCAATGCACCTGTTTCCGGAAAATATGCAGTCAAATGACAAGAAACGGCGAGAACGCCCCGGAGCGTTACCTCACCACGGCGGAGGTGGCGGCCTACCTGCGGCTCAAGGAACGCAAGGTCTACGATCTCGTGAAGCAGGGGGTGATCCCCTGTTCGCGCGCGACCGGCAAGCTGCTGTTTCCGCGGGAGAGCATCGACCTGTGGGTCATGAGTCACCTTGAAGGCGACCAGGCGCCGTCGCGGGACATCCCGCCGGTGCTGGCCGGCAGCCAGGATCCGCTGCTGGAATGGGCCGTGCGCGAGGCCGGGTCGGACCTCGCCCTGCTGTGCCACGGCAGCGGCGACGGCGCCCGGCGCCTGCTGCGTGACGAGGCCATGGTCGCCGGGCTGCACGTGATCGATCATGGCACGGGGCGGTACAACGATCCGGTGACCCTCGGCCTGGGCGGCATGCGCGATCTGGTGATCATTCACTGGGGGCGGCGTCGGCAGGGTCTGCTGGTTCAGCCGGGTAACCCGCGCGGCATCCGAACGCTCGCCGATCTGGCGGAGCAGCCCGTCCGGGTCGCGCACCGGCAGCGGGAAGCGGGGGCCGATGCCCTGTTTCGCTCGCTGCTGGAGCGGTCGGCCATCGACGCGGCGCGGCTGGACTTCACGCCCCACGCATCCCTGAGCGAGGACGATCTTGCCCTGGCGGTGCGGGAGGGCGAGGCGGAGACCGGCTTGGCGGTGGAGGCAGCGGCGCGGCGGCACGGCCTGGATTTCATACCCCTGCATGAAGAGGATTTCGACCTGGCCATGCGGCGGCGCAGCTACTTCCAGCCACCGATACAGCGGCTGATGGCGTTCGCCCGCACGGAGCGCCTGGCCCGGCGGGCGGCCGCCATGGGCGGTTACGACATCACCGGGCTCGGCGCCGTCCAGTACAACGCCTGAGCGCCGTGGGCCCGCGCTCCGCGTTCGTGCAGGGCGCGCTAATCCTCCAGCAGGTGCAGCTGGTTTTTCAGCAGTGACCGCGCCCCGCGCTCCCATGACACATCGGTGTTGCCACGGATGTTCACGTGCCCCCCGGCGATGCGCTGGTCGCGGGCGACGTCGTGGAGTTCCAGGCTCATGTGCAGGATGAGGTTGCTGATCTTGCGCACGCTGCCGGCCAGGATGACCTCCGCCCCCAGCGCTTTGGCCACCGCGATCTGGCAGGACGGGCAGCGGTGCAGGTGGCGCCCGGCGGCGGCCTCGGCAACGGCGTCATCCAGGGCGGCGTGGTCGACGAGGTGGTAGTCGGGGTGGTCCGCCAGAGCCGCTCGCAGGACCTCGGCGGTCAGGGCGAGACGGCGTTCGTCCGCGGGGTCCTGGGGGTGGTAGCTGGTATCGCCCAGTGACGTGTCAATGATGCCGAAATCCAGAATCACCAGTGCCCGCGGCTCCGGGACCGCGGAAGCGGGCCAGGTCAGTGCCAGCGCCATGAGCGCACCGGCGAACAGAGACAGTCGGAACCGCATCGTCGTTGCACGTGTCATCAGGGTGTCTCCCTGCCGGGGTGTCGTGGCGTTCCGCCGCTGGCTGCGTCATCATGGCGCCCAACCGACACCCAACGCCGAACGGACGAGGTACGCTGCATGTTCATCGCCATGAACCGCTTCCGCATCCACAAGGGGTACGAAGCCGAGTTCGAAAGCATCTGGGCCAGGCGCGATTCCCACCTGAAATCCGTGCCGGGTTTCATCTCCTTCAACCTGCTCCGCGGGCCGGCGCACGAGGACCATACGCTCTACGCCTCCCACAGCACCTGGGAGTCCCGTGACGCCTTCGACGCGTGGACACGCTCCGACGCGTTCAAGGAAGCCCACCGTAACGCCGGCGATCACCGCCACATCTACATGGAGGCCCCGGTCCTGGAGTGCTTCGAGGTGATCCAGGAGGAGTAGGCCCTGCAACGGTTTGCCGAACCGCGCCGCCGGGCGCGGACGCGACGATGACGGTTGTTCTCTGGATTGTAGCTGCGGCGCTGATCGCTGTCGGCGTGGCCGGGCTCGTTCTCCCGGTGCTGCCGGGCCCGCTGCTGCTGTTCGCGGGGCTGTGGATGGCGGCGTGGCTGGAAGGGTTCGCCCATGTGGGCGCGGCGCCGCTGGTGTTCATCGGTGCGCTCGCGGCGGTGGCGTCGCTGACCGACTTTCTCGCCGGTGCGCTGTTTGCACGGCGCCGTGGCGCCTCCGCCAGCTCCGTGGCCGGTGCCACGCTGGGTGCCGTGGTGGGCGTGTTCTTCGGTCCCGTGGGCCCGCTCCTGGGGCCGTTCGTGGGTGCCGTACTGGGCGAGCTGTGGGCCCGGCGCGGTCTCCCGGCGGCTGGTCGCGCCGGCTGGAGCGCGACCCTGGGCCTGTTGCTGGGCATGGCGACCAAGGTCGCTCTGGGTGTGGCGATGGTGGCGATCTTTCTGGTGGTGAGGTTCTAGGATGCGTGCACGGTTGCGTCCGCTCGCCCTGGCCGGTCTCGTGGTGGCGTTGATCGCGGCGCCGTCTGCTGCTGCGTCCGACGGCCTGCAGCGGCTCTGGGCGCGCACCTGCGAGGCGCCCGTCACCGTCCACCTGGACGCGGTGGATGACCGCTTCGAGCTGGATCGTGCCGATGTCCGCGCCGCCCTGCACGACGCCGTGGCCATGTGGCAGGACGCCAGCGAAGACCCCCTGTTCCGCAAGCGTGACGGTGAAGGCGTGGCCGTGAGCCTGGTCTTTGACGAGCGGCAGGCCGGCGCCCAGGCCCGCCAGCGGCGCCGGGAGGATCTGATCCGCGTGGAGGAGCAGCTGCAGGCGGACCGGCAGCGGCTGGAGAGGCGGCACGAGGCGCTGAGCGCGGAAAGCCGCGATTTCGAGACAAGACAGCGCCGGCTCAACGAGCGGGTGGAGGCCTACGAGCGTGAAGTGACCGCGTGGAACGAAGGCCGGATGGAGCGCACGCGCGAGAACCGCGAGCGGCTGGAAGAGGCGTCACGCGCGCTCACGGTCGCCCAGGACGCCCTGAACGACGAACGCCGTGAGTTGGAGCGGCGCGGTGAGGCGCTCAACCGCGAGCAGCAGGTTCTGGTACGCGAGATCGAGGCGTTCAATCACCAGGTGGATGCCCACAACCGCGAGGCCCATGCGGCCACCGGCTTCGAGATGGGGCAGTACGAGCGGCGCGGCAACCGGCGCTGGATCCGCGTGTTCAAGGCGGATGACCAGGACGAGCTGCGGTTGGTGCTCGCCCACGAACTGGGCCATGCTCTCGGTATCGGGCATGTCCCGGAGGCCGACGCCATCATGGCGCCCCATCTGGGGGCCGACAACGCGGGCCGCACGGCGCTCTCGGCAGCCGACCGCGAGGCGCTTGCCCAGACCTGCCGGGTCACGCTGACGGCGGACTGAACGACCCACGGAGGACAGCATGCGGCTGTTCGTGAACCCTTTCTTCATCGGCGCCGTCATCGGCTTCTTCTGGGGGCACCAGAGCATCGGCAGCGCCTTCATGGGCGCCTTTCTGTTCGGTATCCCGCTGTGGATGATCGGCGGTCCGACCCTTGAGTACCTGGTGCGTCGTCGCCGGGCGCGTCAGGAACGGCAGTAGCAGCGTCCGGGCCGCTGCGCCCGCTCATGGCCCCACCGGCACGGCGTCATCGAGAAACGCGAGCAGGCGCGAATTGACGGCCTGTGGCGCCTCCTGCTGCACCCAGTGGCCGGCACCAGGGAGGAGATGGCAGCCCCGCATGTCTGCACAGCCCCGGGACTGCATCCGCTCGAACCGACCCGGTGCCTGGTAAACACCCCAGTCACGATCCCCCGCAATGAAGCAGGCGGGCTGCGTCACCACCCGGCCCGAGAACGTGTACAGCTCCGCCTGGTGCGCGGGCAGCGCAAATGCGCGATACCACTGCAGACCGCCCTGGAAGCCGGTGCGCTCGAACGCCTCGGTGTAGGCGGCCAGGGCGTCGTCCGGCAGCCATTCGCAGCGGGCGATGGCGTCCTCTGCGGGCATGGCCAGTGCCACCGTCTCCGCCATGGTGCGGTCGCGTTCCATGATGTAGTAGCCGGGCATGCGGGCGAGTTCCGCCGCGGTCATCGCCGCCAGCGGCTGTGGCGCGTTGCCGCTCCAGTCGCCGCTTTTCATGTGGAAGTACGCCCGCAGAAAGGCGTGGATGCCCTGGGGGCAGTGGCGCATGTCCGTGTCGGCGTCGCGGCCGCGGAAGTAGTGCTGGTAGTGCTTCCGCGGTGGGTCCAGGGCCGCCAGTTCCGCGTCCAGGTCCGGTGCAGCGGGGCTGTCGGCCCGCGGCGCCATGGCGGCGGTGTTGAACGGAAACGCGGGGGCGCCGGCAAAGGGGGCACTCATGAACACCACGGAGCGGAACACGTCCGGCCTTGCGATGGCGCACCAGCCGGCCACGGTCGAGCCCATGTCGTGACCCACCACCGCCGCAACGGAGCGGTAGCCCAGTGCCGCGGTCAGGCCCAGCACGTCGCGCACCAGGTTGAGAGGCCGGTAGCTGGCCAGGTCGCCGTCGTAGTCGCCGTCCCAGCCGGTCGTGTGGCCGTAGCCGCGCTGGTCCGGCGCCACCACGTAATAGCCCGCCGCCGCCAGTGCCGGCAACACGTGGCGCCAGGTGTAGGCGAGCTCCGGAAAGCCGTGCAGCAGCACGATCAGTGGCTGCCCGGCGCAGCCGGCCTCCAGCACGTGCATGGTCAGATCGTTGCCATTGGTGACGTAGCGGGAGCGGACCCCGTCGGGCAGGGTCGGAACCGGCGGCGAACTGTCGGCGTGCATGGTGGTTCTCTCCGTGGCTGCGGCCCGCAGTGTACCCGCACCGGCACTGTGGCCGAAGCGCCGGGAGCAGCCCGGGCGGCAGCCCCGTGCGCGTTGGGTATGGTTTCCTTTAGACTGCCCTGCGGAGGCGTTGCAATCCGTTGGAGACAGAGGATGATTACATCCCGGCGACAGCGGCTGGCCCACTGGGGCGAGACGCGACAGAAGGGCAGGCGGCGGTTTCTCCTGATCAACGGTGCCCTGGGCTGGGGAGTGTCCACGGCGGTGGTCTGGACGCTGGTCATGTGGCTGATTGCCCCGGATTTTGAACCACTGCCGAACCTGCTGCTGGCGTTGATCATGTTCCCCATGGGCGGGGTGGTCTGGGCGTGGATCATCTGGGAGTCCACGGAGAAGGAGTTCATCCGCCGAACCGGCGGTGGTGCATAGCCGGTGGTGTCGGGCGTCGTTCCCCGGTCACGGGCCGCGGCGCCGTGCTGATTCCCCTTTGAGTGAACCTGTCGACATTGTTGGCGGCGTGGTTGCGGCTAAGATGTTCGATCATTGCCGGATGATGTCATCACGCCTCCACGGTCAGGGCAGCGGAGCGACCGAGAGAAAGGACCCGATCACGCATGGCACTCATCACCCCCCAACGCTTTCTCAGGTTTGCGGCGGAGCAGTACCCCCTGCTCAGGGAGCTTCTGGACACGGGTGCCGTGACCGAGCCCGAGCTCATGGCCAGCATTGGCAGGCACCGGCGCCCGGCGGACCCGGAACCCTCCACCATCCGCGAGAACCTGCTCGCCATGGGGTTCCTGGAGCGCCGGCCGGAATCCGACGGACTGGAGTTTCCGCAGCCGCTGGAGCGCTTCCTGCGCTACCTGCACCGTGAGCATCACCTTACCTCTGCCTCCCAGCTGGAGAGTTACGTCGAGGACATCGCGCGCCTGGAGTCGGAACTCAACACCGCCGTGGCCGCGCCGCAGTCCACCGACCTGCCGTTCGTGCTCGAGGAGCTCGCCGCCCGCATCGAGGAGATCCGTCACGACATCGCCGGCAACAAGGAAGCGATCACCGACGCCGTGATCCGCTTCCAGGCCAACCCCGACGCCCTCTCCCTGCAGGCACGCTATGCGCGGGTGATCTGGCTCTGGGAGCGCTATCTGGTGCCGGTGCAGGAACTGATCGACACCGAGCGGGTCATGGAAGAGCACCTCAACAGCCTCGATCGCAGCATGCTCGACGCCGAAGGTGCCCTGGCCGCGGAGCGCCCGGACCTGGCCGGCGGCGTGCGCGAGAACCGGCTGCGTCTCTACCGCATGCGCCGGCAGATCGTGGACGACTTCCGCGAGTCCATGCTCGAGCTGCAACCCCTGTATCAGCGGGCCATGCGCGAGAGCGAGACGGCGCGGGATGTCAGCCACGTGCTGGATCATGTCCGGCGCCACGGCGCCGGCAGCCTGGCGCTGGAGGAGCGCGTGGGGGCGCCGGTGAGCCGTCACGAGGGCCTGTTCGGTGATCTTGCCGCCAAGGCCTATCTGTACCGTCTCGCCGATTTCCAGCCCCGCGGGCGGGTGGAGCTGGACGCCGCGCTGGAAGACGGCGGCGAGCCCATCAACCGGGTGGACCTCACCACTCTGTTCGGCGAACTGGAATCGGAGCAGCCGGATGACGCCCTGGAGTGGCTGGTGGACTCCCTGGCGGACCGTGGCGGCTCCGTGCGCGATCTGCTGACCGTCTTCGGGCGTGCCGTGCGTCGCCTGGAGACGCAGCCCGGCAGCGAGCCCCGTGACTATCAGTTTGGTGACTACACGCTGCGCACCTACCCGCGCAGCCTGACCAACGAGACCATGGAAACCGATCATGAGCGCGACTGAAGACGAGGGCCGCTTCGATCTGCCCGGTCTTGCCGAGATCTTCGGTGAACTCTCCCGCGGCCGCCACATCTGCGCCGAGGACGGCCGGCCTTACCACGAGCTGCAGGAACACGAAGCGGCCTTCGAGGAGCTGTTCGACCGGCTGGGCTACCGGCTTCAGGCGGATGAACGCGGCTTCTACTACTTCCAGGCCCAGGAGGCGCAGTCCGTGAGCGGGCAGACGCGGCGCTCCGCCGTGTTCTTCCTCATTCTGGTGGAGGCCCTGTGGGCGGACGAGGGCGGCCCCGAGCCGCTGGAGGATCTGGTCATGGAGCGCAGCTGGAGTATTCCCGACCTGCCGCACCTGGGGCGCGAACGCTATGTGGAGATCATGGAACAGCTCGACCGCACACCGGACGAAGACCTGCTGCGCGACGAGGTGAAGCGGCTGGTGCGCTTCGGCTTCGCCGCCTGGAACGACGACGAACGGTTCCGCTTCCGCGCACCGGCGCTACGGTTTCTGGACATCGCCCGGGAAGTCGCCGACGGGCTCCGCGCCGAGGCCGCCGACGAGGCGCCGGCCCGGGAGGTGCAGGCATGAAGCGGCTCGGACCGACGCGCCTGGTGCTGATCAACTCCGGCCCGTATGACTACGGCGAAGTGGCCCTGGATCGCAGCGGCCACCTGGTGGGCGAGAACAACGTCGGCAAGACGAGTCTGATCGCGGTGCTGCAGTTTCTCTACGTCTCCGAACAGAAAGACATGCACTTCGCCGAAGATCAGGAAACCACCCGACAGTTCTACTTCGGCAGCGACCGCAGTTTCATCGTCTTCGAGGCCAATGCACCGGACGGCGTGAAGTGCGTGCTCATCCAGGGGCTGGGCCCGGCGCAGATGCACGGCTACCAGCGCTGGATCTATGACGGCCCGTTCCGGCGCGACCACTATGTCGACGGCACCACCGTACGCCCGGCCGCCGAGATCATCGCCACGCTGGAGCAGGAGTGTGGCGCCCGCCGCGTGCAGCCGGGCGAGTTGCGCCAGGCGCTGACCGGTCAGGGGCGGCGCACAGGCGTGCCGCTGCTGGGCATCGTGCCGGTCCGCCAGCCGGAGAACTACGGTCGTTTCCTGCGCGTGTTCCGCAACCTGATTCATCTGGATCGCGTGCGCCAGCACGACCTGAAGAACCTCTTCATCGAGATCGCCCGCGATCACATCCCCGCCACGGAGATCAATCTGGCGGAGCGTTACGGCTCCATGTTCGACGCCGTCCGCCGCGATACCAACACCCAGAAGGCGTTCGAACACGTCCGCGTCAGCATCGAGGAAGCTATCGCCGCGGATGGCGAGCGCTCCCGCCAGCGGGGTCAGCTTCTGCCCGCCTGGCAGCGCTACAAGGCGCTGTTCGAGGCGGAGTCCCAGGCGCTGGATGACCAGCAGGCACGGGTCCGCAACCGGCAGGCGGCGCTGGAGCAGCGGCAGACCGAAGTGGCGGAGCGGATCAGCGCCCTGGGCGAGGAAAAGCAGGCCGTGGATCGGCAGCTCGGCGAGGTGATGTCCCAGTTCAAGACGCTGGAACAACGCGCCAGCGAGTTCAGCGGTTTCGATGAAGCCTTCGAGCGGCAGGCCCTGTCCACCCAGCAGGCCAGCCTGGAAGCGTGCCGCCGGCGCCTGTACGCGGCGGAGTCCGCCGATGCCCCGGAGGCGGTGCAGCGGCGGCTGGAGCACAACCGTGCCGCCCGCCTTGAGCTGGCCCACCGGCTGGAGAACGCCCGCCAGTTGCTGGCCGCCGATCTGCGGGAGGTGTATAGCGACGAGCAGTTGGGGCTGCTGTTCCGCCTGGTCAATCCGGCGCTGCTCGGGCAGGTGCTGGGCGAGAGCGGAATCACCGTCCACGATCGTGCCGCCCTGCACCAGCGCCTGGATGGCCTGCTGGCCAACATCGACGAACAGGGGGTGTTCCGGGATGAGGCCCTGAGCGTTCACCTGGAGGCGTTGCCCGAGGCGGATCTGGCCGGCCTCAGCGACCCGGAGGCGATCCAGGCGCGGCTGAACGAACTCGACGCCGCCATTACCCGCGACGAGACGGCACTGCAGGCCGCTGAGTCCCGTCAGGCGCTGGAAGCCGAGCGGCAGCAGCTGGAGGCTGAGTGCCGGCAGGCGGAGAAGCGCCTGGACGCCCACGCGGAGCTGACCGCCATGCGCGAGCAGGCCGCCGACTGGCGCGTGCAGCAGCGCGAGCTGGAAGCGCAGGCCGAGTCGCTGCGCCAGCAGCAGGAGGCCCTGCGCCAGGAAGCGGATCAGCTGCGCCAGGACCTGGAGCAGAGTGTCCAGCAGCTCAAGCAGCTGGGGGCCGAGAAGGGCGAGCTGCGTACCGCGCACGAAGCGCTGTTCGAGCGCATGAATCAGGCCCCGGAGCGTTTCGACTGGAACGCCGACACCCTGGCCTGGGCGCTGGATTCGGCGCGCGAGGGCCGAGAGGCCGTGGAGCAGATCCTCCAGGACGAGGAGGCGCTCAGCCGCCGCGTCACCGAAGCGCTGCAGCGGATCGCCAGTCAGCCCCACCACGTGCGGTTCATGGGCGACGGCCCGGAGGCGCACCGTCTGCGCGAGCTGCGCGACCGGCTGGAGAATTTCGAACAGGAGCGCGAAGCGCTGCGTCAGCGCTGGCAGGGTCTGCTCAAGGGGCTGGGGCAGGAGGCGGCGCAGCTGCTGCAGGGGCTGGACGTGCTGGAGCGCGAGTGCGACCAGCTCAATGCTCGGATCAGCGAGTTGAGCATTTCCAACCTGCAGGGGCTGGAGGTGCGAGTGGAACGCAACCGCGACCTGGTCGCCCAGCTCAGTGCGCTGCGCCGGCAAGGGCAGGATCAGGGCAGTTTCACCTTCGGCGCCGACGACGAGCTGGACCTGGACGACGCCCTGGAGCGCGTCGACCACGCCCTGCGCGAGCGGCCGCAGATCCGCCTGGCCGACGCCTACGAACTGGCCTTCGACGTCACACTCCCCAATGGCCAGTCCCGTTCCTATGCGCAGTTGAGCCAGATCCAGTCCAACGGCACCACGGTGACCATCAAGGTGGTGATCAACCTGCTGCTGCTGCGCGGGCTGCTGAAGGCCCGACAGCCGGTCACCGTGCCCTTCTACCTGGACGAAGTGGCGGCGCTGTCGCCGAACAACGTCCGCTCGATTCTCGATCTGGCCACATCACAGGATTTCGTGCCCATCCTGGCGAGTCCCAGCGAGCTGGAGGCGGCCGAGATCATCTACCTGCTGCGGCCCACGGCCAAGGGGCGGCTGGTGCTCACCGACGCCCACCGTGTCGAGGTGACGCGTCTGCCCGACGCGGCCACGGGATGATCGGCCGAGTTGCCGAACTGTGATGTGTTTCGCAGTCCGGCCACGCCCCCGACCGCCAAGCTGGCATGGCTACTTGGGGATTCGCCGCAATGCATGTGCACCTGAAGCTGGTGCCCCCGCAGTGCATTGCGGGAATCGTGTGCCGACATCCTCGATTCGGACCGGGCCATGGACGCCATCAACTACGCGACGCTGCACCTGAGCGACAACGACTGCGCCGTTCTGCGCTCACTGATCATCCTGCTCCAGGCCGACGGCCGGATGACCTGGCAGGAGGTGCCCCCCGAGGATGCACAGCTGGTGTTTCTGGACGTGGACGCCGCGCCTGATGGCACCTGGGAGTCCGCACCGGCAGAGACGCTGGTGTGGTGCAGCAGAACGCCATCCGATCAGGCCGAGTATGTCCTGCAGCTGCCGGTGAAACTGAAAACCCTGCGCCCCGTGTTCGCCCGCCTTGATGCGGAGTTGCCTGCACAGGCATCGGGCCGGGAGGCGGCATCATCAGCGTCGGAGGGCGCCGCCGGGGATGCGGGGGAGTCCCGCGACATCTTCAGCAACGTGCGCGGCCTGTGAGCCGCTCAGCCTGACGTCGACGGATCGAACGCGGCGCTGTGTCGGCGCAGACGCCGCTTCTCCGCCAGACTGATCAGCACGAGCGGGCCGACGATCAGTACCGAACCCACCACGAACCACGCATCCGGGATCTCCTGGAACCAGAGCCAGCCAAAGGCGATGGCCCAGATCAGGCCGGTGTACTCGGCGCTGGTGACCTGGTTGGCGGCAACGCTGCGATAGGCGAGGATCACGGAGCCGTTGTAGCCGAGGATGAACAGCGCCGAGCCCATGGCGGCCGGCACCAGCGACCAGTCCCACGGCGCCCCCTCCCAAACGGCCAGCGCAAAGGCGGCCGGAACCGCATAGATGTGGGTGAGAATCAGCGTATGCGCCATGGACTGCCCGGCGGGCAGCTTGCGCACCAGCAGCGCGTTCAGGCCCAGCGCCGCCGCCGCCCCCAGGGCGCTGATGCCCTGCCAGGAAAACTCCATGGGCCGAAGGATGACGATGATGCCGATGAAGCCGCTGATCACGGCCAGGATGCTGAGGCCGGTGGCGCGCTCGCGGAAGATCACCACGGCCAGCACCATGACGATCAGCGGTGCGGCGTAGAACAGCGCATTGGCCGTGGCCAGCGGCAGGTTGACCAGGGCCACCACCATGCAGAACACGCCAACCAGGCTGATGTGCGCGCGCACCACGTGAATCCGTGTCCCTCTGAACAGCGCGCCCCGGTCGATCATGGGCAGGAAGGGCAGCAATAGCAGCAGCGTGCACAGCACGCGCAGGAACACGAACTGCAGCGCGGGCATGTCGCCACCCTGCGTCTTGATGATGATGTCCGAGAAGATCGCAAGCAGGTTGCCGATCACCAGTAGGACAATGGCGCTGTGAACGGTCTTTCCCGACATGGGTGCAGCGTCTCCGCCAGGTGGCCCCGGCCTCGGTCGTGTGGAACTCAGGTGGACGGATCATAGGTGGCAAAAAGCATCTTGTATAATGATCTAAATTGTGACGCTATTAGATAATTGAATAATGAAGCTGCCACCGCTCAAGGCGTTGCCCGTATTCGAAGCCGTTGCCCGGCTGAACAGTTTTTCCCGGGCTGCCGAAGAGTTGCGTGTCAGCCAGAGCGCGGTCAGTCACCGGATCCGGCAGCTGGAGGATTATCTCGGGGAGGCCCTGTTCCTGCGCGGCGGGCGTCGGCTCTCCCTCACGGACGAGGGGCGCGCCTATCTGGAGACGGTCAGCGCCGCACTCGGTCAGATCGAACGGGCCAGCGAGCAGCTGCAGGGTCGGGGCGGCACGCGTCTGCGGCTGGCGGTGCACAGCTCCTTCGCCGTCCGCTGGCTGATTCCGCGGATGCCGGACCTGCAGCGCCGGCACCCGGAAGTGGAGCTGATGCTGGAGATGATGGATGATGCGCCCGCGTTGTCCGAACGGGTCGCCGACGCGTTCATCACGCTGCACGCCAGACAGCGCGGGTTCACCACCGAAGCGCTCTACCGCGAACGGCTGTTCCCTATCTGCAGCCGCGGGTTCTGGCAGCGCGTGTGCGCGGACCTGCGGCAGGATGGTCTGATCGATGATGACGTGCCGCAACGCCTGGATGCGGCGTGGCTGACCCGGTACCCCTTGCTGTCGGCATCCAGCATCATGGGGCAGCCTGGCGAGGACTGGCAGACCTGGCTCGCCGCCGGTGGTGTCCGTCTGCCCGACTCCGTGCGCATGCAGCACTTCAGCCACATGCTCATGGCTCACGCCGCGACCCGTCACCACCAGGGCATTGCGCTCACCAACGACTATATGATCGACACGGCCGATGACCCGGATCTGGTGCGGCTGCCCTGCTACACGGTGTATACGGGAGATACGTTCCGTCTCGCCTACAAGAGCAGCCGCCGCAACGAGCCCGGCCTGCGGCTGCTCCGGGACTGGCTGCTTCAGCAGGCGCGTCAGTCGGGGTTATTGCCGGGCTAGCTGTGGGGTCTCATCAGGTCATGGCAGCCCGGCATGGGGGATATCCACGGTACAGGTCATCAACGTCGCCTCAAGGGCCGCGCGCCGACGGCGTTCGCTGGAGTCCGGTGCGCAGCATAGTAGCAGGGTCCGGCCGTCGGCGCCGCCGAGCATGCAGGCGAAGACACCCTGTCCGTCGGCGGTCACGGTATCAACAATGGTGCCGCCTGGGGCAACGCGTAGGCACCGCTGGCCCATGGCGTCCGCGACCCACAGGCAGCCTTCGGCATCCAGGCAGCACCCGTCCGGCGCCGTCTCGAGCTGTTCCGTGACCGCCCGGCGGGTGGTCAGCGCGGGCTCCGGGCCCAGCTGCGCCCAGGTGCGCCGGTCCGAGAGCGAGCCGTCGGCGTTGATGGTAAAAGCGGTGTAGCGCCCGCGGAAGGTCTCGCCCACCAGCAGGGTCGCGCCATCCGGGGTGATCGCCATGCCGTTGGGGAAGGCCAGGTCATCAGCAACCCGGGCGATCCCGCCGTCCGGGTCCACACGGAGCAGCCCGGTGGTCGCCGGGTCTGCTCCCTGCATCAGGTCGAAGCCGAAATTCCCCACCCAGGCACGCCCCTGCGCGTCCACCACCATATCGTTGCAGTGCCACGCTGCGTGGTCGGAGAGGTCGGCGTGAGGCGTCACCGATCCGTCCGGCCAGCGGCGCAGCAGCCGCCGGTCGCCCATGGAGACCACCAGCAGCGAGCCGTCGGGCATCCAGCCCAGGCCGGAGGGCTGGGCGGGGACGTCCAGTATGCGGGTGGCTGTGCCCTCCGGAGTCACGGTGTAGACCCCGTGGCGGTAGAAATCCGAAACCCACCACTGGCCGTCCCGCCACCGCGGACCCTCGAAAAACGCCCCTCCGGTGAGCAGTGTGCGTGCCTGGCGTGTCATGGCGGTCTCCGTGCCGGTTCCGGTGCGGTCCGTCCGACGCTACCCAAGCCGGGTGACTGTGACAAGCCGGCAGCGCTGGCGTAGACTTCAGCCTCCTTCCTTACGCAACGGAAATCGCGAATCAACACCTTATGAGTGACAATCCGAATCCGCAGGGCAAGGGACAGGTGCCGGTGCTGGCTGCGTTGACGGAGAATCAGCACGCCACGGCCGCGGTGCCGCCGAAGCATATCGAGCAGGTGTCGGTGGAGCTATTCACGTCGCTTTTCGTGCTGGAGAGCGATTTCAGCTTCAAACCGGTGCCGGGCAATACCTACTGGCTCTACCAGAAGGAGGGTCGCTTCTGGCTGTCGCCGGTACCGCCGCAGGAGTGGTCGCCGACCGTCTACGGTCGCTACATCGGCGAGTGCCAGCTGCAGACGGACATGAGCTGGACGCTCATGCTGGCCGAGGACGTTGCCGAAGACCGGGCGTTTCTGGCCTACCTGGAAGACAAGCGGGCGCGCTTTGAGGAGACGCTGGAGTCAGCGGAGACCCTGGACGATGCGCTGCCGGTGCACGAATCGCGGCTACCGTTTTACCAGCGGGCGTTCGCCTACGCGTTGGCGCACTCCCTGGGCACCTCCATGGAGCGCTCGGGCATCCGCGCGCTGTCGTACAATGAGGCGCGCGGCCTGCTCACCCATCAGCCGGATTCCGGCGACGCGTGAGCCGCCGGCAGCGCCGACGTGCGCCCGCGCCCGTTCCGCTTGGCGTGGCGCAGAGCGGCGTCGGCACGGTGGAACACGGCGTCCACCGTCGTGTCGGAGGGCGCCAGCTCGGCGACACCCAGGCTGACGGAGCACAGGGCGCGGGCGCTCACCGCCTCACGGATGCGCTCCGCCGTGGCGTGGGCGCGGCCGAGATCCGCCTCCGGCAGCAGAATCATGAACTCGTCGCCGCCGACGCGGCCCAGCCGGTCGCTGCTGCGCAGATCCTCCTGGGCCGTGCGCACCAGATCCACTAGGACCATGTCGCCGTAGTGATGCCCGCGCTCGTCGTTGAAGGTCTTGAATTCGTCCACGTCCAGCATTACCGCTGACAGGCCGGTGCCGTAGCGCCGTGCCCGCTCGTACTCCCCGGCCGCCGCCTCGTAAAGGTAGCGACGGTTGAAGGCGTGGGTCAGACCGTCGCGATTGGCCTGTTCCTCCAGCTGCCGGTTCAGTGCTTCCAGTTCGCGGGTGCGCTCGATCACGCGCTGCTCAAGGCGCTCGTTCTGCTGCTCCAGCGCCAACCGCGCCCGGTGGATGTCGGTGACGTCCTGGGAGATGCCGAACAGGTGGCGAATCACCCCGTCACGGGCGCGGATGGGCATGAGCAGGGTGATCCAGTAGCCGTCCTGCGGCGTGCCGTCCATGCCGTCGTAGACGCCCCGTTCCTCGTAGCGCATGGGTTCGCCGCGCTCCACGCAGCGGCGATACCTGGCAATGACGTCCCAGCATCCCGGTTCCGGCATGAGTTCGTCGATGCGTTTGCCGATGCACGCCCCGGGCGGCAGATTCAGCATCGCCTCCTGGGCGGGATTGACCGCCTCAACCAGGAAGTCGCCGTTGTCGGCCACCCGGATGACGAACATGTTCTCCGGGAAGTGCTTCCAGAGGTCCCGGATGAACTGCCAGGCGTCATCAATGCCGATGGCGGCAAGCGGATGACTGCTGTCATGTCGACGATCGTGAGTCATGAACGAGCCCGCCAACCCCTCATGGTGCATTTTGTTTCTAAATTCTGTACTGACCGATCCTCCTGCATTTCCGCGTCTGCCGCAAGCTGACGACAGGTCCGTCGGGGTTGCATCGGCGGTTATACTGATCTGTCCATTTCATGTGCGACTGACAAGGAGCGGACAGCATGCGTTGTTACTTTGCCGGGGCCCTGTTCAATCTGGCCGAGAAGCGGTTCAACCGCGAACTGACGGACGCGGTGCGGGCCCGCCACGCAGGCGTGGAGTTCATCCTGCCCCAGGAGCGGGCGGCGCAGTTCCTGCACCGTGATGACTGGTCGGCGCGCATGTTCGACGACTGCCTCGCCATGATCGATGCCAGCGACGCGGTCGTGACCATTCTCGACGGCCCGGACGCGGATTCCGGCACCAGCCTGGAGCTGGGCTACGCCTACGCCCGGGGCCTGCCGATCATCGGCATCCGCACCGATTTTCGCGGCTCCGAGGACCGCGGCCTCAACCTGATGCTCGCCAACGTCTGTACCACGCTGCTGCTCGAGTCCCTGGACGATCTGGATGCCCTGGCGGATCAGGTCACGGAGGCACTGCAGGCGCTGCCCGAGGCACATTGATGTGACAAGGTGTCTTGCCTCCGGAGGGCGTTCGCGGCGAGAGTACGGCTGACAACCGCATCCACAACAACAACGGGGGAGACGCATGGAATACGATGCCGATGCAGTGGTCGTGGGCGCCGGGCTGGCCGGCCTGGTGGCGGCGGCGGAATTGGCCGATGCCGGGCGGCGCGTGATCATCGTCGACCAGGAGCCGGAGCAGAATCTGGGTGGCCAGGCGTTCTGGTCATTCGGCGGGCTGTTCTTCGTTGACTCCCCCGAGCAGCGCCGCATGGGCATTCGCGACTCCCGCGAGCTGGCGTGGCAGGACTGGCTCGGCACCGCAGGCTTCGACCGCGACGAGGATGCCTGGCCCCGTCGCTGGGCGGAGGCCTACGTGGATTTCGCCGCCGGCGAGAAACGCGCCTGGCTGCGGCAGATGGGGCACCGCAGTTTTCCGGTGCTCGGCTGGGCCGAGCGCGGCGGCTACGACGCCACCGGGCATGGCAACTCCGTGCCCCGGTTCCACATCACCTGGGGCACGGGGCCGGGCCTGGTGGAGCCATTCGAGCGGCGTGTGCGCGCCGCCGCGGAGAAGGGCCTCATCCGGCTGTGTTTTCGCTACCGGGTGGACGAACTGCTGTCCACCAACGGCACCATTCACGGCGTGCGCGGCGCCGTGCTGGCCGCCGACAGCGCCGCCCGCGGCGAGTCCTCTTCCCGCGAGGAGGTGGAGCCGTTCAGCTTCAACGCCCAGGCCGTGATCGTGGCCGCCGGCGGCATCGGCGGCAATCACGAGCTGGTGCGCGCGAACTGGCCCGAACGCCTCGGCACGCCGCCCGAGCGCATGGTCTCCGGGGTGCCGGCGCACGTGGACGGGCGCATGCTCGCCATCACCGAGTCCGCCGGTGGCCGGCTGATCAACCGCGACCGCATGTGGCACTACGTGGAGGGGCTGCAGAACTGGAGCCCGATCTGGCCCCGGCACGGCATCCGTGTGCTGCCCGGGCCGTCGTCGCTGTGGTTCGACGCCCGGGGGCGGCGGTTCCCGGCCCCGTTGTACCCGGGCTCGGACACCCTGGGCCAGCTTGCCCACATCCAGTCCACCGGCTACGACTACAGCTGGTTCGTGCTCAACCAGAGCATCATCCGCAAGGAGTTCGCCCTGTCCGGCTCCGAGCAGAACCCGGATCTCACCGGACGCAGCTGGGGTATGACCGCGAAGCGTGCCGTGGGCAGGAAAGCCACGGGGCCGGTGGAGGCGTTCAAGGCGCACGGCGCCGATTTCGTGGTGCGGGATTCCATCGAATCCCTGGTGGCGGGCATGAACGAGCTCAGTGGCGACGGCTTTCTGGACGCCGCCGACCTGCGCGACCAGATCGCCGCCCGGGACCGGGAGCTGGCTAACCCGTTCACCAAGGATTTCCAGATCATGGCCATGCATAACGCCCGGCGCTTCCTGGGAGACAAGCTGATCCGCACGGCACGGCCCCACCGGATGCTCGACCCGAAGCAGGGGCCGCTGATCGCAGTGCGGCTCAATATTCTCACTCGCAAGACCCTGGGCGGGCTGGAGACGGACCTGGAGGCGCGGGTCCTGGGCGCCGACGGCGCACCGGTTCCGGGGCTCTACGCCGTGGGCGAGGCGGCGGGTTTCGGCGGAGGCGGCATGCACGGCTACCGCTCACTGGAGGGGACCTTTCTCGGCGGGTGCCTCTTCTCGGGCCGGTCCGCCGGCCGTGCGTGTGCCGCCGCCGTGGCCTGAGCCGGGGCGACGAACCGCGCAGTGCGGCGTAAACTACAGGGAGAGCCCGCCGCCACCGACGAGACCGCGACCGCATGAACCCGAGAGACGTTGTCGATGCCTACCTGCAGGCCATTCTGGACCGGGACCCGGGCGAGGCGCGGCGCTGGCTGGCAGACACGGGATTCTACTACCGCAGCCCCATCGAGACCCTGGAGTGCGCCGAAGCGCTGGTCAATCAGTCGTTCATGTCGAGCGGCATCGTGCATCACGTGCGCATGCGCAAGGTCTTTGCGGACGGCGCGGACGTGTGCCACGTCATGGAGTTCACCGTCCAGATCTCGGACAAATTCACGGTGGATCTGATGCACTGGGCCACGGTGGAGCAGGACCGCATCCAGCGGATCGAGACGATCTTCGACGCGTCGCGCTACCGGGAGCTGTTTCCCGTTGAGTGAGCAAGGACGGTCCGCCTGCGCCATGCTGCGTCCCGCGTTTCTGTTCCTGATCGCGCTCGTCCTCGCCGCCTGTGCCGGCTCGGGCGAGCGGCCGGTTGGCCCGGGCGCGGAAACGCCGCGGCTGAACGACGACACGATCACGGCCTCCGACGGCTACCACTTGCCGCTGCACCGCTGGCTGCCGGGTGATGAACCGCGGGCGGTGGTACTGGCACTGCACGGCTTCAACGATCACGGCGGCGCCTTTGGCGTGCTGGCGGATGACCTCAATGATCAGGGCGTGGCCCTGTACGCCTACGACCAGCGCGGCTTCGGCGGCTCGGAGCCGCGCGGGATCTGGCCGGGCCGCGACCTGCTGGTGGACGATGCCATCAACACGACGCGCCTGCTCGCCCGGCGTTACCCGGACGCGCCGGTCTTTCTCATGGGCAAGAGCATGGGGGGAGCGGTGGTGATGCTGGCACTTACCCATGACGACGCGCCGGTGGTCGCCGGCAGCGTGCTGATCGCCCCGGCCGTCTGGGGTGAAGAGGCCATGCCCTGGTATCAGCAGTTCGGCCTGTGGCTGGGCGAGACGGTAACGCCCGGCATGCGGCTGTCCGTGGAGCTGGCCCAGGCGCTCGGCAATGAGCCCACTGACGACGAAGCCGTGCTCGAAGCCCTGAAAGCGGATCCCATGGTGCAGCGGGAGGCGCGCATTGACACCATCGAACGCCTCTCCGAGCTGATGGATGAGGCCCTGGCGGCCAGTGCCGAACTGCCGGGGCCGACGCTGATCCTGTACGGCGACGAGGACCAGATCATCCCGGCAGAGCCGGTCTGTCTGATGCTGGACAGACTCCCGGATCCGGGCTATCAGCCCTGGCGCATGGCGCTCTACCCCGGCGGTTACCACATGCTTACCCGGTACACCGGGGCCGATCAGGTGCACGCCGACATCAACGCCTGGCTGCGCGATATCGGCGGCCCGCTGCCTTCCGGTCACGAGGTGGAGCGGCGGGAGGCGCAGCGCGTGCTGTGCCCGTGATTCAGCCCGGCAGTTCCGAGGCGCGCCAGAGGTACCAACTCGCCACCGACCGCCAGGGCGACCAACGCTCGCCGTGAGTCCTCAGAGCGGCCGGTTTCGGCAGCGCATCCAGCCCGTAGGTCACCGCAAACCCCTTGCGGATGCCCAGATCGTTGACCGGCAGCACGTCCGCACGTCCGAGGTTGAAGATCAGGAGCATCTCCACGGTCCACTGGCCAATGCCACGGATGCGGGTCAGGCGTTCGATCAGGGCGTCGTTGTCCAGGTCGTCCATGGCGTCGCCCGGGGGGACCGTGCCGTCCAGCGTTCTGGCCGCCAGGTCCCGCGCCGCCGCTGTTTTCGCCGTCGAAAGGCCGGCCCCGCGCAGTGTCGTCTCCGGCAGCGCCAGCAGGGCGTCCGGCGTGGGCTGGTGGTCCGGGAACAGGGCCTTCACCCGCTCATGGATGGTACCGGCCGCACGACCGCTGAGCTGCTGGTAGACGATGGCGCGCAACAGCCCCAGGAACGGGTCCCGGGTGTTGCGCAGAACCAGCCCGTAGGCGCCGACCCGTTCCATGATGGCGCCCAGGGGCGGGTCCTGGCGCGCCAGTGCCGCGCGCGCGGCACGAACGTCGTACGGAGGTGGGTGGCCGTCGCTCATGGGCGCTCCCGCTGGTCGCTGGACGTTGCGTTGCCGCTGAATCAAAGCACACTACTGACCTGATTGGGAAGCGGGGCTGTCCAGGGAGAGCGGGTATGCCAACGGCGTTCACGGACGCTACGTGATGACGACCTGATTGCGGCCGCCGTTCTTCGCCTTGTAGAGGGCGGAGTCGGCGGCCATGGTCAGTGTCTCCGCGGTGGCATAGGCGGGGAACGCCGCGATGCCGGCACTGAAGGTGACCGTGAACTGTTTGCCGCCCGCCTCCTGGCGGATGCTCGCGAAACTGCGCCGGATGCCGTCCAGGGTGCGCATGGCCTGCTCCGCTGTGGCGTCCGGCATGATGACGGCGAACTCCTCGCCGCCGTAGCGGCCGATGGAGTCCGTGCGCCGTAGTCGCTGCTGGAGGACCCGTGCAAGGCTGCGGATTACTGTGTCGCCTGCCGGGTGGCCGTGGGTGTCGTTGATGTTCTTGAAATGGTCGATGTCGAGCATCACGAAGGCGAGACCGCCCTCGCGGCGGCTGGTGCGTCCCACCTCGTTCTCCAGTTCCTCCTTGATCCGCGTGTGGTTGAGCAGCCCGGTGAGGTTGTCCGTGACCATCAGTGAGCGCAGCTGCCGGGCGCGCCCGGCGCGGATCGCCACCGACCGGATCAGGTGGGCGGGTTCGATGGGCTTGGTGAGGAAATCGTCGCCGCCGCGGCTCATGGCGTCGAGCTGGCGGTCGACCTGGGTCTCGGACGAGAGAAAGACGATGGGAATGCTCGCGTACCGGGGCACCTGCCGGATGACCCTGGCCAGTTCGTTGCCGTCGCACTGGGGCATGTACATGTCCATGAGAATCAGGTCCGTGGCCTGCTCCTCCAGGGCGTCGAGCACGTTCATGGGGTCGCTGACGATGTTGGCCCGCATGTCGGCCTGCTCCAGCAGGCTGCCAAAGTAGGTCGCCTGGGTGCGGCTGTCCTCCACCAGCATGATGTTCAGCGGCTCCGGCATGCGCGCCGGTGCGAGCTTGTCCAGCTGGTCGATCAGGTCGTGGGCGCTGACCGGCTTCACGAGATAGGCCTGAACGCCGACCCGCGCGGCGCGGAGCCGGCTGCCCATGTCGCCCCTGGAGCTCATGATCAGCGTCTGCGGGCTATTGCCGGCGGCAACCTGCAGGTCGCCGGTCAGGTCGTCCAGGGAGATCCCGTCGGGCAGGTTGTCCTGGTCCAGAATGACGGACTGCGGGGAGCTGCGGGCCACCTCGTCGCGCAGGGCCTGGTGATCGGGCAGGGTGGTGGTCTGGTAGCCGAAGTGGATCAGCTGCCTGCGCAGCTCCTGCATGCCCGGCTCGGCCATGTCCGCAAGCAGGTAGACGTCGCCGTGGGAGAGCGCATCCGACGCCACCTCGGCACCCCGTTCCTCCTGCACCCGATCCAGGGCCGACAGGTAGTTGCCGACGATATTGCAGAACTCATCGGTGACCGGCTCCTCGCCGCTCTCGATGGGGGCGCACATGATCTCCACCATGAGCGCCAGTTCGGCGGTCTTGCGCTGACCGTCCCGCCGGGCGGTCTCTGCCAGGCGTCCGGCTGTCTCACGGAATGCCGTAATTCCCCTGGCGTTCCGGTCCACCTGACGCCAGGCGCGATGCAGGCCGACGATACCCAGCGCGCTCCCGGGCGTTGCGGAACGGCGGGTCGCGGGAATGTCGTCGTTCATCAGGCTTCGTCCCTTGTCTGATGGAGAGCAGCATAATTCACCCCTGCGCCCCAACCTGTGACACAGTCGCGGATTATGGGCTGATTCTCGGGAGCTTGCATGAATCCGAATGTCCTCGCGCGCCTGCGCCGCTCGGCGGGGCTGGCGCGCTCGTTTCTAGTCTACTGGCGCCCCTGGCGGCAGTCGGGGCTGCGGCGCCTGTACGCCGGATTTGTCGCGCCGGGAGACCTGGTGTTCGACATCGGCGCTCACCTGGGGGATCGCAGCGCCGCGTTTGCCGATCTGGGCGCCAGCGTCGTCGCGCTGGAACCACAGCCGCACGTGCGCCGCTGGCTCGCACGTATCGCCGCCCGCCGGACCGGCATCACTGTTTGCGGGGAGGCCGTCGGCGCTGCAGCGGGCGAGGCGCGACTTTCGGTGAGTGCCGCCAACCCCACCGTTTCCACCCTGAGTGCCGCCTGGCAGGACGCCGTGCGCGCCGGCAATGCCGGCTTCCGCGGCGTGGCCTGGGACGAGCACGTACCCGTGCCGGTCACCACGCTGGATGCGCTCATCGCCCGTTTCGGCGAACCCGTCTTCTGCAAGATCGACGTGGAGGGGTACGAAGCGCAGGTGCTGGCGGGGCTCAGCCGGCCGCTGGCCGCGCTCTCCTTCGAGTTCGTCGCCGGCGCCCTGGGGGAGACGGAGCGCTGTCTGGAGCGCCTGGAAGCCCTGGGCACCTACCGCTACAACGTCATCCCGGGCGAGGGACGCGCGTTTCTGTTCCCGGAGCGGTGCAGCCACGAGACCATGACGGACTGGCTGCGTGGTGGCGCCGACGGCATCCCTTCCGGCGACATCTACGCATGGCATGACGATCACAGGAGGCAGCCGTGACCCAGAGCGTGCGTTACTGGCAGTCGCTGACCACCATGGAGGCGCGCGACGCCGCGGCGGCGGATCCCGTGGTCATCCTGCCGCTCGCCGCCGTGGAGCAGCACGGGCCGCATTTGCCGCTGGATACCGACCGGATCATCGGCGACGGCCTGATCGAGGAGGCCTTCCGGCAGCTACCCGAGACGTTTCCCGCCTGGGCCCTGCCAGCGATCACCGTGGGTGCCAGCGGCGAGCATGCGGCGTTTGCCGGCACGCTCAGCCTGGAAGCGGAGACGCTGATCCAGTGCATCTGTGACCATGGCCGCGCGGTGGCGGCCACCGGCATTCGGCGACTGGTGCTGAGCAACAGCCACGGCGGCAACCGCGCCGCCATGGACGTGGCGGCGCTGCGTCTGCGGCGGGAGTGTGGGCTGCTGGTGGTCAAGGCGAACTACTTCCGTTTTCCGCAGCCGGATCCACCCGTACTCGATCCCCACGAGCTCCGGCACGGGCTCCATGGCGGCGCGCTGGAGACCGCCATGATGCTGCATCTGGCGCCCGCTGCCGTCAGGCAGGAGCATCTGTTCCGTGCGGTCTCCCTGGGTGAGACCCTGGAACGGGACTGCGCGTATCTGGGGCCGGAGAGTGCCGGCGCGTTCGCGTGGCTGGCGGAGGACCTCAACATGGCCGGGGTCACCGGCGACGCCAGCCGTGCCGATGCCGGCACCGGGGCCCGGCTGGTGGCGCACTTCGGCGGCGTGCTGGCGGCGCTGATACAGGAGGCCCGGCATTTTCCGCTGGGTGCCCTGGGTGGCCGGACACCCGCCGGGTGACGCCCGGGTTACTTGCCGGGCAGCGCCCGTGAAAGCAGTTCGTCGAGCCAGTGGCCGGCGCGTTCCGCCTTGGTATTGAGATAGCGCACATTGTGCGGATTCAGCGAGCCGTGCAGCGGCTGCCGTTCCACCACGGTAATGCCGCCGTCTTCCAGCGCCTCGATCTTCAGCGGATTGTTCGTGAGCAGGGAGACGCGGTTGATCCGCAGATGCTGGAGCATCTCCACCGCCGCCTCGTAGCGCCGCTCGTCGGAGCCGAAACCGAGGGAGCAATCCGCTTCCACGGTGTCCATGCCGGAATCCTGCAGGGTGTAGGCCCTGAGCTTGTTCGCCAGTCCGATGCCACGACCCTCCTGCGCGAGATACAGAAGAATGCCGCCACCGGCCTGATCGATGGTGCGCACGCTGTTGCGGAGCTGCTCGCCGCAGTCGCATCGCAGGCTGCCGAACAGGTCTCCGGTCAGGCAGGAGGAGTGCATCCGGATCGGCAGCGGGTCGGGCCACTGGTCCTGGTCTCCGATCAGCACGGCGATGTGCTCCAGCAGCCCGTTCGCCTCACGGAAGAGAATGAAGCGGGTGTTGTCGGCATCTTCCAGGGGCACACTGGCGTCGCTGACGTGGGCCATCTCGAGCTGTGGTGAGGCGGCTACGGCAAGCGCGGGTGTCGCGTCGACTCCGAGAATCGTGCCGTCGGCCTGCAGCCGGTCCACCGTATCGCTGTCGCCGGCGGGGACGGCGATGGTCACCACGGCGGGAAGCAGCTTGCCCGCCCGGGCCAGGTGCAGAGCGGCGTACTCGGCTTCGTCGGCAGGCTCCAGGTCAGCGCTGGCCCGGTGATGTTCGTGCTCGCAGACGACCGTCGCCAGACTCTGGACGTCCGCCACCGCCACATCGTCCCGCAGCGGGAGGCGGATGGCGGGGGCATTGCCCGGCTCCATGCCCAGGGCGCGGGCGCGGTTCGGGGTGATGATCAGCGCCGGATGTCCGCCGGGGGCGAGCGTGCGCAGGTGGTCCAGCATGGCTGGCGTGAGGGTCTCGACGGCCATGGCCACCACGTCTGGTTGGTCACCGCCACTGCTGACCCGGATGGGTTGCCCCCGGCGCAGGTCGAAGATGGCGCGCTCTGCTTGTTGCATATGTGCTGTCCAATACTTGTAGCGATATACTACAGTGTAACCCAACGCGACACCGGAGATTGTCCCAGTGACCGACGAGCCCGGCGCCACCGCTGACACCAGCCCCCTCGGGACGGATCTTGCCTGGGCGCTGCTGCAGCGCTATCGAGCCGCGACGGAGCAGCCCGAAGGCGGTGTCATGGCGCTGGACGGGCTCGACGTGCTCAGGCTGCACGACGATGGTTCATGGGCACCAATGGTGCCGATGGATGGCGCTGCGCGCCACCTGTTTGATCTGTATCTGCCCCTGGTGGCGCGGCCCCGACTGGCCATCGCGCAGCTGGGCCAGAGCCTGGACGGCCATATCGCCACCGAGTCGGGCCATTCCCGGTACGTCACTGGCCCCGACGACATCCGCCACCTGCATCGGCTGCGGGCGCTGGTGGACGCCGTGGTAGTCGGCCCCGGCACGGTGGCGGCCGACAACCCGCAGCTCACGGTGCGGGAGGTTTCCGGTCCGCATCCGGTGCGCGTGGTGCTCGACCCGCGCAACCGGTTGAGTGCGGATTATCGCCTGTTTCGGGACCGGGATGCACCGACCCTGTTGTTTCGCAGCGACGATACGGCACCACCGCGGGGCGTCGAAGTGTTGCAGGAGCCCGCCGATGGCGGCGATTTCGACCCGCACGCGATCCTCCGGCGACTGGCGGCGCGCGGGCTGCGGCGGGTGCTGGTGGAGGGCGGGGGGCGTACCGTCTCCCGCTTCCTGGCAGCCGGTGCGCTCGACCGGCTGCACGTCACGGTGGCACCGCTGGTGATCGGCTCTGGCCGGCCCGGGCTCGTGCTGCCCGCCATCGACACCATGGACGAGGCGCTGCGCCCCGAGTGCCGCCACTTCCCCCTGGGTCACGACGTCCTGTTCGACTTCCGGCTGTCGTCCGGGGCGTCCCGCTGATCGGCCGCTTTTGCGCGACCTCTCTGCCCGCCGGGGACTCGCTCCAGGAACAGCGCCCCGGGAAGGGCCGCCAGCAGGACCAGCGCGCCGTACGCCAGTGCGATGGCCGCACCCTGGGCCGGATCGAGACCGGCAATGGCCCAGACCGCCGCCGCAGCCCCTTCCCGCAGTCCCCATCCGGCGATGGTCACGGGCACCAGCATGGCCAGCAGCACCGGCGGTATCAGTGGCAGCAGCTGGGCGGCGGGCAGCTCCGCACCGATGGCCCGCGCGGCCGCCAGAAACACCAGCAGGTAAGTGGCGACCACGGCTGCGGAGCCCAGGAGCTGCAGCGGTAGCGCCGTTGGCGTGAGCAGGGCGCGCCGGGTGTCCGTGATGATCCCCGGCGGGGCATGGGCCGAGGGGCCACGGAGTCGCGGGGCCGTCACGAGCACCACCGCGGCCACACCGGCGGCGCTGCCCCACGACCACGCCGCGGAGACCAGCCCGAACAGGCTCAGGAGCGCGGGCACGGCGATCAGTGCCATGACCAGTTGGCCCGAACCGCGCTCCAGGACCACGGCGCGCACCGCCTGGCCGGTATTGCGGCTGACACCGGCGTGGCGCCAGGCCCGGGAGACGTCGCCGAGGACGCCGCCGGGAAGGACCTGGTTGAGAAAGCCGGCCAGCAGGTACTCCCTGAGCGCCAGCGGCAACGGTAACGCCAGCCCCAGTCGTGCGGCGGTGAACTGCCAGCGCCAGGCCGAGAGCAGGAGCTGCAGCGCGGACAGGGCCAGCGCGACGATGACCCAGCGCGGGTCGATTCCCGCCAGGTGCGCGGTAACCGCGCCCACATCCGTCCACCATGCCACTGCCGTTAACAGCACAGCACTGGTGGCCACCCGCACCAGCCATCGGCGGCCCGGCGTCACGCCCGCTCCGGCGGCAGGGCGAGCAGATCCAGATGGCCCACGATCAGCACGCCCTCCCCCGTGTCCAGGTGTTGGCGGCGCCGCGCCGCCCACTCGGCCAGCCGCTGGTGATCCGTGTCGGTCTGCTCATGGGCGGCGGAGAGCCAGCCGTCCAGCAGGGCCGACTGCAGCACGGCCTCGCTGCCACCGAGTTGCCAGGGGCTGGGGCTGAGCCAGGTACGGAAGCCGTGCTGGCGGAAGACCGATGCCGCCGTATCCGCGGCGTCCGGGCCCAGCGCCGGCCCGAACCCCTTGTCCCGGCGCTGATGGCCGTTCACCAGGTTGTTCAGCAGGGCGTCGTCGGGATCGTCCGGTTGCCAGCGGATGCGGCCATCGTAGGTCAGCGACACGAGCACGGCACAGCCTGCCGCCCGGCATTCACCGGCGAACTGTTCCAGCCAGGGGCGGGAGACCAGGTCGAGCAGCGCCGAGGCGGTGACCAGGTGCGGCGCTCCTTTCGGCAGCACCGGCGCAGCCCGCAGGTCCCTGGCGTACCGCTCGACGCGGACCGTCTCGTCCGGTGCGGTGGCGGCGGTCATGAGTGCCTGGTCCTGGTCCACCAGCTGCCAGGACTGCGGGCCGGGCAGCAGTGGTGACAGGTAGCGGAGATTGGAGCCGCTGCCGGCCCCCAGGTCCACCACCCGGACATGCCGGTCGGGCAGCCACTCGGTCAGCGGCGGTAGCAGCGCGACGGCCCGCGCCCGATGGTCGGCCTGCTCGCGCAGGTGGAGCCAGTGCGCGCTGAACTGCGTACTCACACCAGGTCCTCCACTGCTTTGGCGAACAGTGTGCCGGTTTCCGTCCAGTTTGGCAGAGAGCCGGCATAATGCCTGGATGCCCGCGCCGCGCGCGCTCTGGCGCCGTGATCGTGCAGCAGCGTGGCGATTGCCCCGGCGAGCGCCGCTGCATCGCCGGGCGGGACCAGCCGGCCCGCCGCCTCCGGCACGGTGTCCGGGATGGCGCCGCCGGTGGTGCTGACGACGGGAAGCCCCCGGGCCAGCGCCTCCGCCAGCACCATGCCGTAGCCCTCGTAGTGGGATGGCAGGACGAACAGCGTGCTGCGGTCGTAGGCGCGATCCAGCCGCGCCGGGCCGCATTCGCCGGCCAGCTCGATGCGGTCCGTGAGCCCGGCGTCATGGATGCGGTTGCGGAGGGCTGCGGCAA
This sequence comes from Aquisalimonas sp., assembly GCA_007126095.1. GTDB lineage: Bacteria > Pseudomonadota > Gammaproteobacteria > Nitrococcales > Aquisalimonadaceae > Aquisalimonas. Next base: position 83,898 of record SLBZ01000015.1, read on the forward strand.
AGGACGGGTCGGCCGTGGTGCCGCCGGCGATCAGGCAGCACCAGGGTGTGTCCCGAAGCCGTTCCAGGGCTGCCACCAGCACGTCCTGACCCTTGCGCGGGATGACGCTGCCCACGCACAGCAGCATGGGCGGCTCACCGGGGGCCGGGCCTCGGGCAGGTGGCGCCGGGTCCGTGCCGGGCGCGACCACGCGGATGCGCGTCTCGGGGACACCCAGATGCGCCACCCGGCGCCGGGTATGGCGGCTGGTGACGATGGCGCCTTCGCACACAGCCAGAGCGCGGGCCTCGCGCTCCAGGAGACGCTCCCGCAGGGCCGGGTCGAGCCCGGTCTCGTCACCCAGCGGATGGTGGACCAGCGCAAGCAGGCGCAGGCGGGCCGCATGGGCCGCTGCGATAGCGGGGCTGTCCCCCAGGGCGAGCCCGTCAATGACCGCGCGACTGCCGTCCGGGAGCGCGGCGAGTGTGGCGTCCAGCGCCGTGCGGGCCTCGGCGTCCGTTGCCGGGAACGCCCCGGCAAGCTCATGCACCGTGACCGTCCAGTGCATCGCCCGCAGTGCCTCCACCACTCGGGCGTCGTAGCGGCTGCCGCCGGTGGGTCGGTCGATTGGCCCCGGCACGAGCAGGTGCAGAGGCGCGCTCACCCGACCGTGTCTCCATCCGCGAGCAGCCGCCCTTCGTAGCTCGCCCACGCGATGTGGGATTCGTGCAGCACCACCGCCATGTGCGTGAGTCCGCGGGCCTGCGGGCCGAGCCGTCCCGCCTGCACCGCCTCCGCCATGCGCCGGAAGATCAGTCCGGCCAGGAACTCGGTGGTGGTGTTCTGCCCGGCGAGGGCCGGGTCGGCGTCCAGGTTGCTGTAGTTCAGCGGCGCGAGCACGGACCGCAGTTGCTCGCCGGCCAGGCCGATGTCCACGACCAGGTTGTCGTCGTCGAGCTGAGGCCGGCGGAACGTGACGTCCACCAGGTAGGTGGCGCCATGGAGCTGCTGCGCCGGCCCGAAGGTCTCGCCCCGGAAGCTGTGGGCGATCATGATGTGTTCGCGAACGGTCAGGCTGTACATGGGTGACTCCGTGACTTGGCCGGGTCAGGCGTAGGTGATGCGGTGACAAAGCGTGTTGCCGGCATCGGCGCACAGCTCTGGGAGCAGCGCCGGCATGGCGTCGAACGGGGTTTCGCCGGTGATCAGTGCATCCAGGCGCGCGTCGTGCAGCAGCTCGAGGGCCAGGTGTATGCGCCGCTGGTGATCCCAGCGAGGGCTGCGGTCCGGTGGCAGGCGGCCGACCTGGCTGCTGCGGATGGTCAGCCGGCGGGAGTGAAACCCTTCGCCCAGGGGCAGGCTGACCGGTGTGTCGCCGTACCAGCTCAGCTCGATCACCGTTGCTTCGGTTGCGGCCGCCCCGAGAGCTGTTGCAAGACCGTCCGGCTGGCCGCTGGCGTGGAAGACCACATCGGCGTCGGGCTCGGCGGTGGTCGCGAACGACAGGCCAAGGGTTCGGGCGGTGATGGCGCGCGCCGGGTTGGTGTCCACCAGGGTGACCGCAGCGCCGGGGATGTCCCGGCACAGCCACGCCACGAGCAGGCCGACCACACCGCCGCCGATGACGACGATGCGATCCCCGGGCCCGGGCCGGCCGTCCCACACGGCATTGACGGCGGTCTCCATGTTGGCGGCGAGAATCGCCCGCTGTGCCGGCACGGCCTCCGGGATGGGGGTCACCGCCGACCCGGGCACAACGAAGTAGTCCTGATGCGGATGCAGGCAGAAGACGGAACGCTCCCGGAGGCTGTCCGGCCCTTCGACGACGTCGCCCACCGCCATGTAGCCGTAGGCCACGGGGCCGGGGAACCGACCCTGCTGAAACGGGGCGCGCATGGCGTCGTACTGGCTCGGAGGCACACGCCCCTGGAATATCAGGCACTCGGTGCCGCGGCTCACGCCCGAGTAGCGCATGCGAACCAGCACGTCCGGCGGCGATGGCTTCGGGAGTGGCACGTCACCGATCACGCCATTGCCGGGCGCTTCCACACGGAACTGTCTCGCCATGGTGACTTCGCTCATGGATTCCCCGTTTTCTGCCGGCATTCACGCATATTCTTTGCTAGGCTTTCACTATATACAAAACATGTCATCAATGTGGACCTAACATGTACGGCTTCGGTGCTGCATCGCCGCGTAGACCAGCCATCCGCCGCCCCCGCCTGCTGACGCTGGAGGTCGGGGTGGGTATGGTGCTGGCGCTGTCCGTCCTGCTGGCAGTGTACGCGGCCGGTGTGATCGTGCCGACGGTGCTGCTGGCGGCGCTTGCCATTGCCCTGGCCGGTGCCGGGCTGCTGGTCGAGCGCGCGGGCCACTGGGGGCTTGGCGAGGGGATCGGGCCGGCGAATCGCGTGACGCTGGTGCGGGCGGCGCTGTGCCTGCCTGTGCTGGGGCTCGTGTTCCACCCGCAGGGCGTGGACGAGGCGGCGCGCTGGTGGGTTGTCGGCCTGGCGACGGTGGTGCTGGTACTGGATGGCGCGGATGGCTGGGTGGCCCGGCGAACGGGCTCCAGCAGCGCCTTCGGGGCGCGCTTCGACATGGAGCTGGACGCGCTGCTGCTGCTCGCGCTGTCGATGCTGGTGTGGTACAGCGGACAGGTTGACGCCTGGGTGCTTCTGATCGGTGCGCTCCGCTACGCATTCGTGGCCGCCGGCTGGTTGCTGCCGGCACTGAACCGACCCCTGCCGGAGGCGTTCCGGCGCAAGGCGGGCTGCGTGGTGCAGGGAGTTGTTCTCGTGGGCTGCCTGGTGCCACTGGTACCTGCCTCAGTGGCGACCGTGGCGGCGGCCACGGCGCTGGCGCTGCTGCTGTGGTCGTTCGCCGTCGACGTATACTGGCTGCTGTACCGGCGGCCCTGTCAGGAGGAGTGACGTGCCATGACCTCAGTCATCCCGTGCCGGCGCATGCTGCCGACTCTGTTCCTCGCCGCCTGCGTGGCCGTGGCCGGTCAGGCGCGGGCGGATGCCGATCACTGGGTGATCGACGAGGCGCATCTGTCGGTCAACTTTCTGGTGGACCATATCGGCTTCTCCAGCGTCCTGGGCATGTTCCTGGATGCCGAGGGGGAGTTTGTCTACGACCCGGACGCCATGGAGCTGGAGAGCGGCCGGGTCGTGATCCGGACCGACAGCGTGTTCACCAACCACGACGAGCGCGACGAGCACCTGCGGGACGATGACTTTCTCGATGCCGGCGAATACGAGGAAATGGTGTTCACCGCCACGGCCTTCGAACCCGACGGTGAGGATGGCGGCCAGCTCACCGGCGATCTTGAGCTGCTGGGTGTCACGCGCCCCGTGACTCTGGACGTGACCATCAACCGCATTGACGAGTACCCGATCCGGGACGGCCTGTTCGGCGGCTACCCGTACGTGCTGGGTGCATCCCTGCGTGGCACGTTGAATCGCAGCGACTGGGGCATGGATTACGGCATCGAGGAAGGCCTTGTCGGTGATGAAGTGGAGCTGATCCTGGAGCTGGAGGCGCGCCGGCAGTAGCGACTGCGTGAGCGGCGCGCTTGGCGCGGAGGCCCGGCCCTGTGACAATTGCGGTCCGCAATCACGGATTCGGAGCAAACGCGCCCATGAACGACTTTGACAGTGCGCCGGCCCAGGCCGGGGACAGCGCCAGCCGGCAGATGCCGATGGTGATCTACGTGCTCTATCTGGTCGGATTTCTGACCAGCGGGATCACCACGCTGATCGGTGTCATTCTTGCCTACGTGAACCGGCGGGATGCACCGGCGTGGGTTCAGACCCATTACACCTTCCAGATCCGCACCTTCTGGATTGCGCTGCTGGCGGCCTTCGTGGGCGGGGTGCTGTCGCTGGTGTTCATTGGCGTACTGGTCCTGTTCACGCTGATGGTCTGGACCATCATCCGCTGCGCCGTCGGCCTATCGCGGCTGGGAGACTACAAGCCGATCCCCCGCCCGGAGAGTTGGTTGACCGGGCGGTAGAGTCAGCGGCTGGCGGCGCCGCAGCGGGGCTGAGCCCGGCGGTCGACTCGGTTAGCCTTGTTCAGGGACAGGCACAACAATCACGCGAGGGGGTTTCATGAGCAAGGATTTCCAGGAACAGGCGCTCCGTTATCACCGCGATCCCCGCCCAGGCAAGCTGGAAATCGCCCCCACCAAGCCGCTCGCCAACCAGCGCGACCTGTCACTGGCCTATTCTCCCGGCGTTGGTGCGGCCTGCCAGGCGATTCTCGCCGATGCCGAGGAGGCCGCGCGCCTGACCGCCCGCGCCAACCTCGTGGCGGTGGTCACCAACGGCACCGCGGTGCTCGGTTTCGGCAATATCGGGCCGCTGGCGTCCAAGCCCGTGATGGAAGGCAAGGCGGTTCTGTTCAAGAAGTTCGCCAACATCGATGTCTTCGACCTGGAGGTGGAAGAGGGGGACGCGGAAGAGTTCATCCGCACGGTTGCCCGGCTGGAACCCACCTTCGGGGGGATCAACCTGGAGGACATCAAGGCGCCCGAGTGCTTCGTCATCGAGGAGGCGCTGCGGGAGCGCATGAACATCCCCGTATTCCACGATGATCAGCACGGTACGGCGATCATCGTGGCGGCCGCGGTCACCAATGCCCTGCGGGTGACCGGCAAGGCGATCGAGGACGTGCGCCTGGTGTGTTCCGGCGCCGGGGCTGCGGCCCTCGCCTGCCTGGACCTGCTGGTCAAGCTGGGCCTGCCCCGGGAGCACATCACGGTCACCGACATCGACGGCGTGGTTCACACTGGGCGCGAGAAGGGCATGGACCGGTGGAAGGCGGCCTATGCAAGGGACACCGACGCGCGCACGCTGGACGAAGTCATCGATGGTGCGGACCTGTTTCTTGGCCTGTCGGCGCCCAACGTGCTCAAGCCGGACATGGTCCGGCGCATGGCGGACGGCCCGGTGATCATGGCGCTCGCCAACCCCACCCCGGAGATCCTGCCGGAGGTGGCGCGGGAGGTGCGGCCGGACGCCATCATCGCTACCGGGCGGTCCGATTATCCCAACCAGGTGAACAACGTCATCTGTTTCCCTTACATCTTCCGGGGCGCCCTGGACGTAGGCGCATCGGACATTAACGACGCCATGAAGTTGGCGGCCGTGGAAGCGATCGCGAATCTGGCCATGGACGAGCCCTCGGAGCTGGTGACCAAGGCGTACGGCGGCACCGAGTCCCGCTTCGGCGCCGACTACCTCATCCCCAGTCCCTTCGATCCGCGCCTGCTGGTGCGAATCGCCCCGGCTGTGGCGCGGGCGGCCATGAACAGCGGCATCGCCGCGCGCCCCATCAGCGATTTCGAGGCGTACCGCCAGCAGCTGATCCAGTTCGTGTACAAGTCCGGCCTGCTGATGAAACCGCTGTTCGAGCGGGCGCGGCAGTCGCCCCGCCGGCTTGCCTTCGCCGAGGGCGAGGACCGCCGGGTGCTGCAGGCGGCTCAGGAGCTGGTGGACGAAGGGCTGGCGATGCCCGTGCTGGTCGGCCGGCCATCGGTGATCGAGGCACGCATGGGCGAGCTGGGGCTGCGCATGCGCAGCGGGCAGGACGTCACCATCGTTGATGTGGACAACGACCCGCGGTTCCGCGAGTACCACAGCGCCTACCAGGCGATTATGGGCCGCCGCGGCGTGTCGCCGGACGAGGCCAAGACCGCCGTGCGGACCAACGGCACGGTGATCGCGTCGCTGATGGTGCGCAAGGGCGATGCCGACTGCATGATCTGCGGCTCCGTGGGCAAGTTCCAGGGCCATCTCCAGGACGTGGACCACGTCATCGGCGTGGCGCCGGGGGTGCACTCCCTGGCCACGCTGACCGCCCTGATCCTGCCGGCGGGCACGTTCTTCATCTGCGACTCCCACGCGTCCATCGAGCCCACCGCCGACGAGCTGGTGGAGATGACCACCATGGCCGCCGAGCAGGTGGCCGCCTTCGGCATGAAGCCGAAGATCGCCCTGGTGTCGCGATCCAATTTCGGCACGCTGGATACCGAGCCCGCCCAGCGCATGCGTGAGGCAGTCAAACGGCTGCACGCCGAGCGGCCGGACCTGGAGGTGGACGGGGAAATGCACGCCGATGCGGCGATTTCGCAGGAGATCCGCGACGCCGCCTATCCCGATTCACGCCTGCAGGGGGCGGCGAACCTGTTCATTATGCCCAGTGTTGACGCCGGGCATATCGCCTACAGTCTGCTCAAGCTGCTGGGCGGTGGCGTCTCCGTCGGGCCCATACTCATCGGCGCGGACAAGCCCGCGCATGTGGTCACCCAGTCCATCACCGTGCGCGGGCTGGTGAACATGAGCGCACTGACCGTGGCGCAGACGTCGGCCATGAGCGAGGCGGAGTAACGGCCACGGCATCGCCGGCACGCGTGCCGGATCCATACACTCTGTTGGGGGAACGTGAATGCTGTCGAACCTGTTCCGTGGTGGAGCGCACGGCCTGATCCTGGGCCTGCTGGCGCTGGCATTGATCGCCGCACCGGCACTCGCCGATGCGTCCGAGGAGGCGGCCGGGCAGAGCGAGGCGCAGCGGCTGGCCGACATCCTGGAGGATGACGAGGCTCGCGAACGGCTGATCCGGGAGCTTCGCGGGGCCGCGCCGGACGCTGACGAGGCGCCGGAGCCGGCCGAGGAGGCGGGTGCGGGCTCCCTGCCGCGGCAGATCGCCGACTTCACCCAGGGCATTGCGGAAGGGTTCGTCTCCGAGTTCCGCGAGGCGGGGGCCGTGCTTGGCGGTATCCGTTTCGACGAGACGGGGGCTGGCCTGGCTGCGCTCGGGCCAGTGGCGCTGGAACTGGGGCTGGTCATCGTCGCCACCATCGTGGCGTTCCTGGTGCTGCGCCGGTTGGCCAGGCCGGTGTTCGCCCGCGCCAGCGCCTGGGCGCAGTCCGGTGCGCAGACCGGCGGCATGGGGCTGCTGCGCCGGGCGGCGGCGGTTTTCGGTGCTGCCATCGTCGACCTGATCGTCATCGTGCTGGCCTATCTGGTGGGTTATGCGCTGGCGCTGTTCGTGCTGGGTGAGGCGGGTGCGATGGACACCCGCCAGGCGCTGTTCCTGAACGCGTTCCTGCTGATCGAGGTGTTCAAGGCGCTGATCCGCATCATCTTCGCCTCCCGGGATGACGGGTTGCGGCTGCTGCCCATGCAGGCCGAGGAAGCGGCCTACTGGAACCTGTGGCTCGCCCGTCTGGCCGGCTTCATCGGCTACGGTCTCATGGTGGTGGTGCCGATCATCAACGCCGATGTGGCCGTCGAGCTGGGTCGCGTGGTGGCGGTGGTGATCATGGCCGCCGCGTTCCTGTACGCCCTGTCCATCATCATGCAGAACCGCCAGCGGGTGCGGGAGAATCTGGAGGCACGTGCTTCCACGGCCGACATGGCCTTCACGCGCACCCTGCTGCAGATGGTCGGCCGTTCCTGGCACCTGTTTGCCATCGCCTACTTCGCCGCCCTGGCGCTGGCGACGCTGGTGCGTCCCGAGGATGCGCTGCCGTTCATGGTCCAGGCGACGGTACAGACGTTGGTCGCGGCCGGTGGCGGGCTGTTCCTCTCGGTGTTGCTGACGCAGGTGATCGGCCGTCGCATTCACGTGCCAGCCGAGACCCGTGTGCGGTTCCCGTCTCTGGAGGAGCGGCTCAATGCGTTCGTTCCCACTACGCTGAAGATCGTTCGCGGGGTGATTCTGGTGACGGTGTTCGCCCTGGTGCTGGATGCCTGGGCCATCTTCGACCTGGGTGCCTGGCTGGCCTCTGAAACAGGGGCGGGTACGATTGCCACCGCCGTGACCGTGGCACTGATCCTGGCGTTTGCCGTGGCGGTGTGGATCGGCGTGGCGAGCTGGATTGAACAGCGCCTCAACCCCGATGCCCGCGGCAGCGAGCCGGGGGCGCGGGAGAAGACGTTGCTGGCGATCTTCCGCAACGCCTTTGCCATCATCCTGATCACCATGACGGCGATGATCGTGCTCTCGGAGATCGGCATCAATATCGGCCCGCTGATCGCCGGCGCCGGCGTGCTCGGCCTGGCGGTCGGGTTCGGTGCCCAGAAGCTGGTGCAGGATGTGATCACTGGCGTGTTCATTCAGCTGGAGAACGCCATCAACACCGGTGACTTCGTCACCGCCGGCGGCATGTCCGGGACCGTGGAGAAGCTCACCATCCGGTCCATGGGCCTGCGTGACCTGGCGGGGACGTACCACATGGTGCCGTTCTCGAGCGTCGATGCCGTGTCCAACTTCATGCGCGACTACGGCTACCACCTGGGTGACTACGAGGTGGCGTACCGCGAGGACACTGACGAGGTGATCGCCCGTCTGCAGGATGCCTTCGATGAGCTCATGCAGGACGAGGAGCAGAGCAAGGTCGTCCTGGGGGATCTGGAAGTGTTCGGGGTGACCGAGTTCAACGACAGTTCCGTGGGCGTGCGCGTTCGCATCATGACGGTACCGGGGATGCAGTGGGCGGTCGGGCGTGCCTACAACCGGCTCGTGAAGCGCCATCTGGATGCCGCGGATATCGAGATCCCGTATCCGCACATGACGCTCTATTTCGGCCAGGAGAAGGATGGCTCGGCGCCCCCGGCGCAGGTGCGGATGCTCGACGGCAGCCGGCGGGAGAAACCGGTGCAGGACGCCGGCTCCGATCGCACCGAGGGGCCGTCCGGAGGCAAACAGCCCGGTGCGAAGCCCACGGACGACGGCGAGAATGAATAGCCGCCGGGCATGAAAAAGGGGGCGCAGCATGGCTGCGCCCCCTTGACGTTGACCGGTCCGCCGTCGGGGATCAGCGGCCGGGGCGGTCACCACCCTGACGGCCGGGGGCTTCGTCGGCACGCTCACGGGCTGCACCGCCCCGTTCGCGGGCGTCCTGGCCCTGTTCCCGTGCGGTCTCGGCGCGCTCCTGCGCCTCGGCGGCACGGTCCTGGCCGAACTCGCGACCCCGTTCACGGGCTTCGTTGGCCGTCTCGAGGCCCCGCTCGGCACTTTCCTGTGCCTGCTCGTCGGCGCTTTCGGGCAGAGCCAGCTCCTCCCGCTCCTGTTCTTCGTCCGCGTGCAGCGGCAGCATCAGAAACGGGGTGAGCATCAGGCTCAGCAGTACTGCGCGATGGTTCGTCATTGTCGACCTCCTCCGGTCGTTGCGAGCATTCATTCAACAGACACGCAGGCGGGCCGCTGGAGGTTCCATGTGGCGGCCGAACTAGTAGTGGAAGTACTCCAGGGCGATGCCGCCGCGCAGGCGGTCGTAGCGATAGCGGTCGATGGCCGAGTGGTTGTCGGTCCAGTCCAGGCGCGCCAGCGCGGAGAATCCGCCGCCCAGGTCGTGACGCAGCTCCGCGCCGAGGGCGGCACGCAGGTCCGAGCGCCGCTCCAGGCCGTCGCCGGTGTCTTCCCGGTCGGGGTAGCGACTGTAGCGCAGGCTGCCGTGGATGCCGCCCTCCAGCGATTCCGTCAGCGGCTGACTCCAGCGGGCGCGAATGCCGTGGCGCACCGGGGAGTAGCTGATGATGCCGTCGCCATCGGGGATGTCGTCGCGGTCGTTCCACTCAAGGGTGTAATCCAGTCGCCAGCGGGCGTTGGCCAGGCGGCCGCGCAGACGCGCGCGGAGGTCGTGGCGAACGCCATCCAGGCCGTCGAAGGCCTCGCCGGACTCGATCCAGGCCAACCGGTAACGCAGGCTGCCGTGGAGCGTGTCACCAAGTGGGCGGCCTACCTGGCCGTGGGCCTCCACGGCGGTTTCCAGGGGGTCCCCTTCCAGGCGGGCGCGAGACAGGCTGGTGCCGACCTCCTGCTGCCACCCGGACTGTGTACGAAAGCCGGTAACACCGGTCTCGATGCGATCGAAGTTGTCTCCGCGGTTGTCCGGGTGGCGGACTCCATTGAGCAGACCGTGCACGCGCAGGCCGCGATCCGCCGTGCCCAGGGGCTGCACGTCACCGTAGAAGAGGAGGTCGACGAATGCGTCGCCACGGCTGCCGGTGTCGGGTCGATCGTCGCCCTGCAGGGCGGTGTTGCTGTCGTAACCGACCCCGACCTCCGCCAGGGCGGTGGGGCCGGGTCGGGCCGGCGGGTCCGGGACGGCCTCGCGGGTGGCGTCAAGGGCGGCGCGGGCCAGCTCGCGGATGCGCTCCGTGGTGGCATGTTCCAGCGCGGCGCGGTAGTGGGTCTCGGCGTCGGCCGGGCGGTCGTCGCGCGTGGCGACGCGGCCGCGGTTGTAGTGCGCGATGCCAGCCAGTTCCGGTGCTCGGGCCGCGCGCGCAAAGGCCTTATCCGCCTGCTCGAGCTGATCCAGGTGGTAGTGGGTGACGCCGAGGTTGAAGTGCAGTTGTGGTGTGTCCTTGCCGCCATCGCGGGCGCGTTCGAAGGCGGCAAGGGCTGACTGGAAGTCACCCGCGTTGAACGCGGCCATTCCATCGCGGTAGGCCTCGTCAGGTGTGGCGGCAAGGGTGGTTGCGGAGAACAGGATGGCAAACAGGGCGGCCAGGCGGGGCATGGGGGATCAATCTCTCCGACCGGAAACGCAACAAGAGGTGATGCAGCATGCGCTGCACCACCTCTCGAGTGTACTTGCTTTGTCAGTGGCGCGGACCGTGGTGATTCAGTCCTGCGGGCCTCGCTGGCCGTTCCCAGCCTCGGTGGCGCGCTCCCGGGCCTCTCCGGCCCGTTCCTCGCTTGACTCCCGACCTCGTTCCCGGCCTTCCTCGGCGCGCTCCTGGCTGGATTCACGTCCCCGCTCCCGGGCCTCCGCGGAACGCTCCTGGCCGAAGTCGCGCCCCCCGTCACGCGCGTCGCTCGCGGCCTCGCGACCGGGACGGGACTGCTCCCGCCCCTGTTCGGATGCGCTCTCGGGCAGCCGCAGTTCGCGGCTGACGCGCTCTTCGGTGGCGCCGTCCTCGATCACGCCCATGGTGACGTCAAGATCGTCCTCGGCCATCGCGGCGCCCAGGCCAAACGGTGTCATTGCCAGCGCCATCAGCAGTCGCTTCTTCAGCATGATGTCCTCCTGCCCTCAGTTCCTGTTGCCGGCGCCATTGCCGACCCCCCGGCGTGTAATCTCCGCGGGTGTGAGCCGCAGTTCGCGGCTCTTGCCGTCGTGTTCCAGTCGGGCAACCAGCTCGCCCTGCGGCTCCCCCGTGAGGATGAGCGGAATGGTGAGCTGGTTGGAACCGACCGCCAGATCGTCGTGCCAGGTGAGGCTGCGTCGATCCGGGTGGCCTTCCAGTTGTGTGCCTTCGGGCAGTTCCAGCTGGAACTGCACGTCGCTGAGTGCGTTGCCGGACTGCAGATCCAGGCGCACCGTGGCGGTAGTCCACTCCGCCGGTTCCGTGGTGGCGCCGGGCAATTGGTCACCCAGGTGCTGCCAGACCAGGGCCGTGCCCGCCGCCATGATCACCGCAGCGGCCGCCGCCAGGGCGGGGCGTGGTGTGCGGCGTGGCAGCAGCCGCTGACGCACCGCCGTGGGCATCCGCCCTTCGGCATCGTCAGCCAGGGCCCGGCGCAGGGTCTGGACGTCCGCCGCGTAGGCCCGGCAGGCGGGGCAGTTCGCCAGGTGCTGATGGGCCTGCTGCATTGCGGGCTCACCGTGGTCACCGGCCAGCAGGGCGTCCAGGTCGTGTTGCAGCGTTCTGCAATCCATGGTTTCAACCTCCTCCACTGACCTGACACGCGGTCGTATGCGTTTCGGTTCCATCGGCCAGTGCATGCCGGATCGTGGCGCGGGCGCGATGGAGGCGCGACTTCAGCGTGCCGGTGGGCACATCGATCATCCCGGAAATGGCCTTGAGCCCGTACCCTTCGCCATCGTGGAGCAGCAGGACCAGCCGCTGGTGTTCGGGCAGCCGGTTGACTTCCTCCAGGACCTCGTTGACCGCGATGCGGTCCAGCACCGTCTGCGTATCCAGGCTCGCCTCCACCTGCATGGCGTCGTCCAGGGCGACGGAGGCGTCCAGCCCGCCCTGGCGCCGCCAGCGGTCCACATGAAGCCGGTAGAGCACGCGCGCCAGCCACGGCCCGGGCGCGTCCAGTTCCTGAATCGTCTGACGGTGCTGCCAGGCACGCGCCATCAGCTCCTGCAGCAGGTCCTCGGCGTCGGACGGATTGCCCTGGAATCGCAGTGCCAGCCGCCATAGCCGCTCCATGTGCGGTGACATGGCCGCCTCGAACGCGGACGCCGGGGACAGGCGCTTCCACAGGTGCGCAAGCTTACTCATGATTCTCTAACACGCAGGTCGAGGCGGTTTGGTTCCATCATTCAACCACTGGCGCGCATGCCGCCGCCAGAGGGGCCGCCCGAGGGCGGCGGAGGCGTCCAGACATTGCGGAACGCCTGGTGGCTGCGTGCCGGTACATCCCCTGAGAATTGCAGACGCACCGATGCGCCGTTGCGCACGCCGGTGATCCGGCCGCGGGTGATGCCGTGGCGGCGGGCCACATCGCTGCAGCCGTCCACAAAGCCGGCGGCAGCGCGCCCGCGGCGCAGGGACGCGCCGTTGTCGGTGATCTCCACAACGAAGACGATGCGCAGGCGCCACAGCGCAACGCCGGCGCCCACGGCGAAAACCGCGGCGATGGCGAGGGTTGCGGCCACTGGATCGATGCTCGCGCTCATGGGCGCACACGCTACAGCTGCAGTGCCGCGCGCGCCACCGACCACGTCACGATACTTCGTGCTCCGGCCTGCTTCAGCGCCCGTGCCGCTTCCGCCAACGTGCTGCCGGTCGTGATTACGTCGTCCACCAGGGCGACCCGTCGGCCGGCGACGGCGGGGCGGGCCGCGAACGCGCCCAGCAGGTTCCGTTCCCGGTGTGCTCGACCAAGGCCGGTCTGCGGGCTGGTGTGCCGGCGACGGACAAGCCAGCGGTAACGCACCGGGAGGCCAGTGAAGACTCCCAGCGCACGGGCGATTTCAGCCGCCTGGTTGAAGCCGCGCTCCCGCAGCCGGTGCGGGTGCGCGGGCATGGGGATGAGGGCGTCCACCGACGGCGTCCCGCGTCGCGCCAGCTCACGGCCGAGCAGTGTGCCCAGCAGCCGTCCCGCCGGGAGCTGTCCGTTGAACTTCAGCGCCTGGATCAGACCGTCGATAGGGGCCTCGTAGCGCCACGGGACGACGGCGGCCTCGTACTCGGTGGCATGCCCCTGGCAGTGTCCGCACCGCGGTAGGTCGCTTGCCAACGGCAGCGCGCAGCGCTGGCAGGCGGGACGGTTACGCGGCAGATCCCGGTAGCAGCCCGCGCACAGATCCATGCCCGCGATACCGGGCCTGCCGCAGCACAGGCAGGTGGGGGGCAGGAGCGCCGAGGTGATCCATTGTGTGATCGTGTAAACCGAATCCATGGTTGTTGGTTGACAGTCCTGTGTCGCCCGCTACCATCCGGACAGTATGCCAATGACAAGAGAGAGCCAAGCCATGTCCGAAGTCGCCGGGGGCGTTCGCTACGACTGGAGCCTCGAAGAGATTCAGGCCCTGTTCGATCTGCCGTTCAACGATCTGCTGTTCAAGGCGCAGACCGTCCATCGCCAGCACCATGACCCCAACGCCGTGCAGGTGAGCACGCTGCTGTCGATCAAGACCGGTGCTTGTCCCGAAGACTGTAAATACTGCCCGCAGAGCGCGCGTTATACCACCGGTCTGGAGCGGGAACCGCTGATGGACAAGGACACGGTCGTGGAAGCTGCACGCACGGCGCGGGATGCCGGGGCGACCCGATTCTGCATGGGCGCGGCCTGGCGCAGCCCGAAGGGCAAGGATCTGGAGCGTGTCGCGGAGATGATCAGTGAGGTCAAGGCGCTGGGCATGGAGACCTGTGCCACCCTGGGCATGCTGGACGATGGCCAGAGCGAGCGCCTCAAGGAGGCGGGGCTGGATTATTACAACCACAACGTGGATACCTCGCCGGAGTTCTATGGCGACATCATCACCACGCGCACCTACCAGGATCGCCTGGATACCCTGGAGCGGGTCCGTGATGCGGGTATCAACGTCTGCTGCGGCGGCATTCTCGGCATGGGCGAGTCGGACACCGACCGCGCCTCCATGCTGCGCACCCTGGCAAACCTGCCGGCGCACCCGGAGAGCGTGCCCATCAACCAGCTGATTCGTGTCCCCGGGACGCCGCTTGCCGACGTCGAGGAGCTCGATCCGCTGGACTTCGTGCGCACCATTGCCGTCGCCCGCATCGTCATGCCCCATTCCCACGTCCGCCTCTCGGCCGGCCGCGAGGAGATGAGCGACGAGACCCAGGCCCTGTGCTTCCTCGCCGGCGCCAACAGCATTTTCTACGGCGAGAAACTGCTGACCACCGGCAATCCGGACGTGGAGCACGACCAGCGCCTGTTCCGGCGCCTGGGTATCCACGCCGAGGGGGCCAAGTGCGCCACTGACGCGGTGCAGCCCGACGTTGCCGCCAGCGCCTGAGCGCGCCGGTGGCATGTGGGATCTCCACGGTGAGCTGAACGAGCTGCGGGCAGCCGGACTGGAGCGACGCAGCCGCGCCCTGGAGCCGCTGGACGCGGTGACCCTGCGCACGCCGGACGGCAACGCGCTGCTGGCGTTCTGCAGCAACGATTACCTGGGGCTGTCTCACGCCCCGGAGGTGGCCGCGGCGTTCCGCGCCGGCGTGGATCGGGGTGGCGTTGGCAGCGGTGCGGCGCATCTGGTCACGGGGCACCGTCCCGAGCACGAAGCGCTGGAAGCGGAGCTGGCCGACTGGCTGGGCTGCGACCGGGCGCTGCTGTTTTCCACCGGCTACATGGCCAATCTGGGGGTGATCGCCGCCTTTCTCGGGCGGGGTGACCTAGTGGTTCAGGACCGACTCAACCACGCCTCGCTGCTGGATGCGGGCCTGTTGTCCGGTGCCCGTATGCAGCGTTACCGGCATGCGGATGCCGCACACCTGGCCGAATACATGCAACGGGCGGAACGCCGCCGCCTGGTGGTGACCGATGGCGTCTTCAGCATGGATGGCGACGTCGCCCCCCTAGCCGACCTGCTGGAAACCGTCCGCGGTAACGAAGGCGTGCTCATGGTGGATGATGCCCACGGCCTGGGGGTGCTGGGTGAGCAGGGCCGGGGATCACTGGCAGAGGTGGGACTCGGTCAGCACGATGTCCCGCTGGTGGTGGGTACCCTGGGCAAGGCGTTCGGCACCGCCGGTGCCTTCGTGGCGGGGCCGGACGAGTGGATCGAGCTGTTGCTGCAGAAGGCGCGCACCTACATCTACACCACCGCGCCGCCGCCCGCGGTCGCCGCGGCGACCCGTGCGGCGCTCCCGCTCGTCCGCGAGACCGGCGGACGGCGACAGCATCTGCATGCGCTGATTCGCCGCTTCCGCGACGGTGCCCATGCGCTCGGACTGCAGTTGATGCCCTCCCGCACGGCGATTCAGCCGGTCGTCGTCGGCGATGCCGCCGCGGCGGTGGCCGCCAGTGACGCGCTCGAGCGCCGGGGCTTGCTGGTGACGGCGATCCGCCCGCCCACGGTGCCGAGAGGATCGGCGCGCCTGCGGATCACCCTGTCGGCGGCGCACACCGAAGCGCAGGTGGACCGCCTGCTCGACGGTTTGAGCGCGGTTCGTCCGGCGCTGGAGGGCGGGTGACTACGGCGCCGCCCCTCGCACTGGTGTCGGGCTGGGGCATGCCGGCGTCCCTGCTGGCGCCGCTCGGGCGGATGCTGGGAGGTTCCGGCGCCGTCGCGGTGCCGTTGCCCGGGCATGACGGCGTTCCGTTGTCGGGTGCATTCGACGTGGCTCCGGTGGTGGCGGCGTTGCTGGAGCAACTGCCGTCCGACGGGGTCTGGGTCGGTTGGTCGCTGGGGGGCGAACTCCTGCTGGAAGCGGCCGCGCGACGGCCTCCGCGGGCGCTGGTGCTGATTGCCACGACGCCACGCTTTACCGCCTCCGCCGATTGGCCTCACGGGGTCGAGCCGGAGGCGCTGGACGCGTTGCGGGAGGCGTGTGAAGCGGATCCCGAGAGCGCCCGGCGCCGGTTCCTTGGCCTGCTTGCAAGCGCGGGCGACGGGGCCAGGGCGGCCTCGCGGGAGATCCGGGCGGCCCAGCAGCAGGCAGCCCCGGTGGACCCCGCAGCGCTGACCGGTGGGCTGGATGTGCTGGCGGCTCTTGACCTGCGTGAGAGGCTGGGGTGTGTCGCCTGCCCCGCGCTCTGGGTCATGGGTGGGGCCGACCCGCTCATGGGTGTCGCCGGTGGCAACTGGGCGGTGTCCCGCATGCCGGCGGCCGCCGTGGCGTGCATCGACGGGGCGGGGCACGCCCCCCTTTTGAGCCATGCGGATGCCTGCGCAGCGGCAATCGGGGCATTTCTGGGGCAGCACGTCGGTCTTGAGTGGGAGTACCATGGAGGTCGTTAGCGCAGTGGAGTCACACCCAATGAGCACAGAGTCGGGCAAGCAGGACAAGGCGGCCATTCGTCGCGCCTTCGATGCTGCCGCGAAGACGTACGACGCGGCCGCGGTGCTGCAGCACGAAGTGGGCCGGCGCATGCTCGACCGGCTTGACTTCATCCGCCTGCAGCCCGAGCGGGTCCTGGATGTTGGTGCGGGCACCGGCCACGCCACCGCGGCGCTGCGCAAGCGGTTCCGCAAGGCCGGTGTGGTGGCCTTCGATCTCTCCACGGCCATGCTCGCGCAAAGCCGCCGCCAGGGCAGCTGGCTGCGGCCGGTGCCCGTGGTCTGTGGCGATGCCGAAGCGCTGCCCTTTGCCGACCGCAGCGTGGACCTGATCTTCTCCAATGCCACGTTCCAGTGGTGTGGTGACCTGGATCGGCTGTTCGAGGAGTGCCAGCGCGTGCTGCGCCCCGACGGCCTGCTGATGTTCTCCACCTTCGGGCCCGATACGCTCAGGGAGCTCCGTGAGAGCTGGAGTGATGCCGACGGTTACCGGCACGTGAACCGCTTCGTGGACATGCACGACATCGGCGACGCCCTCGTGTCGGCGCGGTTCGCCGACCCTGTCATGGACATGGAGTACTTCAACCTGACCTACGCCAGCGCCGGTGATCTCATGCGCGATCTCAAGGCGATCGGCGCGCAGACCGTTACGGGCGGCCGCGCCCCGGGGCTGACCGGCCGGGCCCGGTTGCAGCGGATGATCGAGGCGTACGACCGGTATCGGGACGGCGACGGCCGGCTTCCGGCCACCTGGGAGATCGTCTACGGCCACGCCTGGGCCACCGACCGCATGCCCCAGCGCCGTGATCAGGAAACGGGGGCCGTGACCGTGTCACTGGACGCCTTCCGCAGCAGCCTCAAGGGAGGGTACTGAGTGGCGGGCCTGTTTGTCACCGGTACGGACACCGAAGTGGGCAAGACGGTCGTCGGCTGCAGCCTGCTGGCGGGTCTGAATGCGCTTGGGATGACCGCCGCGGCCATGAAACCGGTCGCCTCGGGATGTGAGCGGACCGCCGACGGGCTGCGCAACGAGGACGCGCTTGCGCTCATGGCGGCGGCATCGGTGCGGCACGGGTACGATGTGGTCAACCCCGTCGCCCTGGAGCCCGCCATCGCGCCCCACCTGGCGGCGATCGAGGCGGGCATCACCGTGGATGTCGCCGGCCTGGCCGCCGCGGCCCGTGCACTCGCCGCGGACGCCGACCTGCTGCTCGTGGAGGGGGCGGGCGGGTGGCGTGTGCCGCTGACCGAGGACGCCGGTTTCGCCGATCTGGCGGCTGCGCTCGGCTATCCCGTGGTGCTGGTGGTGGCGGTGCGCCTGGGCTGCATCAATCATGCGCTGCTGACGGCGGAAGCCGTCCGGCGCGACGGTCTGCCCCTGGCCGGGTGGGTCGCCAACATCATGAACCCGGATGAGCCGCGGCTCGACCAGCAGCTCGAGACCCTGCGCACGCGCCTCCCTGCCCCCTGTCTCGGCATTCTGCCCTGGGCGCCGGACGAGATCCCGGTTCACCGTGCCCGCCATCTGGATTGCACCCGCCTGCTGCCGGGGGGCGGGCGGTAAATCAGGGACTTGGCTCTCCCGATAGTGACGTAGTCCACAATCCGGCCGCATGCGGGGCCGTGCCGCGCTTTTCTCCGGGGGGCAACTCCTCTAGAATGCGGTAGCGTTCCGGAGTGATGGTGGACACTGGTCCGGCCTCCCGGTTCGCCTCCATGAGGCCCTGGGAGTATGGCCACCATGGCTGTGACGCGAAGCGAATCGGCCGAGCAGACGCGGCTTTTTGATCTGCGTCCCAATGCCGGCATCTACTGGCGGCAAACCTTGGTGATCTTCCTGATGCTCTCCACGGTTTGTCTGCTCGTAGGCGTCGCGTTCGCGCTTGCGGGTTTCTGGCCCATCCTGCCCCTGGCCGGGCTGGAGGTGCTGGCCCTGGGGGCGGCGCTGTACTGGTCCGCGCGCCGCGGGGATTACCGCGAAGTGATTCGCGTCAGTCCCGACCGGGTGCGGATCGAAAAGGGACGACGTCAGCCCGAGCAGACCTGGGAGTTTGATCGCGCCTGGTCTGCCGCGGAGTTGCAGCGATCGCCGCTGCGTTGGTACCCCGCCCGTCTGGTCATCCGGTCGGGGGGCGATCAGGTCGAGTGCGGTGCGTTTCTTACCGATGAAGAGCGCGAGAGCCTCGCCAGGGAACTTCTGGACTGTATCGGTCCCATGGCCGCCCGCGGGGTAGATTCATCCCCGCCGACGGGTCCCGGGACAACCGAATAACGAACGGATAAAGCCGCCAATTCCATCTGGGAGAGCGCGTGGAATGACTTCGAAGATGCTGGTGAGAGCCCTCACCGCCGTGGGTCTGCTTGGTCTGCTGCCGATTGCAGCGGCGGCGCCCGGCGAATCCGAATGGCGTAAGCCCTGGGGGCTTAACCTTCCCGAGGGCGTGACGTCCCTGAGTCAGCAGGCCTACGACCTGCACATGCTGGTGTTCTACATCGTCTGCGCCATCGGCGCGTTCGTGTTCATCGGCATTTTCTACTCCATCTGGAAGTTCCGCCACTCGCAGGGGGCCAAGCCCGCTAACTTCCACCACAACACCACGGTGGAAGTGGTGTGGACGGTGGTGCCCTTCCTCATCCTGCTGGGGATCGCCGTGCCGGCGACCCAGACCATGATCAAGATGGAGGACACCAGTGGCTACGACATGACGGTCAAGGTCACCGGTTACCAGTGGATGTGGGAATACGAGTACATGGATGAAGACATCAGCTTCTTCAGCCGGCTCGACCGCGACAGTCAGCGTGCCCGTCAGCGCGATCCCGAGATCTCGCCGCAGGAGGTCGAGCACTACCTGCTCGACGTGGACAACCCGCTGGTGGTGCCGATCGACAAGAAGATCCGCTTCCTGCTGACGGCCAACGACGTCATCCACTCCTGGTGGGTGCCGGAACTGGGCTGGAAAAAGGACACCATCCCCGGGTTCATCAACGAGGCGTGGGCCCGTATCGAGGAGCCGGGCGTCTACCGTGGGCAGTGCGCCGAGCTGTGCGGGCGTGACCACGGTTTCATGCCGATCGTCGTCATCGCCCTGGAGCAGGACGAGTACGACGACTGGGTGGCCGAGCAGAACGGCGACGTGGCCGCCGCCGGCGATGACCCGGCCGACGTGGATGTGGACGCGGATGCCGGCGCCGACGAGGTTGCTGACGAGCAGCTGGAGGACATGTCCCAAGACGAGCTCATGAGCCTGGGCGGGCAGGTCTACGACAGCCAGTGTCTCGCCTGTCACCGTGCCGAAGGCGAGGGCATGGGCAGCTTCCCCGCGCTTGCCGGCAACGACGAGGTCACCGGGGATGTGAGTCAGGTCAAGGACGTCATCATCAACGGGGTCTCCGGCACCGCCATGCAGGCGTTCGGCGGCCGTCTGGATGACCGGGAGATCGCCGGTCTGGTGACCTATATCCGCAACGCCTGGGGCAATGACGCCGGTGATCTGGTGCAGCCGTCCGAGATTCGCGACGCGCGCTAGCCGGGTTCGGGAACAAGACTGAAAGAGGTAGACACACATGTCGTCCACAACCGATACCGCGCATCACGGGCACGACGACCACCATCACGGTCCGGCGTATGGCATTACGCGCTGGTTGTTCACCACCAACCACAAGGACCTGGGCGTCCTGTACATGAGCTTCGGCCTCCTGATGTTCTTCATCGGCGGCGCCATGGCCATGGTGATCCGGGCAGAGCTGTTCCAGCCGGGTCTCAACGTGGTGGACCCGTACTTCTTCAACCAGATGACCACCATGCACGCGCTGGTGATGATCTTCGGCGCCGTCATGCCGGCACTGACCGGGCTGGCCAACTGGCTGATCCCGGTACAGATCGGTGCGCCGGACATGGCCCTGCCCCGTATCAACAACTGGGCGTTCTGGCTGCTGCCGGCCGGCTTCGTACTGTTGCTGGCGACACTGTTCATGCCCGGCGGCGGTCCCGCGGGCGGCTGGACCATGTATCCGCCGCTGGTGCTTCAGCTGGGTGACGCCTTCCCGTTCCTGATCTTCGCAGTGCACATCCTCGGCATCTCGTCGATCATGGGGTCGATCAACATTGTTGCAACCGTCCTGAATATGCGTGCGCCGGGCATGACGCTCATGAAGATGCCGCTGTTCGTGTGGACGTGGCTGATCACGGCCTTCCTGATGATCGCCGTGATGCCGGTGCTCGCGGGGGCAGTGACCATGCTGCTCACCGACCAGTACTTCGGTACCAGCTTCTTCGATGCCGCCGGTGGCGGTGACCCGGTGATGTTCCAGCACATCTTCTGGTTCTTCGGTCACCCCGAAGTGTACATCCTGATTCTTCCGGCGTTCGGCATCGTCTCCGCGATCCTGCCGACGTTCTCGCGCAAGCCGCTGTTCGGCTACAGCTCCATGGTGTACGCCACCGCGGCCATCGCCTTCCTGTCGTTTATCGTGTGGGCGCACCACATGTTCACGGTGGGCCTGCCGCTGGCCGGGCAGCTGTTCTTCATGTTCGCCACCATGCTCGTGGCCGTGCCAACCGGGGTGAAGATCTTCAACTGGATGGCCACCATGTGGCGCGGCAGCATGACGTTCGAGACGCCAATGCTGTTTTCCATCGCCTTCGTCGTGCTGTTCACGGTGGGCGGTCTGTCCGGCGTGATGCTGGCGCTGGCGCCGGTGGACCTCCAGTACCACGACACCTACTTCGTGGTGGCTCACTTCCACTACGTGCTGGTGAGCGGCACCGTCTTCGCCATCATGGCCGCCGTCTACTACTGGCTTCCCAAGTGGACGGGGCACATGTACGACGAGAAGCTCGGCAAGATCCACTTCTGGGTCTCCGCCATCTCGGTGAACGTGCTGTTCTTCCCGCAGCACTTCCTGGGGCTGGCCGGCATGCCGCGCCGCATTCCGGACTACGCGCTGCAGTTCGCTGAGTTCAACATGATCTCCTCGATCGGCGGGTTCGTGTTCGGGTTCTCGCAGCTGCTGTTCCTGTACATCATCATCAAGTGCGTGCGGGGCGGCGAGAAGGCGACGGACCAGGTCTGGGACGGTGCCCAGGGCCTTGAGTGGACACTGCCTTCGCCGGCGCCGTACCACACGTTCGACACGCCGCCGGTGGTGCGATAACGGAGGACCGTTGGACGAGAACCAGCACAATTCCACATCGCGGCGGCGGGGGATTTTGATCACCGCCGCCGTGCTGGCCGGACTCGCTTTCGGCGTATACCTGATCTTCATTCTGTTGCAGGTGGGGTTATGAGCGACGAGACCACGAGCAAGCGCCATACCGGTATCGTTACCAGACTGGTGCTGGTGACCGTCGGCATGTTCGGGTTCGGGTTTGCCCTGGTGCCACTGTATGACGTGATCTGCGATATCACCGGCCTCAACGGCGTGGTGGATCTTCAGGCTGCGGACTATGATGCCGGGGCCGAGGTCGACCCGGACCGCAAGGTCACGGTCGAGTTCGTGGCGACCGTGAACGACAACCGGCCCTGGGAGTTCTCACCGGAAGTCCGCCGGATGGAGGTCACGCCCGGCGAGCTTTACACGGTGACCTTCAAGACCACCAACGAGCAGAGTGAAGACACCGTCAGTCAGATCGTTCCCAGTGTCGCCCCCGGGCGGGCCGGCCGGCATTTCCGCAAGACGGAGTGCTTCTGCTTCACGGAGCAGCCGTTCGAGGCCGGCGAGAATCGCGACATGTCGGTGACGTTCTTCATCGACCCGAGGCTGGATGATCGGACCCAGACAGTGACCCTGTCCTACACCCTGTTCGATCTGGGTGCCGGTGACGAACCCGATATCGATCCAGAAGATGCTCAGTTGCACGCCGGCTCGCAGTAGGTTGGCGGCGAGAGACGAGGAAAAACAAGCATGAGCCAAGCAGAAGGCAGCTACTACGTTCCCCACGACAGCCGTTGGCCCGTGTTCGGTATTCCGGGCATGACACTGCTCGCGGCCGGCTTCTCCGTCTATCTGAACGGCGGTGACTGGGGCGTTCCCATGATGGTCCTGGGTGCGGTGATCACTATCATCATGACCGTCATGTGGTTCCGTGACGTGGTCAACGAGAGCGTGGCGGGCAAGTACAACGCCCAGGTGGACATCTCGTTCCGCCAGGGCATGGCGTGGTTCATCTTCTCGGAGGTCATGTTCTTCGGGGTGTTCTTCGGCGCCCTGTTCTATGCCCGCGTGTTCTCGATCCCGTGGCTGAGCGGCGGCGATCCGGCGACGAGCCAGTACCTCTGGGATTCGGTGGTACTGTCATGGCCCACGGCAGGGCCCGGCATGCTGGATCTGCAGTATCAGGCCATGGGCGCATGGGCGCTGCCGACCATCAACACGCTCATTCTGCTCACCTCGGGCGTGACGCTCACCTGGGCGCACCATGCCATCAAGGAGAACCACCGGCAGAAGGTGATCATCGGCCTGGGGCTGACCGTGGCACTTGGCCTGATGTTCAGCTCCATCCAGGCCTACGAGTATTTCTACGCCTGGGATGAGCTGAACCTGCGCATGGACACCGGGATCTACGGCTCCCTGTTCTACATGCTCACCGGCTTTCACGGCGTGCACGTGATCATCGGGGCGCTGACCCTTTTCGTGATATTGCTGCGTGTGATCAAGGGCCACTTCACGGCGGACGATCACTTCGGTTTCGAGGCCGCCGCCTGGTACTGGCACTTCGTGGACGTGGTCTGGCTGGGCCTGTTCGTCTTCGTCTACCTGATCTGATCAGCGGCTGCCGTGGCCGTGCCATTGACTGCCCGGCCACGGCAGCACGTTTCCGGGAACTCCATGCAGGTTACCGGCGTCTATTGACGGAACGGATCGTTGGGTTCGATGACGCCGGCCACCATGAGCCCCACCACGATCAGGAACAGTCCGACCGAGAGCCCGATGCGCCAGGTGAGCGCACGAACCACTCGCCGGGAGTCGCTCTTGTCCCGGACGAGGTAGATGGCGCCGGAGAACAGGCTGATCACGATGGCCACCATGGCCAGAATGATGGCGATTTTGATGGCTAGTTCCATGGATTCCCGCCAGGGCAGGGGGGTGCGCGGACCCCGGGTTGTGACGATCGGCCGCGCGTCTGGCGCGGCAGGTTCGCCGAGTATACGCGCGTTCCACAACGCCTGACACCCCATCGGAGAGACCCATGCGCCTTGGGCGTTACCAGTTCAGGCCACGCATCGTGCCGACGCTGGCGACAGCGGTCGTGTTCCCTTTGCTGCTCTCGCTGGGGTTCTGGCAGCTCGACCGTGCGGATCAGCGACAGGCGATCGTGGATGCCTACGAAACCCGCGACGAGCGGCCTGCGGTGGATCTGAACAGCGACGGGGTGCCTACGGATGACGGGGCACCCCGGAATACCACCGCATTCGGCCGTTTTGACGGCGACCGTCAGCTGTTGCTGGACAACCAGATGTACCGGGGCGAGGTGGGTTACCACGTGCTGACGCCTTTCCGGATCGAAGGCGTCGACCGGGTGGTGCTGGTGGACCGCGGCTGGGTGCCGGCGGGTGACAGCAGGGCGGAACTCCCTGGCGTTGCAGTAGATGATTCGTCCAGGTCCGTGTCCGGATTTCTCGATCAGGGGCCGCCGAGCGGCCTGCGTCTGGGTGGTATGGCGGATGGTGAAACAGGTTGGCCGTTACGCATCCAGTACCTGGATTACGACGCATTGGAGGAACGTCTGGGCGAGGCACTGATGCCGCACGTCCTGCGGCTGGATCCCGACGCGCCGGATGGTTTCGTTCGGGACTGGGGACCGGCGTTCCGGGAAGGGTACGGTCCGGAACGCAATCTCGGCTACGCGGTTCAATGGTTTGGGCTCGCTGCCGCCCTGGCGGTGATTTTCCTGATAGTCAATACACGACGGGTGGGTTCCCATGACAACGGATGACAAGGCACAGATGTGGCGCGGCAGGCGTGCATTGCTGTTGCTGCTGGCGGTCTTTCTGCTGCCTGCAGCGATTGCCTGGACCCTGTTCTTTAGCGGTTGGCGGCCGCCGGCGACCTCGAATCACGGTGAACTGCTGGATCCGCCGGTGCGGGTGGAGTCGCCGGCCCTGACCGCCGTTGCCGGCGGTAACGGGGTGCCTGATTTCCGCGGCCAGTGGACCATTCTGATGGCGGTCGAAGGCCCCTGTGAAGCGGCCTGCCGCGACCGGTTGCAGGAGACGCGGCAGATCCGCCGGGCGCTGGCTCAGAATGCCGACCGGGCCCAGCGGGTACTGGTGCTGGACGCGGCCGAGCACGCGCCGTCGGAGGCGTTTCTGCAACGCCACCAGGACCTTCATGTGGTTGCCGGTGAGACGCAGTGGGCGCGGCCGGACAACGCCCCCGACGTGGCCCTGAGCCTCATCGACAGCCGTGGATACCGGATGATGGAGTACGGCGAGCCGTTTGTCCCGTCCGGCATGCTTGATGACATGAAGCACCTGCTCCGTCTCGCGAACGTCGATATCGAACGCCTTGACGGCCTATCCGACCAGGACTGACTCATGGGAAATATCAAGTTCTTCCGTTTCTGCCTCTCTGCGACCGCGCTGACCCTCGTGGTGGTGCTTCTGGGCGCTTGGGTGCGGCTGGAGGACGCCGGACTGGGCTGCCCCGACTGGCCGGGCTGCTATGGCATGCTGCTGGGGGTGCCGCAGACTGAAGAGGCCATCGAAAGCGCCAACCTGGCGTACCCCGAGCGGCCCGTCCATGTGGGCAAGGCGTGGAAGGAGATGATCCACCGTTATGCGGCCGGAATCCTCGGGCTGCTGGTGTTTGCCATCGCCGTCATCGCCGTCCGGAACCGCCGTGACCCGCAGCAGCCGTTGGCCGTGCCGATGATCCTGGCGGTATTGATCATTGCGCAATCGATCCTTGGCATGTGGACGGTGACCTGGCAGCTCAAGCCGCTGGTGGTCACCATGCACCTTCTGGGGGGAATGACGACGCTGGGGATACTGTGGTGGCTGACCCTGCGCACCGGGCGGCTGATTCCGGTGATGGCCGGCAACTCCGCCCGAAGGCTTCGCCCCTGGGTGCTTGCTGTCCTGGCGGTCGTCGTTGGCCAGATTGCGCTGGGAGGCTGGGTCAGCACCAACTATGCGGCGCTTGCATGCACGGACTTTCCTCGCTGTGGCGGGCAGTGGTGGCCGGACGCCAACTACAGCGACGCCTTCGTTCTGTGGAAGGGGCTTGGCGTTGATTACGAGTTCGGGGTGCTGGACCACCCGGCACGGGTCGCCGTGCATTTCGTCCACCGGATCGGCGCCGTGATCACCGCAATCGCCGTAATCGGCCTGGCGGTTGCCGTGTGGCGGGCCACTGTCGCCGCCGCGCCTCGCGCCATCGCGGCCGCGAGTGTCGTGCTGCTGGCGGTGCAGTGGGCGCTCGGCATTACCAACGTGCTGGCCAGCCTGCCGTTGTCCGTCGCCGTGGCTCATAACGGCGGCGCCGCACTTCTGCTGTTGAGCATGCTGACCCTTTACCATACCCTTCAACCCTTGCCCACGTCCGCACCGCCCCGTCAGGGGAGCGCGGAGTGGCATTGACGACGACGGGACGGGGTGGCGCCGCGCGCGACGGTATGGCGGAACTCACACGACATTGGGGAGACTACTACGCCCTTTGCAAACCAAAGGTCGTGGCGCTGCTGGTGTTTACCGCCATCGTTGGCATGGTGCTCGCCGCGCCTCCTGCGGAAGTCCCCTGGGATGCTCTGATCTTCGGCAGCATCGGGATCGGCCTGAGCAGTGCATCAGCGGCCGCCATCAACCAGGTCGTCGACGAAAAGGCGGATGCCGCCATGGCGCGCACCCGCGGCCGGCCCCTGCCCCAGGGGGCGATGCCCACGGGGCGGGCCATTGCATTCGCCACGGGGCTGGGCGTCGTCGGCCTCGGCACGCTGTACTGGCTGGTCAACCCCATGACGACTCTGCTGACGGCGCTGTCGCTCATGGGGTACGCGTTCGTCTACACGCTTTTCCTCAAGCGTGCCACGCCCCAGAACATCGTCATCGGCGGCGCCGCCGGTGCCGCACCTCCGGTGCTGGGTTGGGTGGCGGTTACCGGCACCATCGACCCGCATGCGCTGCTGCTGTTTCTGATCATCTTCATCTGGACCCCGCCACACTTCTGGGCGCTGGCCATCCACCGTCGCGAGGACTATGCCAAGGTCGACATCCCGATGCTGCCCGTGACCCACGGTGTGCGGTTCACAGAGGTGCAGATCCTGCTCTACACGGTGCTGCTGGTGGCGGCCAGCCTCTTGCCGTTCGCCATGGAAATGAGCGGCCTGCTGTACCTGGTCGGCGTAATGGCCCTCAACGCGGGGTTTCTCTACTACGCCGTCGCCATGTGGGTGTCCGATGACGACACGCTGCCCATGCGTGCGTTCACCTATTCGATCACGTATCTCATGGGGCTGTTCGGCCTGCTCCTGCTTGACCACTACCTGCCGTTGCTTGCGCGCGTGCTGCCCGCCTGAGTCACCGGCGGGCCGCGGTGTCATTGCGGTTCACACTCCCCCGGCAGGCATGTCTACAATGGTGACCATGGATGATCGTCCATCGGAACCTGCACAGAAGGAAGGGGAGCATTCATGAAGCTGACAAGCCACAGTCTGACGGAAGGACAGCCCGTTCCCGAGCGGAATGCGTTCGGGGTGCCCGACCCCCAGACGCACATGCGTTTCGGAAACAATTACAGCCCCCATCTGGCCTGGTCCGGCGTGCCGGAGGGCACGCGCTCCCTGGTCCTGCTCTGCCATGATCCGGACGTCCCGAGCGAAGCCGACGACGTCAACAAGGAAGACCGGGAAGTGCCGGCCGATCTGCCACGGGTCGACTTCTTCCACTGGGTGCTGGTGGACATTCCGCCCACGACCCTGGAGCTGGAGGAAGGCGCGTTCTCCCGCGAGGTGACGCCGACGGGCAAGAGTGGTCCTGAAGCTCCTGACGGCTTACGTCACGGCCTGAACGACTTCACCAATTTTCTTGCCGGCAATCCGGACATGGCGGGGGAGTACTTCGGCTACGATGGCCCCTGTCCGCCATGGAACGATGCGCTGCTCCATCATTACGTCTTCACCCTCTACGCGACGGATCTGGAGCGCTGCCCGGTGGACGGCAAGTTTACGGGGCAGGATGTCCGGCAGGCCCTCAGTGGCCACGTGCTGGACCGTGCCGCCATCACCGGCACGTACACCCTGAATCCGAAGGTTAAAGGGTAGTCGGCGCCGGTTTACTGCGTCCGTGAACTGAAGAGGGCGGACCCGCTTGCGGGTCCGCCCTCTTCTTGATGCTGGTGCCGGTGCGCCCCGGGAGTCGCGTCAGGAGCTGCCGTACCGCTTGAAGATCAGCGAGCTATTAGTCCCGCCGAAGCCGAAGCTGTTGGACATCACGGCCTGCAGGCCGGCGTTGTCCACCCGTTCGCGCACCACCGGCGCGCCCTCGGCTTCGGGGTCGAGCGTATCGATGTTCGCCGAGGCCGCAATGAAGTCGTCACGCATCATCAGCAAGCTGTAGATGGCCTCCTGCGCACCGGCAGCGCCGAGGGAATGCCCCGTGAGCGACTTCGTGGAGCTGATCTTCGGCATGGCATCACCGAAGGCATCGCGCACCGCTCCAAGCTCCGTGATATCGCCGGCAGGCGTACTGGTGCCGTGGGCATTGATGTAATCCACTGCACCCTCGTGGGTGGCGAGCGCCTGCTGCATGCAGCGGGTGGCCCCTTCCCCGGACGGAGCGACCATGTCGTAGCCGTCGGAGGTGGCACCGTACCCGGTGAGCTCGGCATAGATGGTCGCGCCCCGCGCCAGGGCGTGCTCCAGCTCTTCCACCACCAGCATGCCACCGCCGCCCGCGATGACGAATCCGTCGCGGTCAGCGTCGTAGGCGCGCGAGGCGGTCTCCGGCGTATCATTCCGCTTGGATGACAGCGCGCCCATGGCGTCGAAGAGCATGGTCATGCTCCAGTGCTCTTCCTCGCCGCCACCGGCGAAAACGATGTCCTGCTTGCCGAGCTGGATCTGTTCCATGGCAGTGCCGATGCAGTGGGCGCTGGTTGCGCAGGCCGAAGTGATGGAGTAATTCAGCCCCTTGATCCGGAACGGGGTCGCCAGGCAGGCGGATACGGTGCTGCCCATGACCTTGGGAACCATGTAGGGGCCGACGCGCTTCACACCGCGCTCACGCAGGATGTCGGTGGCCTTGACCACGTTCTCGGTGGACCCGCCTCCCGAACCGGCCACCAGGCCCGTGCGCGGGTTGGAGACCTGGTCCGGAGACAGTCCGGCGTCCTCAATGGCCTGCTGCATGGCCACGTAGGCGTAGCCAGCGGCGTCACCCATGAAACGGCGTGCCTTGCGGTCGACGTGCTCCTCCAGGTCCAGATCGACGACCCCGGCGACGCGGCTGCGCAAGCCCATCTCCTCGTAGGCGTCCCGGTAACGGATACCGGATCGGCCCTCCCGGAGGCTCGCCGTGACGGATTCCTTGTCGTTCCCCAGGCAGGAGACAATGCCAAGACCTGTAATTACCACACGTTTCATACTGATTTGCTCCTCGCTACGCCCAGGCCGCGAGCGTGCTCGCAGAGTGCACGGGATGAGACGTCTGAGGGTGCCCTGCTCTCGCGATCCCGCACCGCGGTGCCGGCATCCACTGACAGGACCGCCACATGATGTCAGCCTTCCATCGCCTCCGGCGACTGGAACAGCCCCACGCGGAGGTCGGTGGCACTATAGATGGGCTTGTTGTCCACCAGCATCTCGGCGTCCGCGATGCCCATGGTGAGTTTGCGCATGATGACCCGTTTCATGTCGATCTTATAGGTCACAAGCTTGGCGTCAGGCAACACCTGACCGAAAAACTTCACTTCCCCGGACCCCAGCGCACGGCCGCGGCCAAGCCCGCCTTTCCAGCCGAGGAAAAACCCCACCAGTTGCCACATGGCATCCAGGCCGAGACAGCCGGGCATGACCGGATCGTCCTGAAAATGGCAGTCGAAGAACCACAGGCCCGGGTGGATATCCAGCTCGGCGTGGATGTGGCCCTTACCGTAAGCCCCGGAGGTGTCGTCGATGTGAACGATGCGATCCAGCATCAGCATGTTGGGCTTGGGCAGTTGCGGGTTGCCCGGGCCGAACAGGCGCCCTTCCGCGCAGCGGATGAGGTCGTCGTAGGCGAAACTGGAATCGTTCTTCAGGTAATGCGGATTCGTTGCCATTTGGTCCTCGGATGGCGCACACGGAGTCCGCCCGCGCCGTATTCGTGGATAAAGGCAAAGTGTAAGGGATACGCCAGACGGGATCGAGTACTGATCGACAGTCTGGCATCTCCGGCGCCTATCCAAAAAAAACCCCGTGAAGAACACGGGGCAAGCGTGGAGGGCAACCACTTGAAAACATCTGACTCATCGGCCAGCGGCCGATTCCGGCATTACTGACGGTCCTCGATCATGCCGACGACCTCCTCGCGCATCTCCGGGTCGCGCTCCAGCGCCGCTGCGACCGCGGAGTACTCTTGCACTTCAAGACCACTCTCCTGGATCGCTTCGACCATTTCGTCATTGGCCTCCTGCTGGAGCTGCTGCGCGTCTTCGGTCTGCTCGGCGCCCTGAAGCCGTTCCGAGTACTCACGATGAATCTCGCCGACTTCCACATAGGCGTCCGCGAACCGTTCAAGGGTCTCGTCGTCGAAATCCTGCTGCTCGGCCATGCCGTCAGGCTCCTGCTCGTAGGTCTCTGCCTGAGCGTCGTCGCCGTCCATTGCAAGGGCGGACATGGCCGGCATGAGCAACAGGCCGGACATCAGCGGGATCATAAACCGAATGCTGTTACGCTTTTTCATCACTTTGAACCTCGAACGATTGAACTGACTTGTGGCCCAACTGATGCAGGCGTCGTGCCAGGAGGGTGGTTCACCCAGGGAGGCGGCGCTGCATCGCCTGTCAGGCCGCGTCATGAGCGCCGGGCTGGCCGGGGACCCGGCGGATTCCTGCAGGCCATCTTGCGACCCCTCATCGTGACACATAGTGTATACATATGACACATGCGACAAAGTTGAGCCGCGCCATCACGCGCCTTCACAGCCTCTGGAATCATGGCTACAGCCTGCGCTGGGCATTGATCCTGCGCGTCCTTCTGCCGCTGCTGATCGCCATGAGCCTGGTCACTGTCGTCGGTCTGCGCACTATGGAGCAGGCCATCGAAACGCGGATGAAGGAAGACGTGGAGCTGGTGGCCCGGGCCATTCGCCTGCCCATCAGCGACAGCCTGGAGAAGGGAGAGGACGCCAGCGTCCGTCAGGCGCTCGAATCGGTATTCCGTATCGGGCGGGTGTACGGCGCGTACGTGTACGACGAGCAGGGTGACCTGGTTGCGGCAGTGGGCGCAGTCAACCCGACGCCGGAGAGCCGTGAGCTGGCTGAGCGCGCGGCGGACGGTGAACGCAGCGGCGATTACGAGCAGATCCAGGGCCAGGAGGTCTACTCTTACTTCGAGCCACTGACGGACAGCAGTGGCCGGATCAGTGGGCTGCTGCAGGTGACCCGACGCGGCAGCGACTTTCGTGACGACATTGGCCGCATGCGGCTGCAGGCGTTCGCCTTCATGGGGGCTGCGGGGCTGGCGATCAGCCTGCTGTTGCTGGTTGGTCACCGCGGCGCCATAGGCAGGCATCTTGCAAGTCTTGCCGGCAGCATGTCGCGGATCGAGGCGGGCGAGCGGGAGCATCGGGCGTCGGCGGAAGGTCCCAAGGAAGTCCGCTCCCTGAGTACGGCATTCAACACCATGCTTAACAGCATGGAAGAGGCGGAACAGGAGATCGCCCGGCGGCGCTCCGAGCAGACGCGGCTGGAAGACGAGCTCCGTCACGCCGAGAAGCTGGCGGCGATAGGCCGTCTGGCCGCCGGCGTGGCCCACGAGCTGGGGACGCCGTTGAGCGTTATCGATGGCAAGGCACAACGGGCGCTGCGCCACGCCGACGCCGATTCACGCCAGGAGCGCTCGCTGGAGCAGATCCGTGCCGAGGTGACGCGCATGGAGCACATCGTGCGGCAGCTGCTGGAATTCGCCCGTACGTCCAGTCGGCAGTTCCGCTGGAGCCGGCTCGGTGACCTGGTGGGCGCCTCGCTTGCCTCCCTGGAGGACCGCCTGCGCGAGCACGGGGCAGCGGTCGTGGTGCGGGGCGAAACCCCGGGGCCGGAACTGTATGTGGATCCCGTGCGTATTGAACAGGTGCTGGTGAACCTCATGCGCAATGCCCTGCAGGCCGGTGCCAGACAGATCACCGTCGACTGGGACAACGCCGATCCGGTGACGCTCACCATCGACGACAATGGCCCGGGCATTCCCGAGGAGATACGGCCACGCCTGTTCGAGCCCTTTTTCACGACCAAGGCTGTGGGTGACGGGACCGGGCTGGGGCTGGCCGTCGTCCACGGCATCATCACGGAACATGGCGGCACCATCGCGGTGGGCGTCAGCCCCGACGAGGGCGCCCGGTTCACCCTGACGCTCTCCCGCGAGGCGCGGCCAGAGAGCGAACAGATCAAAGGAAGCGACCATGAGTAACAAGGCGGCGAAACAGGCGGAGCAGATCCTGCTGGTGGAAGACGACCCGGGTCTGCGCGAACTTCTGCGGGACGAACTGGAAGATGCCGGCATGGAGGTGGACGCCGTGGACTCGGCGGAGCGGGCGCTCAAGCAGCTCCAGCACGCCAGCCCCGACGTGGTCATCAGTGACCTGCGGTTGCCGGGCATGGACGGCATGGCGCTGCTGCAGGAGGTGCGTAATCTGCACGCCCGCCCGGCGTTTCTGATCATCACCGCGTTCGGCACCATTTCCCAGGCTGTCGAAGCACTCAAGCATGGCGCCGACGAGTTCCTGACCAAACCGCTGGACCTGGAGCATTTCATGCTCTCGGTGAACCGCCTGCTGGAGACTCGGCGACTGCGCGGCGAAGTACAGCGGTTCCGGGAGCTGATCGAGCAGGACAGCTTTCATGGCATGATCGGGCGTGGCCGTGTCATGCAGGTCATGTTCGACCAGATTCGCCAGCTCGCCCGCGCCGCTGGCCCGGTGCTTGTGGCCGGTGAGAGCGGGACCGGCAAAGAGCTCGTCGCCCGCGCCATCCACGCCGAAAGCAGCCGCGCGGGTGCGGCCTTCCAGGCGGTGAACTGCGCCGGTGTGCCGGCGGAGTTGCTGGAGAGCGAGTTCTTCGGCCACGAGGCCGGTGCGTTCACCGGCGCATCCCGGGCCCACAAGGGCCTGTTCGATCAGGCCGATGGCGGCACCCTGTTCCTGGACGAGATGGGCGAGATGCCCATGGCACTGCAGGCCAAGCTGCTGCGGGTGCTGCAGGACGGCGTGATCCGCCCGGTGGGCGCCAACAAGGAGCACACCGTGGACGTGCGCATCGTCGCTGCCACCAATCGCAACCTGGAAGAGCTGATCGAGTCGGGAGACTTTCGCGAGGACCTGTTCTACCGGCTGGAGACGTTTACCCTGCGCGTGCCACCTCTGCGCGAGCGGGAGGACGACATGGAACTGCTCGCCGCCCGCTTCCTGGAGCGTTTCGCGGTTCAGCTGGAGAAGGACGTCCAGGGCTTTACGCCGGCGGCCATGAACTGCCTGAAGCAGTACGGCTTCCCCGGTAACGTGCGTGAGCTGGAGAACGCCATCGAGCGGGCGGTGACGTTCTGTCACGGCAACCAGGTGGACGTGGAGCACCTGCCCAGCCGCATGCAGGATCAGCAGCGGCCGCAGGTGGACAAGGCTGGTCTGGACACCGCCATGGAGCAGTTTCTCGACGGCCCCATCCTGCCCACGCTGGACGAACTCGAGCGTCGCTACATCACCTACGTGCTGGAGCAGGTGGGGGGCAACAAGCGGCGCGCCGCGGCCCTGCTGAACGTGAGCCGGCGCACCCTGTACCGGCGGCTGGACGAAGAGAGCGACCAGCGCATCAACGGCTGAGCACGCCTGTTGGTCAGTCCCGCGTCCACACCAGGGTGCGGTTGTTTGCGGGCATGGCGACGTCCTCGGTCAGCCGGAGCCTGTGGCGCCCGGCAAGCGGCAGCAGGTCGTCCATGTCGCGGATGCCGCTCTGCGGATCCTGCTGCTGCAGCGTGACGTGGAAGCGGGCGTTGCTGGGCGCCGTGTGTTCGCCGCCATAGGCAAACGGACCGTACAACAGGAACCGGCCGCCCGGCCGCAACACCCGACCAACCCCCGCAAACAGCGCTTCCACCCCCGGCCACCCCATGATGTGGGCCGTATTGGCGGAGAAGACCGCGTCGAAGGCCCCGGTGATGCCGTCCGGCCAGGCGAGCACGTCCAGCGACTCCGGCGTTGCGACATTGGCCACTCCGGCCTGCCGTATACGGGCGGTCGCCCCTTCCAGGGTGCCGGGCCGGTCCGTGGGCAGCCAGCGCAGCCCCGGCAGGGCCTGCGCGAAGAAGACCACATGCTGTGCCGTCCCCGTCCCGATCTCAAGCACATGGCCGGATGCCGGCATCCAGGTGCGCAGGACTTCCAGAATGGGCCCCTTGTTGTTCTCGCACGCTTGGGACCAGGGCAGGGTGTCTGTCTTCATCATTGCGGTTCCGGCTCCTGGTGAATCCAGTCGACGATGTGGTCTTCCAGCTCGGTGTCGGCGACATCCTGCTCCCGTGCCATGCGTCCGCGCACGGAGACCCCGGCGTGGTGCACCGTGTTCCGGTCACCCGAGACCAGGTGGTGCCACCAGGCGAGGCCGCGGCCCTCGGCCACCCGCCGGTAGGCACAGCTCGCCGGTAGCCACGGTGCCGTTCGCGCCAGCTCCGGGGTCATTTGCAGGCAATCGGGTACGAACGCCCGGCGCCTAGGGTAATCGGAGCACAGGCAGGAGTGGCAGTCCAGCAGGCGGCAGGCGATGTCGGTGGAGAAGATCTCGCCGGTGTCCTCGTCCTCGAGCTTGTGGGCGCAGCAGCGCCCGCAGCCGTCGCAAAGCGACTCCCACTCGTCGGCGGTCATCTCCTCCAGATGCTTGCGTTCCCAGAACGGCCGCGTTTGCTGACTCATCATCGACCTATGCGTTCATCACCATAATGGCGCCATTCAGTGCCACCGCATAAGTGACCCACACCAGGTACGGCAGCAGCAGGGCGCCAGCCACGGGGCGGATGCGCCAGAACGCAATCACGGTGGCCACCAGCGCCGTCCACAACAGCAGGATGTCGATGAACGCCGGCAGAATCGCATGCTGGCCAAAGAACAGCCACGACCAAAGGCCGTTCAGTCCGAGCTGCACCACGAACAGCACGAGCGCGGCACTGCTGCCACTGGCGCTGTGGCGGGCCTCCCAGATCATCCAGGCGGCGATGCCCATGACCGTGTAGAGCACCGTCCACACCGGGGCGAACAGCCAATCCGGCGGCGTCCAGGCCGGCTTCTCCAGTTGCGCATACCAGGTGCCCGGGTCCGTCACGGTGGCGGCCAGGGTGGCAACCAGGAAACACAGGGACAGCCATGCGAGCAGGGCGATCAGAGACATGCGGTTCATGGGCGGGCGTTGGCCTCCCTCGTTGGTGTCGCTGTAGGCGCGGTGTCGTCGGGGCGTTATAATCCCGCGTCACCAGCGGTTCCCTCAATACCGTGCCATTTGTTAACCCTTGGGCCGAACCATGAGCAAGCTTCCGGAAGCGGTGGCTCAGCGCCGCACGTTCGCTATCATTTCTCACCCGGACGCCGGCAAGACGACGGTGACGGAGAAGCTGCTGCTGTTCGGTGGCGCCATCCAGGTAGCCGGCACCGTCAAGGGCCGCAAGGCGGATGCCCACGCCACCTCCGACTGGATGCAGATGGAGCAGGAACGGGGCATCTCCGTGACCTCGTCGGTGATGCAGTTCCCCTACCGCGACGCCACCATCAACCTGCTCGACACCCCGGGTCACGCCGACTTCTCCGAAGACACCTACCGCGTGCTCACCGCGGTGGACTCCGCCCTCATGGTGATCGACGCCGCCAAGGGTGTCGAAGAGCGGACCATCAAGCTGATGGACGTATGCCGTCTGCGCGATACCCCCATCATGACCTTCGTCAACAAACTTGACCGCGAAGGCCGCGATCCCATGGAGCTGCTCGACGAGGTCGAGGACGTGTTGAAGATCCGCTGCGCGCCGGTGACCTGGCCTATTGGCATGGGCAAGGCGTTTCGGGGAGTCTATCACCTCTACAATGAATCGATTCACCTCTTCAGTCCCACCCACGGCGGGCGAATCCAGGAGGGGGAGGTGATCCAGGGGCTGGACAATCCGCGCCTGGATGAGCTTTTCGGCGACGAGGCCGATGCGCTCCGGGAGGAAATCGAGCTCATTCGCGGGGCCAGCAACGCCTTTGACAAGGCCGCGTTCCTGCGCGGCGAGCTGACGCCGGTGTTCTTCGGTTCGGCGATCAACAACTTCGGCATCCGCGAGTTCCTGGACGACTTCATCAGCTATGCGCCGGAGCCGCAGCCGCGGGACGCCCGGGAGCGCGAGGTGACCCCGGACGAGGACAAACTCACCGGTTTCGTATTCAAGATCCAGGCGAACATGGACCCGAATCACCGTGATCGCGTGGCCTTCATGCGAGTGTGTTCCGGGCGGTTCCAGGCCGGCATGAAGCTGCGCCACGTGCGTATCGGCAAGGACATCAAGGTGCCATCCGCCATCACGTTCATGGCGGGTGACCGGGAACAGGCTCAGGACGCCCTGCCGGGCGACATCATCGGCCTGCACAATCACGGCACCATCCAGATCGGCGACACGTTCACCCAGGGCGAGACGCTCAAGTTCACGGGCATCCCGAACTTCGCCCCGGAGCTCTTCCGGCGTGTGGTACTCAAGGACCCCATGCGCATGAAGGCGCTGCAGAAGGGCGTCGAGCAGCTCTGTGAAGAGGGCGCCTCGCAGCTGTTCCGGCCACTGAACACCAACGAACTGATCGTTGGCGCCGTGGGGGTGCTGCAGTTCGACGTGGTGGCCCACCGACTCAAGGCCGAGTACGGCGTGGATGCCGTGTTCGAGCCGGTGAACGTCAACACCGCCCGCTGGGTACGGTGTGACGATCCCGGCATGCTGGCGGAGTTTCGCCGCAAGGCCGCCGATAATCTTGCCGAGGACGTGGCCGGAAACCTGACCTATCTGGCGCCGACGCGCGTGAATCTGGAACTCACCCAGGAGCGCTGGCCGGATGTCGCCTTCGACGCCACCCGCGAGCACTGAGGCCCGCCCCCGCGGGGGCGGGCTACGCCGAAATCAGCTGCTCGAAGATTCGGAACCCGGCGATGTAGGTGCCCGCTGCCGAACCGAACGTTGCCAGCAGGAAGACCAGCAGCGTCCGCGAGACGCGGTTCCGCCACCAGCCCTTGAGCGCCGAGACGTCATGGCGCAGGGTGGCGAAATCACCCACCGTCGGTTTGCGCAGGGTCATCTCGATGCCGGCGGCGACAAAGCCGGCGCCGATGGTGGGGTTCAGTGACGTCAGTGGAGCCGCGAAGAAGGTGCCGAGAATGGTCAGCGGATGCGCCCAGGCGATTGCGGTCGCCGCCGCGGAGAGGACCCCGTTGATCAGAAACCACTCGCCCACCAGCTGTGCGCCGAGCTGCGGATTGCGGCTGAAGCCGATGGCGAACCCGGAGAGAATCAGCACCACCACGACCCAG
Source organism: Aquisalimonas sp. (assembly GCA_007126095.1). Classification (GTDB taxonomy): domain Bacteria; phylum Pseudomonadota; class Gammaproteobacteria; order Nitrococcales; family Aquisalimonadaceae; genus Aquisalimonas. Next base: position 121,039 of record SLBZ01000015.1, read on the forward strand.
GGTATCGCCTTGGGCCAGCGGGTCTTGCGCGGCACGGTGTCAAGGATCTCCCGCTCCCGGGTCGGGTCTGCCGGTGGCGGTGACTCCAGGTGGTTGGCCAGCCCCTTCAGGTGGCCGGCGCCGATGACCACCAGCACGTTGCGGTATTGCCCCTCGTGGTTCTCCTCCCGCAGTCGCAGCGCCATGTAGCTGTCGCGCTCCGCGATCAAGGGGCGGTAGAGGCGCTCCGAGCGTTCGGCGAACTCCGCGAACGTCGATTCCAGTACGTCGCCTTCCTTGAGACGCTCGATCTCCTCGGCGCTGATATTCTGACGGGAAACCAGGCTGGCCATGAGGCCCGAGAGGAGGCCGAAGCGCTGCCACCACGGCACGCTGTGATAGACGCGGCGCAACGTCGTGCCGATGTCCCGGTCCACCAGCATGATCGGGATTCCGGCCGCTTTTGCCTCCTCGATGGCGGCGCGCATCTCCGCCCCGGGCTGGATGCCGGACTGCTCGGCGATGCGCTGCTGGTAGGCTCCCAGGGCAAGACTGGCCGCAACCATGCCGGCCTTGCCTTCGCGGATGACCTGGAACAGGTCCATCTGCGCCATGCTGTTCGGATTGGCCAGGCTCTGGTAGCGGGTCTGGCACAGTTCGATGGCCACCGCGTCGAAGTCGCCCGAGCGGATCAGTTCGGCGACCTCGTCGGCGCTGGCCTGGGAGACGTGGGCCGTCCCCAGAAGCGTGTACTGGCTGTCTCCTGTGGTGACCTCCCGGCGCGGGCCGCCGGATTCGGTTGCTGCGGTCATGATGGCCCCTTGTGTCGTGGAGCGCTGATTATCCACGAAGGGTGCACCGGGACCAAGGGAGTCGCCGTTGTGCGACAGGGGCTACACGGGAGTGTACGCTGCCGTGGAACCGGTATCAGGAGATGAGCATGCTCGAACGCTTCCGCCGCTGGCGCCGGGGGCGCATCCTGCAGAGCGCGGGCATTGAGCTGGCGCTGTGGACAGACCTCATGGACGCGCTGCCGGTATTCTCCGGGCTTGATCGTGCCGAGCGCGAGCGCCTGCGGGAGCACGCATCGCTGTTTCTCCACCAGAAGGATGTGATGCCGCTGAACGGGCTGGAGCTGGATCAGCCCATGCGTGCCGGGCTGGCCGCCCTGGCCTGCCTGCCGGTGCTCAACCTCGGCCTGCAGGTGTACCGCGGTTGGCGCACCGTGCTGGTCTACCCCGCCGGCTTCATCGCGCGCCACAGTTACACCGATGAACACGGCCTTGCGCACGAGGAGGCGAGCCCGCTTGCTGGGGAAGCCTGGGAGGGGGGGCCCGTGGTGCTCTCGTGGGATGACGTAGAGCGATCCCTGGAGTTGGACGGCTACAATGTCGTGATTCATGAATTCTGCCACAAGCTGGACATGAGCAACGGCGACGCCAACGGCATGCCGCCCCTGCCGGCGGGCATGTCCCCGCGGGACTGGGCGGCGGCTTTTACCGAAGCCTACGAGGCACTGTGCGCGGCCGTGGAAGCCGGGCAGGAGACGGTTCTGGATCCCTACGCGGCAGAAGCCCCGGGCGAATTCTTTGCCGTGGCGTGTGAGTCGTTCTTCGAGCGTCCGGTGGCGTTGCGGGAGGCGATGCCCGCCGTTTACCGCCAGCTCAGCCGCTATTTCCGGCAGGATCCCTGTGCCCGGTTGCCGGGCGATGGCGGCTGAAGCGCCGGCGCGGGCGGGGATGCGCGGTCAGTTGTCGTTGCCGTTGTTGGCGTCGTCACCGGCGTCATCGTCCGTGCTTTCTTCGGCGGCGTCCGCCTCGGAGCAGGCGGGGTCGCGGGTGTGTTTGGGCCCCGAGTCCACCAGTACGTGCTCCGCCATGAAACTGCGGCCGATGAGCATCTCGTAGCTCAGTCCGTCTCGGTCGGCGAGGTTTACCTCCACCTCTCGCTGGATGTCTCCCAGGCAGACGTTCATCTTGACCACGTAGCGCTCACTGGTGCCGGATGCGCTGCGAATGCGCGCCATGCGCTCCACCGGCCGCTCGATGGTATGTTCTACATCATCGGCGCTGGTGATCGTGAAACGGACCCAGTCCTCTCCGTCCTTTTCGAACGCCTCCGGGTCTGGGGCGTTGATGGACGAATTGTCCGCACCGGTGTCGAGCTTGGCTTCGACGGTGACATCACCCTCCAGCAGTTTGACGCGCTCGATCCAGCCGAAAATAGTCTTGGCATGGACCGATGAGACGGCCAAAGTAAGCAGGGACAACGCGACCAATGCGGAGCGAAGCGAAGGGATTTGCGGCATGAAAGGCACTCCAGCTGACCGACCTGAACGTCGCGTGTGGAAGTCTTGCAAGACCAGGCGTTCAGGTCAACTTGTCGCCGCCCTGGTGGTGGTTGCGCTTCAGGGCTGTCTCTCCACCCAGAGCGATCGTGAACCGGCGGCGGTGGAGGTCCTGGGACAGGGTAATCGATGTGGTGATCTCGAAACCGGTGCGCGCTGGATCGAGCCCGGCGCGCTGGAGGGCCTCGACCTCGAGCACAAGGCTGATCGGGCATTGCTGCTGATCAGTCAGGGTGAGCGGCCCACGGGGGGGTACGGTGTCAATCTCGACGAGACCACCGTTGATGGGGATACGGTCATTGTCTACCTGCGTCTGCAGGCGCCGGGCGATGATGAACTGGTTACCCAGGCGCTTACGCGTCCGTGCTTGGTGCTGGGTATACCGCGTGACGCCGCAGTTGTTGAGCTGCGCCAGCGCGAGGGCGGCGTGCTTGCTTCGCTGGAGGTTCCGGAGCGTGACGAGTGAACAGGCGGGCGGCTGTTGTCGGGCCGGCCGGAATCGCCCAGGGCGGTTTGCCCCGACATCACATAAGGAGGTGCCTTTGCATTCCATGACCCTGAAACCGTCCTTAACCCTCGTGCTGCTGTTGTTGCCGGTGTCTCACCTCGGTGCCGAGATCGTGCAGGCCGAGCCGGCGGCGCCCCGCCAGCAGGTGCTGGACATCCAGGAGCTTGGCGGTGATGAGGCCGTGAGCACCCACGCGGATGATGTGTCGGCGCTGACCCTGACCCTGTACCAGCGCGGTATCGCGCAAATTGCCGAGCGGCGGGAGTTCGGAATGCAGCGCGGGCGGGTTGTGCTCGACTGGCACGACGTCCCGGCGACCATGCAGCCCCAGACACTGCAGGTGATCGGTGAGGGTGGCGTCGATGTGCACGAGGTGCGTTTGCATGACCGCGTGCTCTCCCGGGATGCCGTGCTGGAGGCCGCGGTCGGGGAGACAGTGCGGCTGATCCATGACGACGGCGAGACCCGGGGCGGACGGCTGCTGACCGCCAGCGGTGGGACGCCGGTGGTGGAGCTTGACGACGGGGTTGAGCTGCTCGACGAGGGCAACCCCTGGCGGATCGTCCTGGACGCCCTGCCCTCCGGCCTGGCCGAGGCGCCGGTCCTGCAACTCGATCTGTCGTCGGACATGCCGGGGCGTCAGTGGCTGGATCTCGGTTATCTGGCCGACGGCCTGACCTGGCGCCTGGACTACGTGCTGACCATCGCGCCCGAGGCCGACACCATGGCCCTCCACGCCTGGGCGACGCTGCGTAATGACACCGATGTGGATTTTCGGGGCGCAGACGTCCACCTGGTGGCGGGCGCGTCCGACGTGCAGCGGCCGCGGCTCGAGACCCTGGCAACGCGGGCCGCCGGTGACGCCATCGGTGACGATGCGGAAGCGGTTGCCGACCAGCAGCGCTTCCGGCTGGAGGGCCCGGTGACACTGAAGGCCGACGATCGCCGCCAGCTCCGGTTTCTGCAGGTGGACAGCGTTCCGGTGGAGCGCGAGTACCGTGTGCGCAGTAGTGTGCCGCTCGGTGCTCAGGGGCGGACGCAGCGTCGGCCGGTGGCCATTCACATGGCGTTCGAAAACCGGGAGCCGGCTCTGGGACGGCCGCTGCCCGCTGGCACGGTTCGCGTCTATCAGCGCGACGATGATGGCAACGCCGTGTACGCTGGTGATGAGTCACTGGGCCCGACGCCGGAGGGGGAGCGCGCGGAGCTGCGGCCCGGCACCGCCTTCGATCTCACCGCCGAGCGACGCCAGACCGACTACCGCCGCCTGGATGGGAGCACGGAGGAGCAGGCCTGGCGGGTCACGCTGCGCAATGCCAGCGATAGCGAGCGGCGCATCATTGTCGAGGAGACCCTGCCTGGCGAGTGGACCATGCTGCATGAGTCGGCGGGGCATTATCGGCCGGATGCGGGGCAGGCGCGGTGGGAGCTGGACGTGCCCGCGGAAGAAGAGGCGGTGCTGGAGTACCGGGTCGAGATTCGGCGCTGACGCTCGCCGGGTTTCAGCCGCTGGCGGCGAGCACCACCATGGAGGTCTGGTCGTCCCACTGGGCAATGAGGTCGGCCGTTTCCGGCCCCCTCAACGGCACGCTGAAGAGAAAGCCCTGCATGTGGTGACACTGCATGTTGCGCAGCGAGCGGAGCTGATCCCCGGTTTCCACTCCCTCCGCAACGACCTGCAGGCCAAGCCCCTGCGCCATGGCGATGATGGTGTTCACCAGTGTGGTCTCGTCGGCGGGCTGGTGCAGGCCCTGGATGAAAGACTGATCGATCTTCAGCGTGTGGATGGGCAGCCGCTGCAGATAGCTCAGCGATGAGTAGCCGGTGCCGAAGTCGTCGATGGCGACGGTAATGCCGCGCCCGCTCAGGTCCCGCAGCTTCTCGATGACCGCGTCCAGGTTGCGCATCAGCACGTGTTCGGTGATTTCCAGCTCCAGTCGCTCCGGGGGGAAGCGGGTCTCCAGGAGCACGTCCAGAATACCGTCCACGAAGTCCGTCTGTTCCACGTGCATGCTGGAGAGGTTGACCGCCAGGCGCAGGTCGCTGTCCGGCCCCTGCCAGGACATGACTTCGAGGCAGGCCTCCCGCAGCATCCACAGGCTGATGGGGACGATGAGGCCCGTTTGCTCTGCGACGGGAATGAAATCCATGGGCGGGATGAGCCCGCGCTCCGGGTGCTGCCATCGCAGCAGCGCCTCGACGCCCGCGATCCGCCCCGACCGGACGTCCACCTGGGGCTGGTAGAGCACCTGCAGTTCGCTATTGCCCAGGGCCCGTCGCAGCCCCGTTTCCATGGTCAGGTAGTGATCGGCCTTGTTGCCCATATTGGGGTCGTAGAAGGCGTAGCGGGCGGCCTCCTGGGTCTTGGCGTGATACATGGCCGCATCCGCGTGTTTGATCAGGCCTTCCATGCTCTCGCCGTGCTCCGGGTAGACGGCGATGCCGATGCTGACGCCGAGATAGATTTCCTGATCGTCCAGCTCGAAGGGGGCCTCGAGCGCGGCGAAGCACTTCTCCGCCACGGTGGCGGCCGAGCTGCTCCGTTCCAGAGTCGGCAGCAGTACCGTGAACTCGTCGCCGCCCATGCGTGCCAGGGTATCCCCCTCGCGGAGACAGCCGCGCAGGCGCCGGGCAACCCGCTCCAGCAGGCGGTCGCCGAACGAGTGGCCAAGGCTGTCGTTGACCATCTTGAAGCGGTCGAGATCCAGGAACAGCACGGCCAGCGCGTCCCCCGAGCGTCGGGCCTGGGACAGGCTCTGGCGCAGCCGGTCCTGAAATAGCGCGCGGTTGGGCAACCCCGTGAGCATGTCGTGGTAGGCCTGGTGCCGGATGATGGCCTCGGCGTGCTTGCGCTCGGTAACGTCGCGGGCGACGCCGTAGGTGCCGAGAAACTGCCCGGCGGGGCCGTTGTCGCCATCCCCGTACATGCCCATGGCGGTGAGGTCCACGTGTACCGCATCGCCGCCGTTGGCGCGTTGCAGGCGGAGCTCGAGGCCGCGCGTGGCCCGTTCGCCCGTACGCCGCTCGTTGAATGCGCAGCGTGCCAGGGCGCGATCCTCCGTAACCACCAGCTGACTGAAATGGCGGCCCAGGAGCATTTCCGGCTGATAGCCGAGTAGCCGCTGAGCGGTGTCGTTGATGAAGGTGAAATGGCCCTGATCGTCGAGAACGTAGATCAGATCCGGGGAGCTGTCGACGATGAAGGCGTAGAGCTGTTCCGAGCGGCGCAGGCGGTTGCTGATGGCGCGGTTCTGCTGGCTCAGTCGGCGCCGCTCGAGGGTATTCTGGACCGTCAGAAGCAGCTCGTCCGGGCTGCAGGGTTTGCGCAGAAAGTCGGATACGCCGTTGCGCAGCGCCTGCACCGGTGCCGAGCCGGACGTGTCGGCGGTGAGTACCACCACGTCCATGTCGTCCTGCTGCTCGCGCTGCTCCCGAATCAGTGCGAACCCGTCCCCCTCGGGGAAGACCGGGTCCAGCAGAACCACGCCGTAGCGGCCCTCCTGCAGGCGTTCGCGTGCTTCCGTGAGGGTCGCCGCCGTGTCCAGGGGCAGGGAGCGGGATGCCGCAAGGGCCTCGAGACTGGCAAGCATGCGTGGATGGGAATCCACGGCCAGAATCCGTTCCGTCGTTCGTTGCATCGCCATCGAATGACTCCTGGCGGCCGACCCGCGGCGCGCGGCTCCCCTCCCTTGGCCCGCACCGGCCGGAAGGGCGTTTATTCTTGGTTGTTCATCCTGCCACTGGCCCGTGCCGGGTCGTCTCCGGAGCGCCTTGCGCCGCGGGGATCAGCAGCTGAATGCGTGCCCCTTCCCCGGGCCCCGACCGGCAGGTCATGACGCCCCCGATATCGCGCATGAGTGATCCGGCGACGTTGAGCCGCTCCGCTTCCGGCGAGCCCGTGGTCTGGCGCGGCCCGGAATCCAGTTGCTGGCGCAGGGATTCAGGAAAACCCGGTCCACTATCTTCCAGCAGCACCTCAATGTAGCGTTCTCCGGCCATATGTACAAAACCGGAGGTACGTACGCTGATGGTGTCGTTACTGCGCAGGTGTTCGCCCATGGTGCGCAGAAGGTTCAGCAGGACCTGTCGCATCACCCCGGGCACGGGTGCCGCCGGGTCATCCAGGCTCCGGTCCAGGCTGACCTCGGGGCGGACCGTATCGGGCAGGGCACCGGCTCTCTCGGCAAGTCGCATCACCGCGCGGATGAGGTCATTGACCCCTCGCGTCGTGGTGTCGGCCGTGGCCGATGTGTCAGCCCCGCGCAGGAGCGAGGCGAGTCGTCCTGCTTCCTCGCTCAGGGTGAGCACGCTGGGGTGGGCGGGATGGTCCGGTTCGAGCTGGGACTCCAGCACCGAGAGGTAATTCTGCATGATGGACAGCGGGTCCGCCGCCGCTTGCACCAGCTCCTCCTGACGGAGGAACGAGCCCGCCGTCTCGTCCGCCTGATGCTCCTGCTGCTGCCGCACGCGCTGCTCCTCGACCAGAAGCGCCCGGCCCGCCTCGCTGGCGAAGGCCAGGAATAGCGGTGATTCATCCAGCAGTGCGGAGATCTGGTCGTAACGGATACCCAGCACCAGGATGCCGATGGCTTCGCCCGAGGGGCGCATGGGCAGGCAGAGCACGCCATCGGAGGGCATCTGCCCGCACAACTGGCGGTCCGCAATCGTGAGCGCGTCCCGCGCCTCGGGGTCCAGAGTATGGATCGGATGGTTATCGACCAGGCTCCGAGCCAGGAAACTGCGTTCGCGATCCAACGGCAGCGTCAGCTCCGTAAGCCGCTGGTCGGCGCCGTGCGGGGCGCGCACCTGCAACATGGTGCCATCGGGGCTGCGCTGCAGGCAGATCAGGTGGTTGATTCCGAACAGCAGTGCCACGTAACGGGCGATGCCGTTGATCGGGTTGCGGCCGTATAGATGGCGGCGCGCGTCCCCGATCAGGGCCGTCTGCCGCAGCTCCTGGCCGATGGCGCTGTCGCGACCCGTCGCGGCGGCCACGGGGGGCTCGCCGCCGTGACCGGTTTCCAAAGCGGAGGACAGGCACTCGCGCTCGGCGGCGGCATTGGCCATGACACGCAGGCAGGCTGACGGACCCAGGTCGAAGAGGTGGCCGGCGCTGTGGCGCACGGTGGCGTCGGGCTCATGGCCGCACGCTGCCATTGGCCGTGCCACGGCCGTTGTGCGCACCAGTCCGTGGGCGTCAACCAGACTCTCCGGTGCCTCCTGCTGATAACGGACTGCATCCACCAGCAGCGCCGGCAGGCCCCAGCGCTCCAGCAGTTCGGCGCCAAGCGCCACGTGGTCGATGCCGAAATGCGCATGCTCCAGGGTGGGCAGGTGGTGATTGCCCTGGGCCGCGGTTTCCAGTACGCCGGGGTAGTCCTCGGGCAGTTGATGGGCTAGAACCAGTTGCCCGACATTGTGCAGCAGGCCGGCGAGATAGGCTTCCGCGGGGCGGGTGCTGCCGGTGTACTCGGCCAGCTGTCTGGCTACCGTCGCACAGGCGAGCGCCTGCTCCCAGACCCTGGGTAGCCACCGGTGCTGCCGGCCAGCGACCGCGCCGAAGAACTGCTGCACGGTAGCGGCCAGGGCGAGGCTCTGCACCGTGTCCATCCCCAGGGCGTGGACTGCGGTGTCCAGGGAGGTGGGGCGGATGCGCCGCGCGAACACCGGCGCCGATGCCGCCGCTAACAGGCGGGCGCTGAGGATGCTGTCGCGGCCGATGGTTCTGCATGCATCGGCAGGCACAGCCTCATCGTCCCCGCAGAGTCGCAACAAAGGCAACAGCAGGTCGGGAGGGCTGGGCAGTTCGTTGAGCCGTGCGCGCCGCAGCGCCTCGGCTGACCCATTCGTCATGGGTGCTACTGTTGGACAATCGTCCAGTGCCGTCAAGTCCCCGTTTGTGCGGAAAGTCTGGCAACTATCGCTGCACTGATCTCCTGGGGCGAGAGACCGTCGCAGTCGATGCGGAGGGTGGCATGGCGCTCATACAGCGGCAGGCGCTCCGCTGCCAGGTCGGCGAGGCCCTGGTCCGGGCGCATTGCGAGGCCTCGTTGGTCCCCGCTACCCACCCGTTCTTTCAGGGTCTCCAGCGGAAGATCCAGCCAGATGACCGGGCCGAGCCGCTCCAGGGCGCACATGGCGGTTTCGCTGTAGACCATGGAGCCCCCGGTGGCGATGACCGTATTCCGGCAGTCCAGCTTGAGAGCCTCTTCCGCCTCGGCGCGCAGTACGCCCTCCGGGCCTTCCGTGTCGACGATCGCCTGCAGGGTGACGCCGCGCCGTTGCTCCACCAGCGCATCCGTATCCACGAAGGCCATGTCGAGGGCGTGAGCCAGCACCCGGCCGACAGTGCTTTTGCCGCTGCCGGGCATGCCGATGAGGATGAGGTTGTGGGTGTCCATAAGGGAGAACCCGTTGGCCGTATCGTGTGCTGTCGCAGCCTATGATGACCTGCGGCGGTAGTATAACGTGCGGCTTAACGCTGCTCGACGACAAGAATGAAGCAATGGGAGACAGCCATGACAAGGAAACTGCTGTTCATTGGAGTGATTGCGGCCGCGCTGGTTCTGGCGGGCTGCGCGCAGACCTCGCAACAACTGCGGCTCGGTCCCCAGGCGGAGGTGCCCGAGAGCAGTATCGGCGATGGTCACCAAGTGGCCGTGCGTGTCGAGGATCAGCGCGACGACAGGGTGCTGGGCTATCTGGAGAACCGTGATCGCGAACCTGGCGAACTCACCAGCGCCGTGGAGCTGCGTCACGTGGTGATGGATGCGCTGGAGAAAGCGCTGGAGCGCAACGGCTTCACGGTCGTGGACTGGAGCGACGAAGCGCCGCGGCGCCTCAAGGTCCAGATCATTGATGTTGAGCACAATGTCTCGGCCGCAGTCCCGCGCGATGTGGAAACGCGGGTGGAACTGCGCTCCGAGGCCCACCGCGACGGCAGTCGCGTGACCGGGCGCACCACTGCCCGAGGCAGTGACCAGGTCACTCACCGCCCGGACGCCGACGACAACGCACGCTACCTCGATGGCGTCATCGCGCGGGCACTGGAGCGTCTCGTTACCGTTGATCTGCTGGATTTCCTGACCGACGAAGAGTGACCGGCGGTCTTGATCGGGAACCCTGGCCGGCCCGGGGCGTCAAATGGAGGCTGACCGTTAGGTCAGCCTTTACCAAGGAGACGTGCATGGGCATGCGAGCGGTCGTGACGATGGCGCTGGCGCTGGCACTGTCCCCCGTTGCAGGGGGGGTGGCGGACGAGCCGGTGGAGTCCGGCGCCGACGGTATTCCGGAGTTCAGCGCCGATTACGAACTCCGGCGCAACAATACCCGGGCGGCGCGCCTGACGCGGACGCTGAGCTGCGATGGCGCCGCCTGCGAGTTCCGCTCCGAGGGGCGCACCGTCGGGATTGCCGACCTGCTGCTGCGCGGCCGGATCAATGAGTTCACCCGCTTCCGCCTGGACGGCAACGGCGGGCTGCAGCCGCGCGACTACTCCTACCGTCAGCGCGCCCGTGGTGATAACGACGAGTACGTGCGGCTGTTCTTCAATCCCGCCTCCGGCCGGGTGACCAGCCGTGGCGATGACGCGTGGGAATCCCATGTCGACGGCGAAGTGATGGACGAACTTCTCTCCCAGCTCCGGCTCATGCTGGCGGTGCGCGCCGGCGAGACGGCCATGGACTTCAGTGTGGTGGAGGGCGACGGCGAGGAGGACGTGTACCGCTTCGAGGTCGTCGGCACCGAGACGCTGGAGATTGAGGCCGGCACGTTCGAGACCGTCAAGGTGCAGCGTGTGGGAGGGTCGGAGCGCCGGACCACGGAAATGTGGTTTGCCCCGGAACTGGAGTACATCCCTCTGGTCGTGCGCCAGGAACGCCGGGGAGGCGAGAGCTACACGGCGACCCTCACCGAGATTCTGGAGCAGCCGCGGGTCCATCGTCCCGATCAGTGAAGGCGTTCAGTCGTCATTGCCGCCGTGGTATTCCACGCGCCAGATCGTGCCGTTCTGGCCGTCGGAGATGAACAGGCTGCCGTCGGGGCCCTGAGCCAGGCTCAGCATGCGCTGCGGGCTGGAGCCGTCACCATCGGCGAAGCCGGCCGCAAACCGCTTCTGGCTGCCTGCGGGGTGGCCCTTCTCGTCCAGCGGCACAAGGTCCACCCGCGCTTCCGCATCGGCACCGCCGCTGCCGTTGAACGCGAGGAATGCCGCACGCCGATAGGTTTCCGGGAACTGGTGGCCTCCGTAGAACAGCAGCGCTGTTGGCCCTGTCCCGCCTGACAGTGGGTGCAACGGCTGCTGGAACGGCGTGCAGCCCTGTTCGCTCATGCCATCGCCGCCATAGGCAATGGTCTGCAGATAGCGGTCCAGTGCGGCGCTGAAAATGCAGTACGGCCAGCCGAAATCGCTATTTGCCTGCACTCGGAGCACCGCGTTTGCCGACGCGCCGTCCGCGTCATTGGCCGGCGGCGTCGTGTCGACGGCGTAGAGGTAATCATCGCGGGCGTTCCAGTGCATGGCGGTGGCATCCCGGATCCCGGCGGCGAACCGCGTCTCCCGGTTCGGGCTCTGACCTGTCTCACGGGTGGCGAAGCGCCATATCCCGCCGGCGCGCTCGCGCTCCTGGCAGGGGTCCTGGCCTGCGGCGTCGCCTTCGTCTGCCTCGCAGTACCGGGTATCCGCCGCGATGCCGACGTAGAGTACGTCCTCCCGGACAACCAGGGCGCGGGGGCGCGCGCTGTCCGCCAGGTCGTGGGCGATCACCCGCGGTGTATCGCCCGGGCCGAGGCGGGTCGGATGCAGCGGCGAGCTGAGAATCCTTTGGCGCTCACTGACATACAGGCGGTCGTCTTGCAGAGCGAGGCCGGTGGCGCCCCGCTCCCCGAACGTGACCTGCTCGTCCAGCACGCCGTCATCCGTGGTGTCACGCAGGCCAACAATGCCCCCGTGCCTGTCTTCAGTATCCTGCACCGCGGCGTAGACGTCCCCCTCGCCGGTGACCGCCATCTGTCCCAGCGGCCCCAGACCCGAGGCCACTTCCTGGGCGCAGAACCCGTCTGGCAGTGACAGTTCGCTGTCGTCCTGCTCGCCGCAGCGGTCCGGTTCATCGCCTGCGGCGCTGGACAGCGCCAGGCACACCAGCACGATGGGAATCATCCCGGATGTTCTTGTCATTTCCCCTCCCGGCGCGCCCGCTGCCGACACCGGCGTGTTCCCGATGTCAGCCGTTCAGGTGGCGAAGCGGTGAACGCGCTCGCAGTCGCGCCCGGTCCGTTCGACGATGGACAGGGCGTAGTCGCCATCCCCCGGATTCACGACACCGAAACAGGCCCCTGTATCCAGGCAGACGTGGGATCGCCGTCGCCTGACTTTCGGCTCCGGGGTGTGACCGCAATAGGTTGTCGAAAGTCCGCGCTGGCTGCGTGGTACACCCGGGGCCCAGCCGGACATGAGCTGTCGGGTCCATATCAGTGGATCCAGCGCCACTCCGGGCAGCCCGGCGTCGATCTCTGCATCGGTAACCACCGGCGTGTTCCGGCCAGCCGGCAGTTCCGCATGAACCAGATGATAGCGTTCCCGGCCGGTCCCGACGACCAGCAGGTGAGGGAGCGCTGCGGCCCGCTGCAGAAGGGTTGCCAAGTCCGGGTCCGACGCCACGTGCCCGGGACCGTGAAACCAGCTGCCTCCATTGGCCTGGTGCATGTCCCTGGCGCTGAGGTCGCGGTCGTCCGAAAGAAAGCGTGCCACTAGCATGGCTTCGTGGTTTCCGGTGACGGCATGGAACCAGGGTTCGAGCAGCAGCCCCAGGCAGGCCGGCGAGTCCGGGCCGCGATCCACCAGGTCGCCTACCGACAGCAAGCGGTCTGTCGCCGGGTTGAACTCCAGGGCGTCCAGCGCCTGGTCGAGCAGTGCGCGGCAGCCGTGCAGATCACCAACCACCAGATCACGACCAGCGGTGTTGCCGGGCAGGTGGCGGATGCGAATCTCGTCGCTGCCCTGTTGTTGAGGCAGCTTGTCCGGTGTGGCGGGCATGAATCGGGTGCGTCCCTGTGGCCGTGATCGTACACCCTGCGGACCACGCCGTGGCCACCCGGGTTCCATGGGTTACTGTGTGTATATAAAAAGTAAACAGCTTGTATAATTAATTGCCGGATTCCAGTGCCCTTCCACCCGCTTGCAAAAGGACAGTCCCATGACGTCATCACGGTTGTTTGTCACTGCTGCCCTGGTGGCGCTGCTGCTCACCGGACCCGTGGCGGCGGAGTCGGTTACCAGCCAGGGCGTCGATATTCCCCGGGAGACGGAGGTCGACGGTGAGCGGCTGACGCTGTTCGGTCACGGCGTTGCCCGTTATGCCCGCATCTTCCGCGTCTACGTGGCCGCCCTTTACGGGCCGGAGGATGTGGCGCCCGAGGACCTGCTGGACAGCAACGTGCCCCGGCGCCTGGAGATTACCTACCTGCGTAACGTAGGCGCCGACGACATCCGGGAGGCCACCCGCGTCGTGCTGGAGGATCAGTACTCCGAGTCGGAGCGGGATGCGCTCATGGAGCGGTTCGAGCGCTTCAACGCGCTATACGAGGACGTCGGCGACGGGGATCAATACGTCTACGCGTATCGGCCCGAGGGCGAGGAGTCACGGCTGTACCTCAACGGCGAGCTCCAGGGCACGGAATCCGGTGAGGACTTCGCCCGCGCCTATCTCGGCATCTGGCTGCGCGATGACGCCCTGTCCACCAGCCTCAGGGACGAGCTGCTGTTCGGCAAGCGATGACATCGGCCGACGCTTGCCGGTCATCGACCTGTCATCGTGGGCCGCTTATGCTGGAGTGACCCGCAGTGGCCGATCGAGGCAAGGAGGTGAGATGGCTGACAGTGACCGGCGCGAGCGCCGTGCCTACGTGCTCGACACGAACGTCCTGATCCACGACCCGGCGGCCCCTTACAAGTTCAAGGAGCACAGCGTCCTCATTCCGATGACGGTGCTGGAGGAACTGGACAAGCTCAAGAGCGGCACCACCGATACGTCCCGCAGCGCCCGCCAGGCGACCCGCAATCTCGGCGCCCTGCTGGACCGTGTGGATCAGAACGCCGTCGCCGACGGGGTGCCGGTGGGCGAGCCACCGGACCCGGAGCTGCCCGTCGGCCGCCTCTACTTCCTGTTGCCCGAGTCCGGGGCGGGGGTGCCCGGGCTCAGCGAACAGTCCGCCGACAATCGCATCATCGCCGAGCTCCGTGAAGCGCAGCGGACGCGCACGGACGAGTTGGTGGTGCTGGTCAGCAAGGACGTGAACCTGCGCGTGAAGTGCGCCGCCCTGGGCATCCCCGTCGAGGACTACCGCAACGACCAGGTGCTCGACGACATCGACGCCATGGCCGCAGGCGTCCACGTTGCGGGCAGCGGGTTCTGGGACACGTTGGATGCGCAGGTGGAGTCGTGGCAGGAGGGGGGGCGCAGTTACTACCGCGTCACCGGGCCCGCGGTTGCGGACTGGCACCCCGGGATGCTGCTCTGCGAGACGGAGCAGGGCGGCTTCGAGGCGGTGGTGCGTGACAACGACGGCGAGACCGCACTACTGGAAGTCTGCCGCAACCACCGCGGCGACCGCGGTGGGATCTGGGGCGTGGCGGCCCGCAATGCGCGGCAGAACTTCGGCCTCAACATTCTTCTGGACCCGTCCATCGATCTGGTGACCATTGCCGGCCCGGCCGGAACCGGCAAGACGTACATGGCGCTCGCCGCCGGGCTGCATCAGGTTTACGAAGACCGCCGTTTCGAGCGAATCATCGTCACCCGCGAAGCGGTGCCCATGGGCGAGAACATCGGCTTTCTGCCCGGTACGGAAGAGGAGAAGATGGCGCCGTGGATGGGCGGCATTCAGGACAACCTGGAGGAGCTCCTGCGCGCCGAGGACAGCTGGAGCGCCGCCGCCGGCAAGGACATGCTGGCGGGGCGGATCCTGTTCCGGTCGCCGGTGTTCATGCGCGGCAGGACATTCAACGACACGTTCCTGATCATCGACGAAGCGCAGAACCTCTCGCCCAAGCAGATCAAGAGCCTGGTCACGCGCGCGGGGCGGGGGACGAAGATCATCTGCCTCGGTAACGTGCGCCAGATCGACAGCCCCTATCTAACGGAGACCACCTGCGGGCTCACCTATCTGGTGCAGCGGTTCCGCCGCTGGCCGCATGCGGCCCACGTCACCCTGCAGGACGTGGAGCGCTCGCGTCTGGCACTGCAGGCGGAGGAGCTGCTGTAATGGGCGGGGGCGCCGCGGTTGCGCGTTGCCGGCGGGGTCGTGTCTCGATGGTGGATCTGAAGATCCACCCTACGTCCGTCTACAGATCAGGAGCCGCGGCAACCGTAGCAACCGTAGGGTGGACCTTCAGGTCCACCGGCGGGCCGGCCAACCCCGACACGACAAACCCAACACGTAGGGTGGACCTTCAGGTCCACCACGACCCGTGCACTACGCCGATTCCTTGTCGCCAAGCCCCACGTTGTTCTTCTCCAGCACCCGCTCGGCACGGTAGCTGGAGCGCACCAGCGGCCCGGACACCACTTCCAGGAAGCCCTTGGCCAGACCCATCTGGCGGTATTCCTCGAACTGCTCCGGCGTGACGTAGCGCTCCACCGGCAGGTGGTTCATTGTCGGGCGCAGGTACTGGCCGAAGGTGACGATGTCCACGTTGGCGGCGCGCAGGTCGTTCATGGTGGCGTCGATCTCGTCGTCGGTCTCACCCAGACCGAGCATGAGACTGGTCTTGGTGAGGACGTCGGGACGGTGGCGCTTGGCGTGGGCCAGCACCTCCAGGGTCTGCTCGTAGGAGGCCCGCGGGTCGCGCACCGGGTGGGTGAGACGGCGGACCGTCTCGACGTTCTGGGCGAACACGGCGATGCCGGAGTCCACGACCTTCTCCACGTCCGTCTCGCGGCCGTCGAAGTCCGGCGTCAGCACCTCCACCGCCGTCTCCGGGTTAATCTCCCGCACGGCGCGCACGCAATCCGCGTAGTGCTGGGCGCCGCCGTCCGGCAGGTCGTCCCGATCCACGGAGGTCAGGACCACATAGTTCAGTCCCATGATGCGCACGGAATCGGCGGTGTTGGCCGGCTCGTCGTGGTCCAGCCAGCCGCCGGGGTTGCCGGTGTCCACGGCGCAGAACCGACACGCCCGGGTGCAGACCGAGCCCATGAGCATGATGGTGGCGGTGCCGGCGTTCCAGCACTCGCCGATGTTCGGGCACATGGACTCCTCGCACACGGTGCTGAGCCGGTGCTCGCGCACGTTGCGCTTCACGTCGGCGTAGCCCTTGCCGGTGGGCACCTGCGCGCGCAGCCACGGCGGCTTGTCGCCGCGCGGTACCGGCGCGGTGTCGCGCCGTTGTTTGACGCCGTTCTTGATGGCGCTGAAACCCTGCTCGGTGCGGAATTTCGATCCGCTGACAACGACGGGAATATCCTTCAGTCGGCTCATGCAATGCTCCGGTGTTCGGGCGTCGCCATAGTGTGACGCAGGGCCGTGGC
>SLBZ01000007.1 GCA_007126095.1 Aquisalimonas sp.
GCCGAGCAGGCCGGGATCGGCGTGTTCACCGGCGGCAGCGAGGCACCGGCGGCGCGCCGCGCCGAGCCGGAGCCCGCCGCCACCTCCGAGCCGAATGCCTCCCCCAGCACCACGGTGCGCCAGCAGGTGCGCTCGGGGCAGCAGGTCTATGCACGCGGGGGCGATCTCATCATACTGTCGTCGGTCAGCCCGGGGGCCGAAGTGCTGGCGGACGGCAACATCCACATCTATGGCGGGCTTTACGGGCGTGCGCTGGCCGGCGTGCGCGGCGACACCGAGGCCCGGATTTTCTGTATGGGATTCAATGCCGAATTGGTGACCGTGGCCGGGACGTACCTGGTCAACGAGCAGTTCGACAAGGCGTATCTGGGGCAGGCGGTGCAGGTGCTGCGCGACGGTGAAGAGCTGCGCATTCAGCCGCTGCCCGGAGTCAATGGCGGCCGCTAGCGCGGCCCGTAACCGGCGTGTTGAGCGCCGGACGACGCAGTCGAGGAGGTGAAGAGTGGCAAAGATCGTCGTGGTGACCTCCGGCAAGGGGGGCGTCGGCAAGACTACGACCAGCGCCGCGCTGGCGACGGGGCTGGCACGTGCCGGTCACCGCACGGCGGTGGTGGATTTCGACGTGGGGCTGCGCAACCTGGACCTGATCATGGGGTGCGAGCGCCGCGTGGTGTATGACTTCGTGAACGTGATCAACGGTGACGCCAATCTCAACCAGGCCCTGATCCGGGACAAGCGGGTGGAAGGGCTCTACGTCCTGGCCGCGTCGCAGACCCGGGACAAGGACGCCCTGACCCAGGAGGGTGTCGAGCGGGTGCTGGATGAACTCAGCAACGATTTCGACTACGTGGTCTGCGACTCACCGGCGGGTATCGAGCGGGGCGCACTCATGGCCATGTACTTCGCCGACGACGCTATCGTCGTCACCAACCCGGAAGTCTCCTCGGTGCGGGACTCCGACCGGGTGCTCGGCATTCTCGCTAGCAAGACCCGGCGGGCGGAGCAGGGGAAAGATCCGGTTCGCGAGCACCTGCTGCTCAGCCGATATGCGCCGGATCGGGTCAACAAGGGCGAGATGCTCAGCCTCGAAGACGTGGGCGAGATCCTCTCCATCGATCTGCTCGGCGTGATTCCGGAGTCCCAGGCGGTGCTCAATGCGTCCAACGCCGGCGTGCCGGTCATCCTGGAGGATGACTCCGACGCAGGGCAGGCGTACGCAGATGCCGTCGACCGGTTCCTGGGCCAGGAACGGCCGCTGCGCTTCGTGGATATGCCCAGGAAGGGCTTCTTCGGGCGACTGTTCGGGAGCTGATCATGAATCTGTTGGGATACTTCCGTTCGCAGCGGAAGAAAAGTGCCAGTGTTGCCAAAGAGCGGCTGCAGATTCTGGTTGCGCGGGAACGCGCCCAGCGTGACGGCCCGGACTATCTGCCCGCCCTTCAGGACGAGTTGCTGGAGGTGATCCGGAAGTACGTCGCCGTGGATCAGGATGCCGTGCACATGCAGGTGGACCGGGAAGGCGACTGCGAGATTCTGGAGTTGAACATCACGCTGCCCGAAGACGACGCCCCCCGCTGACAGCTCCCGGAGGAGCTGCCAACGGGACGCGTGATCAGATGCTGTCCTGGTTGCGCACATCCACCTGCAGCGACAGGCGGTCGCCGGGCTGCAGGTAGGAGCCCGGGTCGATGTTGTTCCAGCTGCGCAGGTCCTGCACCGACACGCTGAACTCGCGTGCAATGGTGTAGAGGCTGTCGCCACTGCGTACGCGGTAGGTCAGCGAGCGCATGACCGGCTCGTTCGAGGGCGGGCCGCCTGCCTGCTGCACGCTGCCGGCGTCATCCACCCACAGCACCAGCTCCTGGCCGGGCTGCAGCGCATCGCCCGGGGCCATGCTGTTCCAGCTGGCCACCTTGTCGACCTGCACGCCGTACTTGCGCGAGATGTCCCAGAACGTGTCGCCGGAGCGCACCGTGTGCGTGACGCGGTCGCCCTGGCGGTTGCGATTCTGATGCCGTGCCAGGCGGTTTGCCGCGCTGTGGGAGTACTCGTCGGCGCTGGCGCTGGCGGTGGGGATCATCAGGTGGCGGCCGGCACGGATGATGTGTCCGTTGATGCTGTTCGCTTCCTGGATCACGTTGACCGTGGTGTTGTACCGCCGGGCGATGGCCTCCAGGCTCTCGCCGGACTGGATCTCGTGGCGGTGCCAGCGCATGCGGTCCTCGGGTGCCAGATCCGCCAGCTTCGCCTGCAGGGGTTCTGCCTTGTTGACCGGCACGGCAAGCCGGTGCGGGCCGTCCGGATCGGTGGCCCAGCGGTCGAACCCGGGGTTCAGCCGGTAGACGTCCTCGACGGTCATGTCCGCCAGGTCGGCCACCAGCGCGAGGTCGATCTGGCCGTCCAGCTCCACGATCTCCAGGTAAGGCTCGTCAGGGATGCTGGCGAGCTCCAGGTCGTAGGCGTTGGGGTCCTTGATCAGCGCACTGATCGCCAGCAGCCGCGGCACGTAATTGCGCGTCTCCTGGGGCAGTGAGATGTTCCAGTAGTCCGAGGGCTGCCCGTTCGCCTCGGCACGGCGGACCGACCGCTGCACGCGGCCTTCGCCGGCGTTGTAGGCTGCAAGGGCCAGTTCCCAGTCGCCATCGAACATGTTGCCCAGGCGCTCCAGGTAGTCCAGCGCCGCCTCGGTGGAGGCGAGCACGTCGCGGCGGCCGTCGTACCACCAGGAGCGGCGCAGGCCGAAATGCTGTGCGGTGCCGGGGATGAACTGCCAGATGCCCGCAGCGCGGCCGTGGGAGTAGGCGAAGGGCTGATAGGCGCTTTCCACCACCGGCAGCAGCGCCAGCTCGGCGGGCATGTCCCGCTCCTCGATGGCGCTCACGATGTAGTGGAGGTAGGGCTCGGCCCGCTCGATTACGCGATCGACATACGCCTGGTTGCGGCTGAAACGGTCGATCTTGGCCACGACGCGCGGGTTGTCCATGTCGGAGTCGATGGCGTAGCCGTCGCGCATCCGCGCCCAGAGGTCGTCGGGGTAGACCGTCCCTGACTCCGCCAGCTCGGTGACCGCCGGTTTCTCCGCGAAGACGAATTCCGGAGAAAGCACCTGGTCGGTCTGCCGCATGGTCTGCGGTAGCGGCTGGCCGGCGGGCACTGTCAGCGCGCTGAGATGAGCGCGATCGCCCGATTGATCCTGTTTCTCCTGCTCGGACGATGACATGTGTGCACAGGCCGACAGGGCCAGGCTCGTCATGACCAGCAATGGTGTTCTTATGGAGATCACCCGTCCATCTCCCGATGGTTCGTGTTCTTGACCGAAAATGCAGGCAGGAACAGCCTGCGCCCCCCTCATACGATCAATCCGGAAGCCGCGCCGGCCGGTGTGTCACCGGCCGGATCGCAATGCCGCCACGCTCAGCTTGCGTCTTTCCAGGCGCGGACTGTCGCGAATACCTCTGCTGGCGAGGTTAACGGCTTGCCGGCCCGCCGTTCTGCGTTCTGTTTCACGTCTTGGACGCCTGATCGCATGAACGGATTCGACCGCAGCTCCTCCTCGATGGTGGTCGGCAGCGTGTATTCACCCTTCGCGCGCAAGGCCTTCACTGCTTCCAGGCGCTCGTTCACCGCCGGATTTTCAGGCTCCACCTGCTGGGCGAAGCTCAGATTGGCTTCCGTGTATTCGTGGCCTGCGTACACGGCCGTCTCCGGCGGCAGCGAGCCGAGTTTCATGAGGGACTTGAGCATCTGCTCCGGTGTGCCTTCGAAAAGGCGCCCGCAGCCGCCGGCAAAGAGCGTGTCGCCGGCAAAGAGCAGGCCGCCGCCGTGGTAACTGATGTGTCCGGCGGTGTGGCCTGGGGTCTCCAGCACGGAGAGCTCCAGGCCGAGGTTGTCCAGCGTGACCAGATCACCCTCGCGCAGCGCGTGAGTGCAGTGCAGGATAGCTTCACTGGCCGGCCCGTAGACCGGCACCTGGGCGGTCTGCAGGATCGCGTCCACACCGCCCTGGTGATCCGGGTGGTGGTGCGTGATGAGGATCGCGTCCAGCGTGAGCCCGCGCTCCTTGATGGCGGCGAGCACCGGTGCAGCCTCGCCCGGGTCCACCACGGCGCAGTGGCCGTTGTCGCCGGTGATCAGCCAGATGTAGTTGTCGCTCAGCGCGGGAATGGGGTCTACCGAAATCATGGGCATCATGCTAACCACTCAGTTGTACGGTTCAACAGGGAATACCGTGTCAGGCTCGTCACGGTGAAGTGGCATCCTGATAGAATCAAGCATGAATAGCACGGTGTTGCCAGTGCCGGGACGCAGCACGTCGCCGTGCCGCGCCAAACACGGGGCATGATGATGAACGCCGAGACGTTGCAGGCCTGGTATCAGTCGCCACTGGGAGAACTGGTGGCCGAGGCGGAGCGCGAGGCAGCCGGCCGGCTGCTGAACGGCTGCTGCCCGGGCTTTCTGGTGCAGGTGGGGGCCATGGGCAACGGCGAATCGCTGCCGGTGGCCAACGCCGTGCGCCAGTGGGTGGTGGATCACGACGATCGGGTGCGGCCGGGGGTGGTCGCCTGGCATGACGACCTGCCGTTTCGCAGCGGCAGCGTCGATACCGTGGTAGTGGTCCACCAGCTCGAGTTCGAGCCCGACCCGCACCGGCTGTTGCGTGAAGTGGAGCGGATCCTGTCGCCGGAAGGGCACGTGTTGATCCTGGCGTTCAACCCGCTCAGTCTCTGGGGGCTCGGGCGGGTGGCCGGGCCGTTGCGCGGCGGTCAACCGCCCTGGTGCGGCCACTATTACACCGGCAAACGGCTGCGGGACTGGTGCCGTGTGCTGGGGCTGGAGCACCGGCAGCACGAGCGGCTGTTCTTCCGGCCGCCAGTGCAGCGCATCGGCATCCAGCAGCGTCTGCAGCGGCTCGAGCGGCTCGGCCGGCGGTTCTGGCCCATCTTCGGTGGCGTCCATGCCGAACTCAGCCGCAAGCGTGTCGCGCGGCCCGTCAACATGGGGGCGGCCGTGCGTCGTCAATCCGCTCCGGTGATGGGCTCGCCCGCGGCAGCCCAGGCACGCCGGGGCCACGTTCAGGCAAAAGTGATCAGAGCTGATGAAAAAAGTCGAAATCTACAGCGACGGCGCATGTCGAGGTAATCCCGGCCCGGGGGGCTGGGGCGCGCTGATGCGCTGGAATGGCAGCGAGAAAAAGCTGTGCGGCGGCGAGCCGGAGACCACCAACAACCGCATGGAGCTCCTGGCCGCCATCAATGCGTTGAAGGCCCTGAAGCGCCCCTGCCATGTGGTCATTACCACCGACTCCCAGTACGTGCGCAACGGCATCACCCAGTGGCTACCCAACTGGAAGAAGCGTGGCTGGAAAACGGCCGACCGCAAGCCGGTGAAAAACGCCGATCTGTGGCAGGCCCTGGATGCCGAGACGCAGCGGCACACCGTGGAATGGGAATGGGTGCGGGGGCACAACGGCCACGCCGAGAACGAGATCGCCGACCAGCTCGCCAACCAGGGGCTGGACGACATGCTGGCGAAGGGCTGACACCACCGAGGAGCGCAACGTGCGACAGATCGTGCTGGATACCGAAACCACGGGCCTGGAAACGGCCCAGGGCCATCGCATCATCGAGATCGGCGCCGTGGAGATGGACGGCCGCCGCAAGACCGGGCGCACGTACCACGTCTACCTCAACCCCGACCGGGAGGTGGACGAAGGGGCCGTCGAGATCCATGGCATCACCAACGAGTTTCTCGAGGACAAACCCCGCTTCGCCGACGTGGCCGACGAGTTCCTGGCCTTCATCAAGGAGGCCGACCTGGTCATCCACAACGCGCCCTTCGACGTGGGCTTCATTGACCACGAGTTCCGGCTGCTGGAGCGTGACATCCCTACGGTGGCCGAAGTGTGCACCGTGACCGACACATTGGTCATGGCGCGCTCCATGCACCCGGGGCAGCGCAACACCCTGGACGCCCTGTGCAAACGCTACGAGGTGGACAACTCTCAGCGCGACCTCCACGGCGCGCTACTGGACGCCGAGATCCTCAGCGACCTCTACCTCGCCATGACCGGTGGCCAGGTCACCCTGTCGCTGGATGCGGATGAGGCAGGTGAGGGCGGTGTCGGCGGGCGCCACGCGCCGCGCCCGGTAAGCGCTGACCGCCCCGCGCTGCGCGTGGTCCGCGCCAGCGACGACGAACTCGCCGCCCACGAAGCGTGGCTGGAGAAGCTGGACGATGCCTCGGGCGGGCAGAGCGTGTGGCGCCAGCTGGAGGGGCAGCACTGATGCAGCAGGCCATCAGCCTCGACCTGGACGAGACCCTCTGGCGCATCGACGGCGTGCTGGAGCACGCCGAAGCGCAGACCGTCGCCTTTCTGAAAGCCCATTACCCGGCCATCGCCGAGCACTACCCGCCCGAGCGCATGCGCGCCCTGCGGGATCAGGTGGTGGCCGAGCAGCCCGACCTGGTGCACAACGTCACCGCCATGCGCATCCGCACCTTCGAGCGCGCGGCGGAGCTGGTGGGTGCGCCCCGGCGCGCCGCCGAAGAGGCGTTCGGGGTGTTCATCGACGCCCGCCACAAGGTCGAGCTCTACCCCGATGCGCTGCCGCTGCTGGAGCAGCTCCACCGGCGCCATCCGCTGGTGGCGCTCACCAACGGCAACGCCGACGTCCACCGCCTTGCCATGGGGCACTACTTCGTGGCCGCATTCTCCGCCGTGCAGGTGGGGGCGGCCAAGCCGAGCCGGCCCATGTTCGAGGCCGCCGCCCGCGGCGCCGGCGTGCCCATGGAGCGCATCATCCATGTGGGCGACGACCCGGTCACCGACGTCACCGGCGCCGCCCGCCACGGCCTGCGCGCCGTCTGGCTCAACCGCTCCGGCGCCCCCTGGCCCGAAGACGTGCCCCGGGTCGACTTCGAGGAAATCCGCACCCTCGACCAACTCCCCGACCTCATCGACAAGTCGTAGGGTGCACATTCACGTCCACCACCCAACCGTAGGGTGGACGTGTACGTCCACCATCCACGCCCCCCACCCCACAACCCCGGAGAGCACTATGCCAACCTCGCAAACCCCCGGTTTCGGCATCATCGTCATCGGCGACGAAATCCTCTCCGGCAAACGCACCGACGGCCACATGCCCAAGGTCATCGAACTCCTCGCCGAGCGCGGCCTGGATCTCGCCTGGGCCCGCTTCCTGGGCGACGACCCCGAGCGCCTTACCGACACCCTGCGTCTGTCCATGGCCAGCGACGACATCGTGTTCAGCTTCGGCGGTATCGGCGGCACACCGGACGACCGCACCCGCCAGTGCGCCGCTGCCGCCGCTGGCCTCGAAATCGAGCCCCACCCGGAAGGCGCGCGCCTGCTGCGCGAGCAGTTCGGTGACGACATCAAACCCGGCCGCCAGCGCATGATCGAGTTCCCCAAGGGCGCGGGCATCATCCCCAACCCGGTGAACCGCGTGCCCGGCTTCAGCCTGGGCCACCACTACTTCGTGCCCGGCTTCCCCAACATGGCCTGGCCCATGATCGAATGGGTGCTGGACACCCACTACGCACACCTGCACGCCAGCGGCAGCCGCAAGGAGCGGGCCCTGACCGTGCGCGGCATGCGTGAGAGCCACGCCATCCCGCTGCTCGACGAACTCACCGACAAACACCCGGACGTGCGTATCTCCTGCCTGCCGCACTGGATTCCACCGCAGCACGAACTGGAGCTGGGCGCCCGCGGCCCCAACGCCGCCGTGGACGCCGTTATTCAGGCCATGGAGGCCCACCTCACCGCCATGGGCGCGGACTGGGAAGAGGCCGACCTGGACCGCAGACGCGAAGACTGAGCAGCACACCAACAACCGCCGTTGTGACCGGCCACCCACATCGGCTATACTCCCGCGCTCCAACCAGATAGCCGGTGTAGCTCAGTCGGTAGAGCAACTGATTCGTAATCAGTAGGTCGGCGGTTCGATTCCGTCCACCGGCACCATAAAACAGCGCTTTGCGCTGCCCCCATGAGATATCCAGACTCCCCGTAGTGCCCACAGAAGTGGCCATGGGCCCATGCCTTTGCCTTCACGGGCGCTGATCCAGTCGGGTAAGCCAGGCGTAGGGTGGACCTTGAGGTCCACCTCACCCAACTGCCCGGATGCCCAAGTTGGATGAAATCAACACATGAGCAGATCTCTCGACCGTAATCCACACATTGCACCGTACTCCGCTCGGGCTGAGCAGTTCTTCCGTCAGTACGAGTCGCTCCGTTTCGCCGATGCGCACGAGCAATGGCTCCATTGCGTCCCAGAACGGTCTGGCCGGGCGCTGGACGTGGGGGCTGGGAGTGGGCGCGATGCCCGCGCTCTCGCAGAGATGGGATGGCGTGTGACGGCGGTGGAGCCAGCGACGGGCCTCCGTGAGCTCGGTGAGTTGGCGACTCAGGCTGTGGATGGAGTGCTGTGGCTCGATAGCGCGCTTCCCGAGTTAGAGGGCGTGACATCCGCCGGTGAAAGGTTTGATCTGATTCTGCTTTCGGCCGTGTGGATGCATGTGACGCCGGATCACCGTTCGCACGCAATGCAGAGGCTTGCCGAACTGCTTGCACCATCGGGTCTGTTGGTTATCACGCTGCGGCATGGCCCCGCCGCTGACGACCGTCAGTTCTACGCCTGTGACAGACAGGCGCTTAAGGAGCAGGCACTTGAGTGCGGGCTGACCGTCCATTTCGAAAATAGTGGTCATGACCAGCTGGGGCGCGACGGTGTGACGTGGGAGACAGTCGTCTTAACCCGGTCCTGAGCCTACCTCTCCAGCCTGAACGTGACACTCATCGGTGCCGTACCTGCGTGTGATACGTAATCCACTGGGCCAAGATATTGGAATGGCGCGGCCTTGCCGTTCGGTCCAAGCTTGTTCTCACGAACGAACAGGTGAATGGCAATGCCTCGGCTGTCGTGCTCAATGATCTCCCGGCCGCGTTTGCTCTCCGGTGTTGTGCTGTTTTGCGTCTGCCAGTGGAAGGTGTGGTCGTCGATGAAGTAGTCCTGGTAGCGGTGGTCCTCGCCCTTACCCTGCTTGTTCAGTGTGACCAGGAGCACATGGACGTTTTGATCTCGTAGAACAACGTGGCCGCTTTGCCAGCTGCCGGGGTTGTACGCTTCGCCGAATAGGCTTGGGATGTCTTCGCGCATGAATCTCTGACCGAGAGCCAGCTCCAGGGGATCCAGCACTGCCTGAAGGCGGGCACGCGTCCGCATTGACTCGTCGGCGACCAGATCGCTGTACTCGGGGTTGGTGGCTTTGAGGATATAACTGCCGTCGGCCCCCTTGGTAACGACGCGAAGCAGGTACTGACTGTCGCCAGCATCGTCCTGCCGTTCGATGACCATGGTGTCGCCGGTGATCGACCCGGCCTTGGTTGGAGTGACGTGCTCCAGCAGAAGGTAGTCGCCGTCATGGATGGGGTTTCTGCCGCCGTTCATGGATTCGCCTGAAGCCTGGGCAATGAAATGGCGGCTTGGGTCAATCCGTCCATGGCCGGGACCGATCGTCCGGTACTCCTCCGCATCGGCTTGGCCGCTCTTGAAGTGGCCGCAGGCCACGCGGATGTTGGGGAAGTAGGGTAGCTCCGGCCGCGAGGAGGCGCCCGGGAACGGCACGACATCCCCCGATGTTTCCGTTCCCTGCGCTCCCCGTCTCTCCCGATAGCGCGCAAGACGGTAGTCGACGAGCTCCTGCAGCATGCTCGCAAATTGGTCAGAATGCTCGGATGTTATGGGCTTCGCCGGTACGAAGTGACCATTGCTCACCGTAAACCAGGGCCGTTTCTGTTTTCCCTGGTTGCCACCGGTCCAGGCGTTGATCGGGTGCTTTTCCCAGTACCCGCGCCACGCTGCCGGGTCGATCGTATCCAGGTTATCGAACTTGCCTTCCAGATCGGACGCCAAATCGGGTCGGCGGCGCAGAACCTCCAGGGAAGCCGCCGCCAGGGCGTCCGTGGTGGGAGGTTGCCGGAATCCGTCCATCTCCAGCAGCGCCTCCAGCAACACCATCTTGAACGACTTGTTCATGGCGGTGGTTTCGACCTCGCGGAAGAAATCGCCATAGGCTTGAAAGCAAGGTTGTTCGTTTGGCTCCAGATCACCCTGATCGTCCACGAATGCCCACCAACTCCCGTATTGTCGACGGAGTTGGTCGATCGACGCGCCGAATCGATAGAACTCCAGCAGCGTGGGGCGCCTGCCCGTGCTGGCCTTGAGGCCATCGTACTCGTCGGCGATGCCGGTGGGGTTCAGCGACTTGAGAAACTCAATGAGCTGCAGGTCGTAGTTCACGTAGCAGCCCGGCGGGAGTTCGATTTCCTGCTTTTCAGCGCGGTCAGCGAACGCGGCGATAGCGCTGCGCGTGCCGGCGACCTCGAACAGCGCCTGGGGTTTGTTGAGGAATCCTTTGTGGTTACCGATGAAGTCGAGGATGGTCAGACGTTCCTTGTTCGGAGCTGGACGAAGCCCACGGCCGATCTGCTGCAGAAACAGGATTTTCGATTCTGTCGGGCGCAACATCATCACAGTGTCGATGTCCGGAACGTCCACGCCCTCATTGAACAGGTCCACCGAAAAGATCACCTGCATGGAGCCATCACGCAGCTGCTCCAGTGCATCGTGACGGTTGATCGCAGAACGTGAGTGCACGGCAACCGCTGGTATGCCTGCCCCAGCGAACTGGTCGGCCATGAAGTCGGCATGGCTGGTGGATACGCAGAAGGCGAGCGTCCTGCTTCCGGCCTTGTCGCGCCATTCGCGTAGCGCGTGACGCGCTCTGGCAAGTGTGGCCAGGCGTGTGCTCAGTGTGTCGGCGTCGAACCGGCCGTTGCGCCAGGGGATTTCCTCGTAATCCACGTACTCGTCGAAGATGCCGTAATAGGAGAACGGGCAAAGCAGATTCGACTGCACGCCGTCGAACAGATTGCGGGTATAGACCAGATTGTCGTCGCACAGGGCGAGGATATCGGCTTGGTCAGAGCGGTCGGGAGTTGCCGTCAGCCCGAGCAGGAAACGTGGCGCGAAATGTTGAAGCAGCCGACGGTAAGTGCTGGCCGTGGCATGGTGAAACTCGTCAACGACAATGTAATCGAAGTGGTCACGCGCAAAGCGGCGCAGATGAGCCTGGCGATGGAGCGTCTGCACAGATGCGAACACCATGTCCGCTTCCTCGTCGCGCTGATCAGCGTAGTACTGCCCGACCCTTGCTCGCGGGAGAACGCGCTGGAAGGTGGCTTCAGCCTGCAGCAGAATCTCCTCGCGATGCGCGATGAACAGCACTCGCTTGGCCCCCATCTGTCGCGCGTCGAACGCAGCGAGGAACGTCTTGCCCAGGCCGGTTGCCATGACCACCAGGCCGCGCCGAAAGCCCGCTTCCCGCGTTTCTGAGAGGGCGTCCAGCGCCTGTTGTTGTTCACTGCTTGGTTGCGCTGGGGCGGGTTCCGGCTCATCGCTGCCGGGGGCCACGCTGGGAATGTTCGGTCGCCGGCGCCGCTCATAGTCTTCGATCCATGTGTGGCTGAGCGGTGTGACCGCTGGATCATCGAACAGGCGCCGAAAAGCAGCGCGGATCTCGGCAAAACCGAGTCGCCCTGAGTCACTCACGTCTCCGGGGTCGACGACGCGGTAATTCCATTCCAGGCCGCTGGTCAGTGCTGTCTGGCTAATGTTGCTCGAACCCACAAATGCGTCACCGCAGAGGACACCTTTGTCGGTGCGTACAAAAATGTACGCCTTCAGGTGAAAGCTGTGGCCCCGACTTTCGTAGACGCGAACATCCGCTCCAGCTTCTGCCAGCAGCATCAGTCGCCGTAGCGCTATCGGGTCCGTGACGTCCAGGTAGTCGCTGGTGAGAATGCGCACGCAGGCTTTCGGCTCTTCCTCAAGGCGGTGAGCGAGCGCCTGGAACAGCATTTCCAGTCCGCTGACCTTGATGAACGCAACCGCCAGTTCGATCTCGTCCGCACGGTGGATCGCGTCCAGAAGTTCGCGGATGAGCGGCCGATCACTGCCCCCGGTAATGAGGTGGTGCTGGGTGGACTGCATTGCTCATTCCCGTTGGTTCGCATGGTTGTTCTTATTCGATCCGGAACGAAGCGCAGTCCGTGTGCTTCGGTGACATCTGCGACCAGGATAACGGAACGATCGATTGACCACGAGGTTAGGTGGGTGTCGGGTCGCCGCCCCGACAGCTTGCCGCGGACGCACAGTCGTACATGCGCGCTTCCTCTGCGGCCGGGCTTGTGCCAACCTTGAGCGCAATCTGCAACAGGGAGTGCGGAATGTGATCGAAAGCTCGCAGTTACTCGAGATCTTTTGGCACCACGGGGGGTGGGTCCTATCGGCTGTATTTATTCTGAGTGGCCTCAAGCTGGTCGCCGTACCTAAGCTCAAGGGTGCGATCGGAGAGGTCGCTGTTCGGTCCAGGTTAAAAGGGCTTGCCAGCGAGGAACTGCACGACTGCATTCTCCCCGATGGCCGCGGTGGCCTGACCCAGATCGATCATCTCTATCTGACTGGCAAAGGCATCCGGGTGGTTGAGACGAAGAATTTCGGTGGCTGGATCTTTGGCAGCGCAAAGCAGAAGACTTGGACGCAGCGCCTGGGCCGGCGGTCCATCCGCATTCAGAACCCCCTGCGCCAGAACTGGGGTCACATACAGGCAGTGAAAGCCATCGTCGGAGACCGCGTGCCTGTGCATGGCCACGTTGTCGTTGGCGGTCGCGCGGAGTTCCCTAAGGGCATGCCGGAGGGCGTTCAAAGGCCTCGCGCGCTTGCTTCGGAGTTTCGGGCTGAGGGTCTGCCGCTGCCGGAATGGACTAAGCCCTGGCAGGAATTGCGGGCCGCTACTCGAGGTGATGCGTCTGCGCGGAAAGCGCATCGGGCAGGATTGGCGCGCAAGCACGGGGTGGACTCGGCGGCCTCTGTCGGAATGGTTATGATCGGCGCAGGCGCTGCTCTCGGCGCGTTCTACCTCTTCTCTGTTCAAGTTGGATGATCGCCCAAAGCGGAATGCATTCAATCTACTCTAGGGTATCAGCGAAACGCTCAGTTCAGTCCGCGCATCTTCCCCGCCAGCCACGGAGCAACGGTGATCGCGCTGAGCACAAGCAGCCAGAGATTCCCGCCGGCCAGGCTGTATTGGCGCAGCACGTGCTCCCATGATTGCTCCAACAGTATGAGGCCGAGTCCCGATTCGAACAGGATCGTGAGCACGAGCCGGTAGACACCAAGCCCAAGCAGCGTGGCCTGTGACTGTCTCCCGTACCAAGGTGCCCCGATGTAGGCAACGCCAAGCACCAGTAACGCCAGCAGCAGTCCGCTGGCCGCGAGCCCCAGGGAGGGCCCAAGCCCAGGCTCCAACAGTGCTTCCCGCATGACTCCGTTGCCCACAGCGAGAATGCCGATCACGAACCAGAGAATGGTGGCCTTGAGGATCAAGGCGGGTGCGCCTGAAGGTTGGTGGCGGATCGGATTGTTCATCGAGCCGCATCGCTGGCGCTTGCCGTGGGGTGCGGCGGCGACTCGGCCCCAGGCTGTCGTATGACCGCCTCCAGTGGACGACGGTAAGCCGGCGGCATGGGCTCGGCGTAGCCCAGGCGGATGAGCAATACCGGCCGCCCGGGGAGCCCGAGCGCCTGCCGCAGGCGTTCGCGCACGTGTGGCGCTTCGCAGGGCATGTTGGCGTGGGCGTGCTTCATGCCCTCTGCGGTTGCCCATAGCGCTGACCGCTCGAAGCTCCGCCCGGCCCGCACCCACGCTTCCGGGGTGTCCGCGGTTACGCTGAATACCATCAGTGCCGACGCGGAGCGTAGCTGGTTAGCGGTGCGGGTGGCTTCGCGCTTTGGCCCGGTGGCCAGGCGCATGAGCCACAGGCCCAGCCATCGAGGCACTGGTGGCAGGCCCATGGTCCGGGCCGCGAGCCCGTCACGAAACGTTTCTGCTTCCTTGCGCGAAAAACGGATCCAGTGCATCAGTTCGGCGACGAAGGCAGGGTCTCTGAACTGCGCCTGACAAGCAGCCTCGGCGTGATTGGCAACGATCTCGACAGCATTGCGGTCGGTGATGATCTGGGTGAAGACCAGGGGCTCTGCCGCTGCCGCCTCGAGCCCTGCGATGGCGGCTGGCGAAAAGGGACGGCCGTCGTAGCCACGCCTGGTGGATTGTCGCACAGGAATCGCCGCGAACAGTCTCGCTGGGTCCGGGTCCCGAGAGTCTTCTCGCGTGGGACCCGGCTCGGTCAGCTGGACGCGGATCGTCCCGGGCTCTGCATCGTCGGGAAAGTACTCCGGCGTCGCTTGCGCGCCTGCGGTTTCTGCGGCGATCACCAGGTTCTCCAGCGCACACCCCA
Source organism: Aquisalimonas sp. (assembly GCA_007126095.1). Lineage (GTDB taxonomy): Bacteria > Pseudomonadota > Gammaproteobacteria > Nitrococcales > Aquisalimonadaceae > Aquisalimonas. The sequence continues at coordinate 14,383 of SLBZ01000007.1, forward strand.
GGCTCATGAACAGCGCATGGTCATCGGGGTCGACCACTGGCAGCCGCCGCTTCGAGTCCGGCTGGATCAGTATCTCGCTGTGGCCCACCGCGAATGTCCACGGCTGCGTGTTGTGGCCCGAAGGGGCCATCACGGCGTAGCGAATGAAATCGATCAGCGAGTCACAGTGCACTGGCTCTGTCCCGGGCTCCAGGAAGGCCACTCTGACTCTATGCCGTGATCCCGGGCGGCGCCCTGATCTGCATCAGGATTTCATGTCGGTTCACCCCGCTGCGTTCCGCGCACTGATCACCCAGGAGGAGCTCTCCATGATGATGCCGTCGGGCTGCCGGGCCTGTCGGTCGAGTGCTTCCGCCAGGGCCGCCTCGATCTCGGGGCGGCGGCGTTCGGCTTCCTCCCCGGCCTCGCGGAAGACCTCTCCGGCCGGGCCAAGAGCGAGCTGGAACTCGATGGCGTCGGCCACGTCCGTGCCGATCAGCACCGGCGCATCCACGCGCTCGAACGTGATGTCGGTGTAACCCGCGATCTCCATCATCTTCCGGGTGGTGTTCTCGTTGGCCATGGAGAACGGCCCCGGCCCGCACGTGCGGGCGTCCTCGCCGGGAGGGGGCAGGAAGCGCAGCACCACGTCTTTCGCCATGGACAGCCACGGGTTGTCCGCCGGGTCGCGCCAGACGATGTGGGCCATGCGCCCGTCCGGCGCCAGGGCGCGGCGCATGTTCCGCAGCCCGGCCACCGGGTTGGCGAAGAACATGGTGCCGAACCGGGCGAAGACGAAGTCGAATGCGCCCTCGGGCAGTGCGATCTCCGCATCGCCGCGCATGAAGCGGGCGTTGGGTTTGCGGACTTCCTCCCGGGCGATGTCGAGAAAGGCGTCGCAGCAGTCGATGCCAACCACTTCGCCCTCGGGGCCGACGATGTCGGCGAACCTGTCAACGGTATCGCCGAAACCGCAGCCCACGTCCAGCACCCGGTCGCCGGGGTTCACCGGCAGTTTCGGGAAGACCGCCTCACTGTGATGGGTCAGCCCGCCGACGAGTACGTGGCGGAAGCGGATGAACTTCGGCGCCAGCACCTCGTTCCAGAACTGGACGTATTCGGTGTCCTGTGTCTCGGGTGCGGTTGCCGCGCCTTCTTGAAGGTGTGTCATGGGTGCCTCCCGTTTCTCACTGCAGGTGTATCCGGTTTCGGGCTCGCGGCCCGGGTGGCCGTTGGTGCCGCCCGGGCCGGAGTGGGTCAGTCCTGCGCAAACATTTCATCCACTTGCTGCTGCCATTCGCTGAAGTCGTACAGCGAGCCGTTGAGCACCGTGCTCCACTTCCGGACCGACGCGGCGACGGCCAGCGCCTCCCGGATCTGCGCCTCGCTCGCGCCCAGGGATTCGGCCGCGTTGGTGTGGTAGTAGATGCAGTAGTCGCAGGGCACCTGCGCGGCGATGCCCAGGGCGATGAGTTCCTTGGTCCGGGCGTCCAGCGCGCCGTCCGGATCGTGAATGGCCTGAAACTCCTGCCAGGCTCCGTCGACAGCCGTTTCCGGGAAGGTGTCCTGCATGAAGGCCGGTGCCTCGTCCGCCACGGAGGTGGCGGGAAGTGCGGTTAAGGCCCATGCTGCAATAGTGGTAATGAACAGCTTTTTCATGATCGTCCCTCCGTGAGGTTCGTGGTGGGTCACTGAAATTGCAGCACTTCGGGCCGCTGCGCGGCACCGGAGAAAAGCGACATCGTTGGGGGAGAAACTGGCGGATCAGGCAATGATTCACGTCACGGTTGTTCTTCTGAACGCTGGCCTTCCGTCCACTGCGGTGGCCCCGGTTGAGGTGTTTCAGTGTGCCGGAACGCTCTGGAACACCCTGGTCGATACCACGCCAGAGCCCAGTTTCGATGTCACCACTGCCTCGGTGGACGGTGGGCCGGTGGAGTGCGCCGCGCCGCTGGTCATGCAAGCGGCTTGCAGTATCGACGCCATCGACCGCACGGACCTGATCTTCATACCCACCGGCGGCCTCGACGTGCAGGAGATGCTCTCCCACCACGCGCCGTTGATTCCGTGGCTGCAGGCCCACCATGCGGCAGACACCCGCATTGCGCTGGTGTGCACCGGGGTTGCTTTCGCGGCGGCGGCGGGCCTGCTGGACGGCCACCGTGCCACCACCCACTGGGCGGCCGCGCCCGACTATGCGCGTCTGTTCCCCGCCGTCGACTGGCACCCGGAGCTGCTGGTCACCGAGCACGAGCGGATCCTGTGTGGCGGCGGGGTGTACTCCGCCATCGACCTGGCGATGTATCTCGTGGAGAAGTTCTGCGGTCATCAGGTGGCGCTGGAGACCGCGCGGGCGCTGCTGATCAACATGCCGCGCAGTTACCAGTCCGGATACGCCGTGCTGCCGCTCTCGCGGCCCCACGAGGACGAGGCCGTGCGCGCGGCTGAGGAGTGGATACAGGGGCATTTCGCCGGCGAGATCCGGTTCGAGACGGTGGCGCAGTCGTTCGCCATGAGCCCGCGCAACTTCACCCGGCGCTTCAAGGCGGCCACGGGCAAGTTACCCGGTGCGTATCTGCAGGAGTTGCGGGTTGCGGTGGCGCGGTCGCGCCTTGAGCACGGGCGGGCGTCGGTGCAGGTGATCGGCCGCGAGGTGGGGTATGACGACCCCGATTACTTCCGCGAGATCTTCCGGCGCCACACCGGCCTGTCACCGAAGGAGTACCGTCTGCGCTTCGGTTCGGCGGCAGCGCCGGTCGCGGAGGCGCACGCCTGAGCCGCCTCTGATACATTGCTGCAATGACTGCAAACGACCCAGATACGCTCTCCCTTCCGGGGCTTCACGCCGCGCTCCGCGACGGGCGGATCAGCGCCCGCGAACTCGTGGAACACGCCGCTTCCCGGCATGCCGCCTGCGACGACCGGTACCGGGCCTACTTTGCCTGGACCGGCGATCGGGCCCTGGCCGTGGCCGACCACGTTGACGGGCTCCTGGCCCTGGGCCATGACACCGGTCCGTTGATGGGGTTGCCCGTGTCGGTGAAGGAGCTCTACGGCGTGCCCGGGCTGCGCACCTACGCCGGTTCTCCCGAGGCGTTGCCGGCGCGCTGGGAGGCGCCCGGGCCCCTGGTGCAGGGGCTGCTGGGGCAGCTCGCCGCCATCATGGGCAAGACTCACACCGTGGAGTTCGCCTTCGGCGGCCTGGGCGTCAATGCCCACTGGGGTACACCACGGAATCCGTGGGATTCCCTTGCGCACCGTGTGCCCGGCGGCTCCAGCTCTGGCGCCGGGGTGTCTCTGCTGGAGAGCAGTGCACGCCTCGCCCTGGGCACGGATACCGCAGGCTCCGTGCGCGTGCCGGCGGCCATGACCGGTGTGGCCGGCCTGAAGACGACCCGCGGGCTGTTCTCCATCGAGGGCATCGTGCCCCTGTCGCCGAGCCTCGATACCCCGGGGCTTCTGGCCCGTGACGTCACCGATCTGGCGTTCGGATTCCGTGCGCTCACCGGCGCGCCGCAGGGCTCGCCGCATGATCACTCACCGGCGCCGCGCGCGCTGCGTCTGGGCGTGCCCCGGACGTTCTTCTGGGACGACTGCAGCCCTGGCGTGGCCGAGGCAGTTGAAGCGGCGTTGGCGGTCCTGGAGCGTGCCGGCGCAGTGTTGGTGCCCCTTGATCTGCCCCATGCCGCGGAGGCCTTCGAGATCCTCCGCGCGGGCGGACTCGCCGCGTCCGAGCTCGCCGCCTTTCTGGAACAGGAGAGCCCGGGACACCTTCACACCCTGGACGCCAACGTGGCCGCACGGGTCCGGGCGGCGGAGGCGCTGCCGGCCACTGCCTATATCCAGCGCCTGCAGCGTCTGCAGGGCATGAGCCAGGATGCCGCCCGCGCGCTCGCGACCGTGGATGCCATCGTCACCCCCACGGTGGCCGTGACGCCGCCCCGGCTGGACGACGTGGCAGACCCTGCGGCCTACGGGAGGCACAACGTCCTGGCACTGCGGAACACCATGGTCGCGAACATGATGAATCTGTGCGGGCTGACCCTGCCCGTGGGCGTCGACGCCGCCGGCATGCCCGTCGGCCTGCAGCTTCTGGCGGGACCGTGGCGGGAGGCACACCTGCTGCGCCTCGGTGCCAGCCTGGAGGGTGTGCTCGGGTGCGGTGCCGACCTGCCGGGCTATCCTCTGTAACAGGGGGTTGCGCCAGGCAGGGGGAAGAGCACGTGATGTCCGAAACGGTGGGTTTCCTGCTGCGGCCGGCGCATTACCCGGAGGGCACGGCGTCTGTTTCGCTGCTGGAGACGCACTTCTCTTATGTCTTTCTCACGGACCGCTACGTCTACAAGCTGAAGAAGCCGCAGCGCTACTCGCTGGTGGATCTCTCCACCGCCGCGGCGCGCCGGGAAAACTGCCTGGAGGAAGTTCGCCTCAACCGCCGTCTCGCGCGGCACGTCTACCTGGGTGTTGTTGCCCTGACGCGCGGTGGGGATGGCGCGCTGGCGCTGGATGGGCCGGGCGAACCGGTGGACTACCTGGTCCGGATGCATCGGCTTGAGGCCGCCCTGTGTCTCGAGTGGCAGCTTCTGCACGGCGGCGCTGCCGCGTCGGAGCTGGATTGCGCGGCAGGGCGGCTGGCGGCGTTCTATGCGGAGAATGCGCCCACCGGCATGGTGGACCCTGCGGCCCGACGATTCAGGTTCCACAAGCAGGCCACCGAGCTCCGGGAGTTGCTGGGAGACGGTGCTGCGGAGCCGCTCAGAGACACCCTTTGCCACTGGCTGGATCACCACCACCATGCCCTCGCTGGCCGCTGCGTGCGGGAGGTTCACGGCGATTTGCGTCCGGAACATATCTACCTGGGAGCGGATCCCTGCATGATCGACCGCCTCGAGTTCGAGCCCGGGCTGCGCCAGATGGACCCACTGGAGGAGCTGGCCTTTCTCGTGCTCGAGTGTGACCGGCTCGGCCAGCGCTGGGCCGGTGAGCGGTTCCGCGCGTACTACCTGGAGACCAGTGGCGATGAGCCTCCACTTGGCCTGTGTGCGTTCTACGAGGCTGCGCGCGCGCTGCTCTGGGCGCTGCTGGGTGCCCGCCATCTGGTGACCCAGCCGGACAAGGCCAGGCACTGGCGACAGCGCGCGCAGTGGTATCTGGACGCCGGGCTGCGTGCCGTGGGGCGGGGCGTCTAACCCGCCGGTTCGGCGATCTCCGCCACGAACACCGGCTCCACGGCGACCACGCGGACGTGCTCCCGCTCGGCCACCCGGGGCGCCACCGGTACGCTGCTGGTGATGATCAGTGCATCCAGGCCCGGGTGATCCAGGAGCGCGTCAGAGCCTGCGCTGAACAGGCCATGCGCCGCACAGACGATCACACCGGTCGCCCCCCGGGCGCGGCAGGCGTCCACGGCGCGGGCCATGGTGCCGCCACTGACGATCATGTCATCGACAATCACCGCGACGCGCCCGTTGACGTCACCGACAACCGCGTCTCCGGAGACGACGCCCTCGCTGCGTCGTTTCTCCAGGAAGACCATGCCCACATCCTCGCCGGTGCGTTCCGCAAGGATGTCCCGCCAGTGATCGGCCCGCTTCGCGCCGCCGGCATCCGGTGACACCACCGCCAGGGGGCGGTTGCCCGCTGCATTGCAGGCTGCGTCCGCGAGCAGCAGGGCGGACGAGAGGTGGGTGGTGGCGCACCGGAACGCGTTCTCCAGGGCCGCGATGTTGTGCGCTTCCAGGGTGACGAGGCGGTCGGTGCCCATGGCCTCGAACAGTTGGGCCAGGTAGCGGAACGTCAGCGGGTCGCGCGGCTTGGTGCGGCGGTCCTTGCGGGCGTAGGGCAGGTAGGGAGCAACGGCCGTCACGCGGCGTGCCCCCTGGTCACGAACCGTGGCGATGAAAAACAGCAGCCTGGCCAGCTTGTCGTTGACGGTGAGCTGCGCGTCACCGGCCAGGGAATGCACCACGTAGACGTCCCGGTCGCGCACGGAGACCAGCGGGCGCAGCTTGTACTCTCCATCCTCGAAGACCCGTTCCTCGCAGGGCGCAAACTCCACACCGGCGTTGTCGGCCAGCGCGCTGCGCCAACCGGCGTCGTCACGGGCGAGCACGAAGACCTGCGGCGTGTCAGCGTCGGCGTTGTGCTCCATCGGCGGTGGTCTCTCGCAGAGGCGTATTCTCAAAGATTAGCCATACTCAGGGTGCCGGCAAGGTTGGGTATGTAGCCATGTTCCGTGACCGTATCGATGCAGCTAGACAGCTGGCTGAAAGGCTTCGCGCCCTGGCGCCCGAGCGACCACTGATTCTCGGGGTGCCGCGCGGTGGCGTGCCCATGGCGAGCGTGATTGCGCGGACGCTTGGCGGCGATCTGGACGTGGTACTGGTGCGGAAGATCCCCGCTCCGCGTAATCCGGAGTACGCCATCGGTGCCGTGAACGAGGACGGCGAAGTGTCGGCGTCACCGCACACCATTGCCCACTACGGCGATCAATATGTGCAGCGCGCGGCCCGGCAGGAGGCGGAGATGCTTCGCCATCGGCGGGCGCAGTACACGCCGGCGCGGCCGCCTCTGGACCCGGCCGGGCGGGTCGTGGTCGTGGTCGACGATGGCAGCGCCACCGGGGCAACCATCAAGGCGGCACTGAAGATCGTGCGGCAGCGTCAGCCGGCCCGGCTGGTGGTAGCGCTGGGTGCCGCGCCGCCCGACGTTGTCCGCGCCCTGAAGGCGCTCGCCGATGAGGTGCATTGCGTGATCGTGACGCCGGACTTCGGCGCCGTGGGCCAGTTTTATGCCGATTTTCGGCAGGTCAGTGACGATGAGGTCATCGCGCTCCTTCGCGATTCCGTTCAGGCTTCGCGAGAGGAGGGCGGTGGCAGGCAGGAAGGCGCCGAGTGATGCGCTGCCGCATCGGAGCGCGGCCGCACTGCCCCGTGGCAGTGCGGCCGGGTGGTGATTACTCGGGAATGATCCGGTAGATCTCGCCTTCGTCACGGGCGACGTACAGATTGCCGTCCGGCCCCTGTACCACGGACCGGAAGCGGCCCGCGGGGACAGGCAGATCCATTGTTGTGACCTCTACCGAAAGGGCGTCATCCGCGATGTCGAGGACGTCGACCCGGTGCCCCTCGGCCGTGTCGCCGAACCCGATGCCGAGGAAGCCAACAGCCAGGCGGCCGTCCCAGTCCTTCCACTGAGAGCCGGTCAGAAACACGGCGGACGACATGCCCTGGGACAGGCCGTCGTTGTCCCAGGCCGGCTGGATGGCGTCGGGGAAACGCTCCAGGTCCGTCATGGGCATGAAGGCCCTCCGCTCTTCCGGGTCCATACCCTCCATCTGGTTGGGCATGTAGCCGCAGTAGTCATCGGGGCAATCGCCACGGTCCCCCACATTGGGCCGCGGATCCCAGCCTGCGTTGCCACCGGCCGTCAGCGCCTTCACCTCATCGGAGTGCCAGGGCCCGTGCTCGGCGACGAACGCCTCGTGCGTGTCCGGGTGGAAGGCGATTCCCTGCACGTTGCGGTGACCGTAGGTGAAGATGCGTGGATCGAAATCGCCGCCCTCGTTGTTGTCGGGCGCCGCCTCGCCGTCGCGGTCGACGCGCAGAACCTTGCCGCCGAGACTGGTGGGGTCCTGCGGGATCTCGCCATTGTGGTTGTCGCCAGTGGTCACGTACACGTGGCCATCGCCCGGGTTGAAGCGGATGCGCCCGCCGTTGTGGGCCCCGGCGTCACCGAACGGGTGGTCGCTGTCCTCCTGCTTGTAGGGAATGTCTTCGATGATGTCGACCCGGTCCGATACATCAGTGAAGTCGTCGTTGACCGTCAGCCGGATCACGCGGTTGGTGTGGGGCGTCTCGAGGTTCGATGCCGAATAGACATAGACGAAACGGTTCTCTTCAAACTCCGGGTCGATGGTGACACCGTTCATGCCTGCCTGACCGTAGCAGAATAGGTCGTCCGCGGTCGTCGAGTAGCCTTCCGTATCTTCCATGCCGAGCAGCGCGTTCACGTCGCCGGAGGGAAGGCGCACCGAGAGGCCGCTGCATTTCTCCGTGAAGAACATGGTTTCGTCGGGCAGAAAGGCCATGTCCCAAGGGTCTGACAGATCGGACAGTACGGTCTCGTAGCTCAGGCTCGGGATGTCGGCCTCCGAGTCTTCGGCCATGGCCACACCGTGGATCATGGCAGACGCCACAAAGGCCCCCAGCGACACTGTGGTGATATGTCGAATCATGGATACTCTCCTCCAAGAGTTGGACTTCTTGTTGTCGTGCGACTTTCACTGACCACCCCAACAGCAGTCGGGGTGGGGTTGCGCGCGTAAGGCCATCCGTGCCAACGGTTCCCGTCTTTCTCATCTTGTTTGTTACTGAAACTCCTCGGAAATATAGGCCGACAGGTTGGCGATCTCATCGTCGGACAGTTCAGCGGCGTGGGGCGCCATCAAGCCGGTGTTCGACCCGACGCGTTCGCCGGCGCGGTACTGTTCAAGGCGCTCGACGATGTAGTCCGCGCTGCGTCCGGTCAGGGCGGGGAAACTCGCCATGCCCCGCCCGGCGCTACCGTGGCAACTGACGCACGACTCCGCGTAAAGCGTTTCTCCCGCCGCGACATCGTCAGCCTGTGCCGGCACCACACCCAGTGCGAGGACTGTCCCGATCATGAGAAAAAGCTGTCTGTGCATTAAGGGCTCCACCCGGTGAACGTTGTGACAATTATAGTTGGCCCTGGACAACCACTTGCGCGGCGGTCCGGGGGCGTTCTCCGTTTTAAAGTAGTTGATATTCGGGTGGATTCATTGCTGCGCTGCGGAACCGACTGCGCGTGGCCAGATCCCTTCCGGAGGTGCAGTGCAGTTGTATCCGTAATAAAGAACGTTATAACATTGCGTCTTTGGAGGTGGCATGTCTGGAAAAGACGATCCGCAGCAGATGGTCCTCGGGTTGCCGGCCCTGGTCCGGCTGCTCTGCATTCTGCCATTGGTCGCGGTGTTGTGGTGTGGCGTGTACTGGGCGATGGGCTAGGTAATGGCTGCGATTCAGTTACAGGACCTGACCGTGTGTTACCACCGTCACCCGGCGGTGCATCACGTCAGTGGGCGCTTCGAAGCGGGCTCGCTGACTGCCGTCGTGGGCCCGAACGGCGCGGGCAAGACAACACTGCTCAAGGCTGTTGCCGGCCTGATGCGTCCGGAGTCGGGGCGGGTCGACCGGTCTGGTTCCCGAGATCGGGTCGCATACCTGCCGCAGCAGGCGGAGATCGACCGCACGTTTCCGGTACGCGTCCAGGAGATGGTGGAGCTGGGCCTCTGGCAGCGCCTGGGTGCCTTCGGCGGTGTGACAGTCGGGCAGCGGCGGCGTGCCGCCGGCGCCCTGGCCGCCGTGGGGCTGACGGGTTTCGAGCGGCGATCCATTGCGTCGCTGTCGGCGGGCCAGTTCCAGCGCGTGCTGTTCGCGCGCCTGCTTCTGCAGGACGCGTCCGTACTGCTGCTGGACGAACCCTTCAACGCCATCGACGCCTGCACCACCGCCGACCTGCTCCGGGTCGTCGCACGCTGGCACGGGGAAGGACGGACCGTGATCGCCGTACTCCACGATCTCGATCAGGTGCGGGCGCATTTTCCCCGGACACTCCTCATGGCGCGCACCACGGTGGACTGGGGCGCCACCGAGCAAGTGTTGCGCGCCGAGAACCTGTTCCGCGCGCGGCAGATGGCCGAGGCCTGGGATGATACCGCCGTCCGGTGCGACAGGGAGCCCGCGGCGTGATGATGGAGCTGCTGTTCCTGCCGTTCGGCGAGTTCGGCTTCATGGCCCGCGCGCTGGTCGCCTGCATGGCTGTCGGGCTTGGTGCGGCCCCGATGGGCGTGCTGCTGGTGCTGCGCCGGATGAGTCTGGTGGGTGACGCCATGGCGCATGCCGTTCTGCCAGGCGTGGCCATCGGGTTTCTGCTCGCGGGCTTCTCGGTGATGGCAATGACCGCCGGCGGTCTGGTCGCCGGGCTACTGGTGGCGCTGCTTGCCGGCGGTGTACACCGTCTCACCGGCCAGCGCGAGGACGCGAGCTTCGCCGCCTTCTACCTGATCGCCATGGCCGTGGGTGTGCTGCTCATATCGGTGCGAGGCTCCAGCACGGATCTCGTCCACGTCCTGTTCGGCAACCTGCTGGCGGTGGACGACGCAGCGCTTCTGCTCGTGGCCACAGTGGCCACCGGCACCGTTGTTGCACTGGCACTGTTCTTCCGCGCCCTGGTCACCGAGTCCCTGGATCCGGAGTACCTCAGGGCCTGTGGCAGCCCCGGCGGCCTGTACCACGGACTGTTTCTCGGCCTTGTCGTCATCAATCTGGTTGCCGGCTTTCACGCCCTGGGCACGCTCATGGCCGTGGGGCTGATGATGCTGCCGGCGGCGGCTGCCCGTTACTGGGCCGACACCGTGGCCGGGCTGATGGCGGTGGCCGTTGGTCTGGCGCTGACCAGCGCCTGGGTCGGGCTGCTGCTCTCTTACCACCTGGGTGCGGCGTCCGGGCCGGCGGTGGTGCTGGTGGCCGGGCTCTGCTACGCCGTCTCCGTGCTGCTCGGGCATCACGGCGGCCTCATCACGCGACTGCGACTGCGTCGCCATCTGGAAGCCTGATCATGCGACTGTCGATGCTGTTCCTGCTGCTCTTCGTGAGCGCCCCTCTCTCCGCCGACAAGGTCCAGGTGGTGGCGAGCTTTACCGTCATCGCGGACATGACCCGCGAGGTGGCCGGCGAGCACGCTACGGTCACCTCGCTCGTCGGGCCGGACGGTGACAGCCACGCCTTCGAACCCGCTCCCGAGCATGCACGGCGGATTGCCCGGGCGGACCTCGTGGTGCGTAACGGCCTGGGGTTCGAAGGGTGGATGGATCGGTTGCTGGAAGCGGCCGGTGGGTCCGCACATGTCGTGACCGCCTCCCGCGGCGTGGACGCCATCGAGGCGGGCGATCACGCCCATGATCACCACCACGGCGAGGGTCACGGTCACGGCCACGCCGACCCCCACGCCTGGCTGGACGTCCGGCGGGCCAGCACTTACGTGCGCAACATCCGCGATGGCCTGAAGGCCGTGGACCCCGACCACGCCCAGATCTACGCCGAACGGGCGGAGGCCTATCTGCAGGAGCTCCAGGCCCTGGACAGCCACATTCGTGACACCATCACGGCGATCCCCGGGGAACGGCGGCGCATCCTCACCAGCCACGCCGCCTTCGGCTATTTCGAGGACGCCTATGGCGTGACGTTCCTGTCCCCGCGCGGCCTCAGCACGGAGGCCGAGCCGTCGGCGGCCGACGTGGCGGAGCTGGTGCGGGCGGTGCGGGCACAACGTGTGGCTGCACTGCTGCCGGATAACCTCACCGACGCCAGGCTGCTGCATCGCATCGCGGAGGAGGGCGACATGGCCGTCGGCCCGACCCTTTACTCTGACGCTCTTTCGCCCGGTGACGGCCCGGCACCCACGTACCTGCGGATGATGGGGTACAACGCCGAAGTCATTGCCGAAGCGCTGGCCGCGAACGACCGCGACTAGCCTGCTTCACCATGTGTCGGCTGAGTGCTTGACGTCGCCGCGTTGATGATACGGTATCCCGTACCCGTCACAGCCTGGTGCCCCGTGGCGCCAGCATCAGCGAGTGGTGAGTGTCAGCATGCAGACAGAATCCGTGTGGGACTACCCGAGGCCGCCACGTGTGGAGCCGGTCGAAATGCGGCTCCAGGTGATCCATGACGGGGAAACCCTCGCGGATGCAGCAGGCGGGTTTCGCGTGCTGGAGACGTCCCACCCACCCTGTTATTACCTGCCCCCCGACAGCGTCCGTTGGGACCGGCTGGTGGCGAGCGAGACCCGCACCTTTTGCGAGTTCAAGGGCCGCGCCCGCTACTGGCACCTCAGCGCGCCTTCCGGGACCGTCACGGATGTCTGCTGGGCCTACGACAACCCGGTGGCATCCCACGCCGACATCGCGGGCTACGTCTCTTTCTACGCCGGGCGAGTCGACGCGTGCCTGGTTGGCGAGGAGCGTGTTCAGGCCCAGGCCGGAAGCTTCTACGGCGGTTGGATTACCAGCAACATCCGCGGCCCGTTCAAGGGAGAGCCGGGCACCGAGGGGTGGTAGAGCCCTTATAGGGGCTTCGGCGGATGTGCCCGGTGCGCTAACGCCCCTGGGCACCCCGGCGGAGCCAGTCGTGCACGAATGCGAGCTTGTGGCGCGCGGCGTCCGACAGAACGAACGGGTAGAGGTCCTCCAGGCCCATGGAGCGGTTGACGTTGTTCACACCAACGGCGATGGATGCCGCCACATGGATCAATCGCTCGGGATCCGGTTCCGCGTAAGGGTCCCAGTTCGTGCCGGGTAGCTGCGGCGCGGTCAGGCCGGCGGCAACGAAGCTGTCGGTGATGTCGGTCAGGTGCAGCAGGTGCGCGGCGGTCTCGGCCCAGTCCTCGTGGGGGTGGGCGGAGGCGTAGGTGGTCAGAAAACGCTGCTTCCAGTCCGGCGGCGGCCCGTGGTGGTAGTGGTGTTGCAACGCGGCCGGGTAGTCGGCGCGCTCGTCGCCGAACACGCTGCGGAAAGCATCGAGAAAATCCGAGCGCAGGCTGAGCCGCCACCACAACATATGCGCGATTTCGTGGCGCATGTGACCGATCATGGTGCGATAGGGCTCCTCCAGTGCCTGTCGGCGGATCGTGCGCAGCACCGGATCCGCTTCCGCCACACTGATGGTCACCACGCCCTCCACGTGACCCATGGGGACGGGCGTGGGCCCCTCTGCGAGCATGTGAAACACCGGGCGCATCCCCGGGTCCTCCGGTCGGAACCAGTGCCAGCGCCCGAGATTGTCGAGCACCCAGCGCTTGGCCGCCTCCGTCTGCGCCCAGTTGGGAATGGCGTCAGGCACGGTCGGGTCCGGGGCCAGCGCGGTCGTGGCGCAGGAGCGGCAGAACGCCCCCTGCTCGGGGGCGATCCAATTGCAGCCGATCCTGTCGCGGTTGACGCAGAAGGGCGGCATGGGCAGGAAGGCCCGCGCCTGCGGGTCGTAGGCTACCGGTGTGCCGTCGGCCGTGGCCAGGTTGTCGAACCACAGCGACCCGGAACCGACGGGATTGGCGAAAACGCGCATACAGTGAAGACTCCGGGAGCGGGGGGCGACGAAATGCCGGGGTGGCTTTCGATTGTTCTCTTCTGCCGGGCGCGGGTCAACCTCCTGCTGATGCACGCCCGTCGGCGGCTGAGTACGCCCGCGCACAGACGCATCGTCGCGCATGGACCCACACTGGGCGCTCTGAAAAACCGAATGCGTCCCGGGAGGGGCAGTGTGTCATGCACAACATCATTTATATTGTTGGAGCCGTGGTGATCGTGCTGGCGATTCTGTCCTTCATTGGCCTGCGATGAGCTCCGCGCGCTAACCCTCTTCAGGTGAAGGCGTGTTCGGCGACTGCTGTCGCAGCGCCGCCTCCAGTCGTTTGGTATCGGTAATGTCCACCAGCGTGATCACAACGCCGTCGATGACGTTATCCAGCCGTCGGTAGGGCATGATGCGCACCGAAAACCAGCGCTCGTCGTCGGTGACGATCTGTTTCTCGGTGGCTACGAGGGTGCGCAGCGTCCGCTGCGCATCGGTCTCCAGCTCGGCATACTGCAGGCTGGTGGTCAGGTCGCTCAGCGGCCGCCCCACGTCACTCTCCCGGAGGCTGACAATCTGGGTGGCGCGTTCGGTATAGCGGCGCACGTTCAGGTCCTGATCCAGGAAGAGAATGGCGATGTCGACGCTGTTGAGCAGGTTCTGCATGTCGCTCTGTGCCAGGGCCAGATCGTCCAGCTTGCTCTGCAGCTCGCCGTTAATCGTCTGCAGCTCCTCGTTCATGGACTGGGTTTCTTCCTTGGAGGTGGTGAGCTCCTCGTTGGTGGACTGCAGCTCTTCATTCGTGGATTGCAGCTCCTCATTGGCGCTCTGCAGCTCCTCCCGGGATGCCCGGGCCTCCTCACGAAGCCTCACGATCTCGTCGCGGGATTGCTGCAGTTCGGCCGCATGGGCCGCGTCCACCTGACCTCTGGCCTTACGGCGCCGGGTGTCGGGTTCCGGAGTGGTTGCGACGTCACGGAAAACCACCAGCGTCATGCCTTGGAGCGCGCCCGGATTCTGGAAAGCCTGCACCGTGACATCCACGAGTTGGGTGCCTGCGGGCGTTGTCACGTGCAGCCCATGCAGCTGCACCGGCTCATCCTGCGTGGCAGCCTGTTTCACCGCATCGAACAGCGGTTGGCGCAGGCCGTTGCGTGCCATGGCGAAAATGTTCCAGTTCGCCTTGCCGGCCGCGGGCTCCAGATACGTGCCCGTGCGCCCGCTGATATAGACGATGTCGGCGTCGCTGTTGAGCACCACGGCGGGGGGCGCGTAGACCTGCAGTAACGCCTGGTCGGCTGCTGTCTGCAGGTTGTCGTCGGCGGGGCGTGGCTCATCGGGGGTGGACACTGGGGGCTCCCTGGATTTTCGGGACAGCGGAGGAAACGACTTCAGCAGGAAGTCACGACCGCCGGTTCTGGCGTTGTCCTTGCGTCGGTAAAGGCGGAGTTTCGAGTCAATGGGTTTGAAAAGGTGGGTAAAACGCCCGACCGTCTCGGAACTCCCCAGCAGCAGGACTCCGCCCGCTCGCAGGCTGTAGTGAAACAACGGCAGCAACCGCCGCTGCAGCATGGGATCAAAGTAGATCAACAGGTTGCGGCAGGCAATCAGGTCGAGCTTGGTGAACGGCGGGTCGAGCACGACGTCGTGCTCGGCGAACAGCACCATGTCCCGGATGCGCTGGTTGATCCGGTAGCCGTGCTCAAGGGGTGTGAAAAACCGCGCCAGTCTGTCCGCCGACACACTGGTGCTGATTGATGGCGGATACTCGCCGCGCCGGGCGGTTGCGACGGCGTCCGGGCTCAGGTCCGACGCAAAGATCTGCACAGTAAACGCCTGCGGCTGCGCGCTGTGCTCGATGGCTTCCGTGAACGCCATTGCCAGGGAATACGCTTCTTCGCCGGTGGAGCAGCCGATGACCCAGGCGCGCAGATGATGCCCGTGCTGCTCCTGCGCCAGCAGCTCCGGGAGCACTGCGCTGGTCAGGTGATCCCACGCGTCGGGGTCGCGGAAAAATCCGGTGACCCCGATCAGCAGTTCCCGGAACAGGAAGTCGATCTCCTGTGGGTTGCTCTCCAGGAATTGGGCATACAGCGGCAGCGAGCCAATGTCGTGGATCGCCATCCGGCGTTCGATGCGCCTTCGCACCGTGCTTGTCTTGTACAAGGCAAAGTCATGGCGCGTGCGCCCCCGGAGTAGCGCCAGGATGCGTTCCAGGGGCTCCGGCGGGAGGGCGGAATGCGAGGGTGAGCCGGTGCCCGCTTCCGCGTCCGGCTCCGGGACCCGGGCCACGTAATCCAGAATTCTCGCGGGCAGGGCGTCGGCCGGGGCGAGCACATCACCGCAACCGGCGGCGATGGCACTGTTCGGCATGGCGTCGAACTGCGCGGACTCCGGCGACTGGACCGCCGTGAGCCCACCGACGGCTTTGATGGCCTGTAAACCAAGAGTGCCGTCGGCGCCCATGCCGGAGAGCACCACACCGATGGCCCGCTCGCCACGGGCACTGGCCAGGGACGAGAAAAGGACGTCCACGGGCAGGCGCAGGCCGCGTGGCTCGGAGGGCGTTGCAAGGTGGAGGGTGTCCCCGACCACGCGGAGTTCGGTGTTGGGTGGAATGACATAGACGTGGTCGGGCGCGATCGCCATGCCCTGCGTCGCCTGGTACACAGGCATGGACGTCGCCCGCTGCAACAGGTCCGGAAGCAGGGCCCTCTGGGTAGGATCCAGGTGCTGCACCACGACGTAGGCCATGCCGGTGTTGGGGGGTGTCTGCCTCAGGAACGCTTCAAGGGCGGCCAGCCCCCCTGCGGATGCCCCCAGGCCGACAATGCGCGTGCCTGTGGACACCGATTACGCGGCCTCGGACATGACCAGCAGCACGGCGTCACCCTTCGGGGCAATGTTGGCGGTGACGCGCAGCATGCAGGAAACGTCGCCGCGAGGCCCGGCGTGCACATGGCAGATTCCGGCCGGATCGCCATTGCGCAGCGCGCCCATGAATTCGATGAAACCTGAACGGCTGTCCGCGTCAAGAAAACGGTCAAGTGACTGGCCCCCGGACTCTTCTGCATCGATACCGAGTAGTTCCGCACCAAGCCTGTTGGTTTCGATGATGCGTCCGTCCAGGTCCACAATGAAATAGGCCACGGGTGCGAACTCGAAGAGCGCACTGTAGTGGTCCAGGTCCCGGGAGAGCTCGCGTTCATGGCTCCTGACCTGCTCGTGCTGGAGGTCGAGTTCCACCTGATACGTCTGCAACTCGTGCAGGAGCTTCAGCGCGTCCCCGGCGCTATCGGGGGTGCTGGCCAGGCGGTACAGCATTGCCAGAGCGTCGGGGCTGATTGTCCAGTCCCTGGAGAGTGGCGTGCTGCCGTCTCTGAGCCGGCTCTTGGCTTCGAAACGCAGCTGTTGTTCAGTGGTTGGTGCAGCATCGGGTAGCTTGGCCACAATGCCTCCGGTTACAGGCGATGGAGTGAGGATGTGTCGCCTGCTCACACAGGGTCCACGACGGTCATGATAGCGTCCCCGTGATGCAGAGGGGAAAACCGTGTGTCATCGCTCGTGCAGCAGAACGCTGGCCCGGGCCACCAGCGCCTGTGCGAACCCGTGTCGTCTATTCCTTGTCGCTGGCGTTCTTTTCGAACTCCTTGATCTGCTTTTCGGCTTCATCCTTGCTCACGCCGTAGGACTCCTGGATCTTGCCTGCCAGTTGATCCCGGTCGCCGGCGACGACATCCAGCTGGTCATCGGTGAGCTTGCCCCACTGTGACTTGGCCTTGCCTTTGAACTGCTTCCAGTTGCCCTTGATGATATCCCAGTTCATTGAATGCGTCCTCGATGTGCTGCTGACTCTTCATCCGGTCCCGGCAACCATTGGCCGGGTGCTTGATCGGCGCCGGTGAATGCCCGAGGGCGTGGATCAGATCCGGCGGCGTCAGGGTCAACAGTGCGCCGCCGAGCGCCTGCTGTCGGTGCGCTGGGCCACTGATACCGTGACAGAACGAGGGGTCTGATCCTGGGTCAAGATTCCCGGCACCGCAGTAGATGCCCTCTGATCGCCAGCAGCAGGGTGCAGTCTTCGGCCCCCAGCGGATAGCCGAGTTGGAAGCCCTGGGCGGCGTCGCAATGCTGTGCCTTGATGAAGCCGTACTGCTGCACCGTTTCTACCCCTTCGGCGACCACACGATGTTTCAGGCTCTTGCCGATCCCGATCAGGGAGCGAAGGATCGCCGGGTCGTTTCGGGCCGTGTTGATATCGTGTACGAACGAGCCATCCACCTTCAGGGTGTGCACGGGGAAGCGCTGGAGCTGGTTCAGGCTCGACGGGCCGGTGCCGAAGTTGTCGATCGCCAGGGTGACGCCCAGGTCGCGCAGCTCGTTCAGTCGCGTGACTGATGCATCGGCATCCAGCATGAGCACACCTTCGGTGAGCTCCAGCTCCAGCTCGCCTGCATCGAGCCCGGTCTCGCGGAGAATCGCCTCGAGTTCCGTGGCGAAACGCGTGTGCGAGAATTCCAGCGCGGAGATGTTGACGGCCAGCAGTGGCGCCCACAGGCTCGACGCCTTCCAGGTGGTGATCTGCTGACAGGCCTCACGAATGACCCAGCGGCCGAGGGGAACACTCAGTCCGGCCTGCTCCGCCAGGCCCATGAACTGCCCTGGATACATCAGACCCCGCACGGGGTGGAGCCAGCGCACCAGGGCTTCGACGCCGATGATCTGGCCGGACGGCACGTCGATCTGGGGCTGGTAGTGGAGCAGGAACTCACGGTTGTCGAATGCACGGTGCAGATCGCCCCTTGCAGACTCTGCCAGGGGCCTTCCGGATGCTTGCCGTTGGCCCAGCGCCGTGTCGTTGCCGTTCCGGCTGATGGCTCTGGCGCGATACATGGCCTGGTCGGCATGCTCCGTGAGTGCGTCCGCGCTGTCGCCGTGGTCAGGATAGATGCTGACACCGATGCTAAGGCCGACTTGCAGGGCGTGCCCGTTGACTTCAATCGGCGACGCGAACGTGTTCAGCAACTTGTTCGTTACCTGCTCTGCATCGGCCGGTGTGGCAATTTCGCTCAGCAGGATCACGAACTCGTCCCCCCCGTGACGGCAGACCGTGTCGCTGGCGCGGACGCAGCGTGTCAGGTGGCCGGCCACGGCCTTCAGCACTTGGTCGCCGACCACATGCCCGAGGGCGTCATTGATATCCTTGAAGTTATCCAGGTCCACATAGAGTAGTGCCGCCTGCTTGCCATGACGGTCTGCCAGGCGGATTGACTGGCCGAGTCGCTCCTTCAGAAGTGCGCGATTGGGCAGCCCGGTCAGCGCGTCGTGGCGTGCCAGGTAGGCCATCCTGCGGGTTACCTTGCGCGACTGACTGACGTCACGGAAAACGATCACGGCCCCCGAAACCCGCCCATGGCGGTCATGGAGCGGCGCCGCCGAATCCTCGATGCCTGATTCGGTGCCGTCTCGCCGGCGCAGGACACAGTCCGCCTCCAGGCCAACAGTGCAGTCCTCCAGCATGGCCCGTTGGGCCGGGTCGACTGCCTTCGCGCCGGTTCCGCCGATCGTGATGTGGAAAATCTCGCCCAGTGGCCGCCCGACGGCCTCTTCCGCCGGCCAGCCCGTCATGGCCTCGGCCACGGGGTTGAGGTAAGTCACCAGACTGTTGAAGTCTGTTACCAGTACGGCGTCACCGATGGAAGCCAGGGTGACCTCTGCGTGCTTCAGCCTCTCGAAAAGGGCGTCTTCGGAGGCGCGCAGTCCGGCCTCGACCCGTTTGCGCTGGACGACGTAGCGCAGGGTGTCGGCGAGCCAGGACGCGTCCGGTTGTTCCGACGACGGTGATGGGCCGGTGTCCTGGAACCCCAGGGCGTTCAGGGGGAGGAGCAGGGCATCCGGGGTGGTGCGGCGGATCAGATCGAAGGCTTCCCTGTCGTCTCCGCCGGGCGTTGTCGCGCTGAGCAGAACCACGTCGACGTCCCGCCGGTTGAGCCGGTTAAGCGCGTCAGCGAGGGTCGTGACCCACTCGACGCGGAAGCCTTCGCCCCCGTGTCCGGCCAAGCCGTCCCGAACCGACGCATAAGAGGCCGAGTCCGTTGCCACCAGAAGCACCGAAATCGGGGTGCTGGACGCAGCTACAGCCCCTGGGGGTTGCCCATGAGTCGACGTCTGGGTGTTCGTGTCTGCGCTCAAGCGCGTCCTGGTCATGATCGCCGGCCTCGCGGAGCGTATTGACAGATTCGAACCTAGTTCAGACATGGCGTACCCGTATGTGCGTCACCGCACAGCGCTGCGAGGACCTGCGTGGTACCCCGGCGGCATGTACCGCCGGAGCGACAGGTTGTCATAGAATCACATGACGGCGGCTGCGGGCCGCGCTGGAAGGCGACGGGCCGCTGCCACCCTCGTCTTCCCAGTCGTCGATCGCGGTCTGCTGCGACGGGTCGGGCTGCACCGCGTTGTCCAGAGTTCCCGCCGTGCCGGGGGCTCCCGCTGCAATCGGGTTACCGCTCCAGGAAGGGGCCGGCTCCGAATCGATACGGATGATCATGATGCCTCCTTGATTCCCATTGAACATGGGCTATCCAGTAAGCATGCACCGTTGCCGAGGGCCGGTCTGTACGTTGGCCAACCACGGTCGTGGCGACTTGGTGCGTTGGCGAACAGACGGTCTCTGTGCCCTGCCGGAGCATCCGTTTAGAGGTGCTGCGCCGGTTCTGCCTATCCACGGAGTGTGCACGAGGTCCGTCATGAAAACCTTTCAACGAATCGCCATGCTGTTCGGCAGATCAGCGTCAGAACGGGAGGGGCCGGGAGTTTCCCGACGCCGGAGTCTCGGCGAGCGCCAGGCCAACTACATCGTGCTGGCCAGCCAGGTCGAGGAGGCGATCGCTGCGGATCCGGTGTTGAGCTCCGCGCAGATCGACGTTGAGGTGTTCTCGCGGGTGGTGCAATTGAGCGGGTTCGTGGATGCGCCCGCCGACATGAGCAGAGCTGTTGTTCTTGCCGGCGAAGTCAAGGGCGTCGAGTCAGTTAGAAACTGCATGCAGCTCGCCTGGTGGTGATAACATGTTGCACTGGATGCCGAGCGGGTCTGCCTCCAATCCCCAGTCGTTCCCCCGGGAGGAGGCTCAACCTATGCAGAAATCGATCGCTCCCGGCGATAACCATCTATTGGCAATGTTGCCGTCTGGCGAGTATGAACAGATCCGGCCAGGCCTGGAGTGTGTGCCGTTGCCGCTCGGCATGTCCTTGTGCGAGCCCTATCGTGAAATGGAGTACGTTTATTTCCCGGTGGACGCCATTGTCTCGCTGCTGTGCGTGATGGAGGACGGTGGTTCTGCGGAGATCTCGGTGGTCGGGTTCGAGGGCATTGTGGGCGTATCGCTGTTCATGGGCGGGGAAACCACTCCCAGCCGGGCCGTGGTGCAGTCCGGTGGTTACGCCTACCGATTGCCCGGCCGGCTGTTGAAGGAGGCATTCTATCGCGGCGGGCCCATGCAGCGGTTACTGTTGCGCTATACCCAGGCGTTGCTGACCCAGATGGCCCAGACCGCCGTATGCAACCGCCACCATTCCCTGGACAAGCAGCTCTGCCGGTGGCTGCTGCTGAGCTACGACCGGCTTCGGAGCAGGGAGCTGTACATGACCCAGGAGCTCATGGCCAACATGCTCGGCGTGCGTCGTGAGGGTGTTACCGAGGCCGCCGGGAATCTTCAGCGGGCAGGGTTGATCGAATACTACCGGGGGCATATCACCATTCTGGATCGCGCCGGTCTGGAGGCACGAAGCTGCGAATGCTACGGGGTGGTCAAGCGTGAGTACGATCGTCTGCTGCCGGAACGAACCGCAGAATAGTGGGGCAGTGGATGGGGGCGTGAGTCTGCCGGCGCAAGCGCGCCGGCAGACACTGGCTATTCGGCCGTTGACGTTTGTGGCGCATTCTCGATGATGATCTCGACGCGGCGGTTCTGCTGGCGCCCGGCATCCGTGTCGTTGGTGGCCACCGGTTGGGCTTCGCCCATGCCGCGGGCGGACAGCCTCTGCCCGTCGATGCCGCGGCGGGTGAGGTAGTCCCGCACGGAGTCTGCGCGCCGCTGGGACAGCTGCATGTTGGACGCCGCACTACCGACGCTATCGGTATGCCCCTCGATCAGCGCGTCCCGATCCGGATACGCGTTGAGGAACTCCACCAGCCGGTTGAGGTTCTCGTACCCGCCGCTCTGTAGGTTCGCGCTGCCGGTGGTGAACAGCACATCCCCCAGCGTCAGGACAATACCACGCTCGGTTTCTTTCGCCTGGAGGGCGTCGATCTGCCGTTGCAGCTCGGCTTCGCCGCGACGGGCCCGGTCGACCTCCTCGGTGCGACTGGCCAACCTCTCATCATCGCGTTCCTCTGCAAGACGCTGGCGCTGGTGTTCCGCATAGGCGGTGGCGGCTTTCGCTCGTGCAATCTCCACCTTCTGGTTCGCCATGTACACACGGTGCTCGGCGAGCCGGTCTTCCGACGAGGGCAGAGGCTCCTCGGCGAGAAGGACAGCCTCTTCGGCCTCCCGGCGTTCGCCCCCGGCCCATTCGGCGAGATTGGGGTCGTTCTCGAGTTCCTGAAGGTTACTGCGTGCGCCTGCGGCACCGGCCGGGGTTTCCGGTGTTGATGCGCATCCGGCGAGCAGGGTGAAGGAGAGAGCCAGCGCCGTGATGGCGACGCCGCTCCGGGCTGGGCCGAACTCTCGTTGTTTCATTGCTGTTCTCCGGTGCGACGCATTTCCTCGGTCAGGGCTTCGGCCCCGCGCGCCATTTGTCGATTGACCTCTTCGGCTTTCGCGGCTTCCGTTCTTGCCGATGCCAGGTCCGCGGCGACCCGGGCCTCTCGGGCCAGACGCGCCGCTTCAACCATATCCTGCTGGCCCTCGGCCCCGCTTATCGCGCGTTCCGCCTGCTCCAGCTTGTGTTTCGCTTCCTCCAGTTCTCTGCCCGCGTACTGCCGTGCCTCAGACTCTTCGGCACGGTCGATTGCCTCCTTTGCCTCGGTCAGGGAGGCCGTTGGGGGAGAAAGCGGTGTCGAGGCGCAGGCGCTCAGCAGCGCCACAGCGATCGCTAGTGTCGTTGACAGTAGAGCAACCCGCGTCAGGCGTGCTCCGTATCGGGTTTTCATGGGGGGCATCCTTTCAAGGCTCAGGGGCTGTCGTGCCGACCCATGGGGTGCGTCGGCCGCAACTCTAAAGCTACGCCTGTCGCTGCAGGGTGTCGGTGCGTTCGCGCACCCTGATTACGGCAGGTTCCAATACCAGTAGGTCAGCGCCACGCGGATGGGCCGAGGCGAGGCACCGAGCCCGGTCCCCCGGTATCGCCCATCGGCTAAAGGCCGGCTTTTCCTTTCGGCCAGCCACCGGGCGGCCAGGGCTGTGCCCACGACGCGTCACCGGTGAATACCACGTCGATGACTGCCTTGGGCGCCACCGAGTGGACGGCTCTGGCCACATCATTGCGTACGGCATCCAGCGCCGCCAGGCCTTCCGGTCGGTGGTCGGCGGGAAGGACCACGTGGATCAGCACGTAAAGCGTGCGGCCGGGGTGCACCATGCGGAGGTGAAGTTCTTCCACCGGCAGGCCGGCCACGGCCCCTTCCACCTGCGCCTGGACGGGCTGGCGTACGGTCTCCGCCGGGGAGCGGTTCAGGAGCTCCATGATGGCCCGCATGGCGATGCGCACCGGCACGCCGATACAGAGAATGACAATCAGTGTGACCAGCAGCGGGTCAATGAAAGGGGCGAAGCCTGAC
Organism: Aquisalimonas sp.; assembly: GCA_007126095.1. Taxonomy (GTDB): domain Bacteria; phylum Pseudomonadota; class Gammaproteobacteria; order Nitrococcales; family Aquisalimonadaceae; genus Aquisalimonas. The sequence goes on from SLBZ01000007.1 coordinate 37,291, forward strand.
AGCTCCAGCCAGTGCAGCAGCGGGATCAGGCAGAAGGCGAACAACACCGCCGCGGAGACGGCGGTATTGACGCCCCAGTTGCCGACATCGGCGGTGACCAGCGGGCTGTCCAGCTGCTGGTCAAGGCGGTGGAGCGTCAGCGCCGTGGCGCCGCAGACCGTCGTGGCGATGGCCGCATAGGTGATCGCAAGCCCTGCGGCCACGTCCCGCCCGCCGGTGGCCAGGGCGATCAGCGAGTCGCCCAGGGCCAGCGCTGAAATCCCAAGTATCAGCAGTCCCTTGCCGGCGTTGATCAGCGACTCGAAATAGCCGTAGCCGAACGGAAACGTGCCGCTGTCCGGCATCTCTGCCAGGCGCGCCACCCGCACCGTGGCCAGGGCGATCACGAAGTAGCTGACGTTGAAAAGGCCATCCAGCATGATGGCCTGGGAGCCGGAGAGAAAGGCGATCACGAGCCCGAGTACGCCCAGCGCCAGTGCCATCGCCGCAGATAATCCCAGTGCACCGCGTTCCGTCTTGATCATGGGCGCATGGTACCCCACTGATCGACAGCACGTGGGGTGCTCGAACGTAGGGTAGACCTTCAGGTCTACCGAGTGGGGCGTGGTGGATCTGAAGGTCCAGCCTACGGGGTGGGGCGTATGCCCGCAGCCGCGCGGCAATGTTCTCGTGCCCCATTGATCGTTCCCAGATGCCTCCTTGTGGCAAATACTTGGGTATGCCCGTTGTCGAGGAGGGTTCGGTCATGGCTAACGCAATCGGAACGATTCTGGTGCCCGTGGATGGCTCGGAGCATGCCAGTGCCGCGGCGCGTTATGGTGAGCGGCTGGCGCTGGCCATCGGAGCGCGCATGGAGTTGCTGCACGTCTTTGAGGATACGCCAGGGATGCTCATGCAGCGGATGGGGTACACGGGCGGTCAGGCCGTGGCCGACCGTGTTTCCATCGAAGCGTTTGATCGTATGCGGGAGGAGAGTGCCCGGCTCGCCTTTCAGCAGACGCGTGTCGCCCTGCAAGGCGGTGTAGAGGTCATCGATCGTGTTCTCAGTGGTGATCCCGCCGATGCGGTGGCCCATTACGCCCATGGTGTGGATGCCCCGGTCATCGTCATGGGCCGCCGCGGGGTCGGGGAGATATGGGAGTTGCTGGTGGGCAGCGTTACGGAGGGTGTCATCCACCGGACGGAGTACCCGGTGACGGTGGTGACGTATGGCGCGGAACAGCAGGCGGACGCAGGCGGTGGCTCCGTGCTGGTGGTGCCGGTGGACGACTCGGAGCAGTCCCTGGTCGCGGCCAGGCACGCCAATACCGTCGCCAAAGCGACCGGTGCCTCAGTCCATCTCTTGCACGTCTTTCCCGGGTCACCGCAGGAGATCTATGCTGGCAGCGGCGAACGTGCGGGTGAGCTACAGGAGGCGGATGCGTTCTCTGATGAGCGCTTCAAGGAAGTCGCCCGCACTAGCGCCGACAAGGCGTTTGCCCGGGCGCGGGCGCAGTTCGATGTGGATGCCGTTGCGCTTGAAGAGGTCAGGCGCCCCGGGAAGCCGGCCCAGGTGATCATCAGCTACGCCCGGGCGACCCCCGGCGCGGAGGTGATCATGGCTCGCCATGGCCACGGTCGCATTCGGGAGTTTCTGCTGGGGAGCATCAGCCAGCGCGTGCTGCATGCGGCGCATTGTCCGGTGACGGTGGTCCACTGAGCCTTCAAGGGAGTCGGTTATTCGAAGCCTCATCTACGACACGTTGATCCTCAGACTCACCGCCCGGTGGTATGCGGCGGTGCTGGAGCGCCTGCCCGACGATGCCGCGCTGCTGGATGTGGGCATCGGCACGGCGGGTGCGTTACGGGCAAACGCAGAGCTGGTGCGGCGGAAGCGCCTGCACGTGACCGGCATCGACATCGACGCCGACTACATCGCGCGGGCGCAGCGAACGCTGCAGCGCTCGGGCCTGCAGGACCGGGTCGAAGCGCGTCTGGAGTCCGTCTACGATCACCGGGGCGGCCCGTACGACGCGGTTTATTTCTCCGCGAGCTTCATGCTCCTGCCGGAGCCCGAACGGGCGCTGCGCCACTGCTGCACGCTGCTGAAACCGGGAGGCCGCATCTATTTCACCCAGACCATCCAGCAGACGCCCTCCCGCGCCATGGAAACCCTGAAACCGCTGTTGAAGCGCTTCACCAGTATCGACTTCGGTCGGGTGACCTACGAAGGCGCCTTCAAGGCGCAGATCCGTGACGCCGGGCTGGATCTGGAGGCCTTTGCGACCCTGGCGCGGCACGGCAGTCGGGCATCGTGTCTTGCCGTGGCCGTGCCACGGGCGCGTTCTGGCTGATTGCCGGGCTCAGCAAAGGCGAACCGGCAGGGTTGCGTACCCACTGCCCGGATAGCGGGCCAGGCCGGGCGGGTCGTCCTGCTGCAGATCGATGTTCTCGCTGTGGGCCAGCAGCTCCTCTATGACCACGCGCATCTCCAGCCGCGCGAGCGGTGCGCCGGGGCAGACGTGAATGCCGGCGCCCCAGACGAGGTTCGCGGACTGGTCCCGGTCAATGCGGAACTGCTCCGCGTCCTCGAAGGCGTCGGGGTCGCGGTTCGCCGCCACCCAGTTGAGTGTCAGTGTGTCACCCGCCTCAATGCCCCGGCCGTGGAGATCTACACCGGACGTGGCCCGGCGCCGGTTGGTCACCAGCGGGCAGTGCAGGCGCAGCAGCTCTTCGTTCGCGTCCTCGATGCGTGCGGGATTGTCCCGCAGCAGGGCCTGCAGACCGCGATCGGTGGCGACCCCGTGCACGAGAATGCCCAGCGCCGCCGCCAGCGTGCCCACTTCCCCCATGGTCCAGTTGCGGAGAATGGATGCGATTTCCTCGTCGGTTAACGGCTTGCCATCCACCCGCTCGGCCATGAGCCGGCTGGTGACGTCCGGGCCGTCGGAGGCCTGGCGGCGCTGCTCGATCATGGCGAAGACGTAGGCCCGGAACTCGTCGGCGATCTCCGCGAGTGCGTCACGGTCCTGCGCACCCGTGGCTTCCAGGTTCCGCTGCGTCCACTGCCGTAACGGCTCATGGAACGGCTCCGGCCACCCCAGGAATGCGCACTGGACCCGGACCGCGAAAGGCTGCGCGAATGCCTGCATGAAATCAGCGGCGCCCCGGGAGCGCAGCTGCCCGGCGAGATCGCGGGCAATGGCGCGGCAGGTGGGCTCGAATGCCGCCATGGCGGCCGCGTCGAAGTAGGGTTCGATGATGCGCCGGTAGGCCGTGTGCTCGGGCGGGTCCATGCCGTTCGGCACGGAGAGGTGCTGCGACACCTGATTACTGAACGTCTCGTGGTCGCGCAGGACGCGGTGAATGTCGCGATTGCGGAACAGCGTCCAGCCCATCTTCTTGCTGTGGGCAACCGGGCACCGTTCACGCATGCCGTCATAGGCGGCGCGCTGATCGCGCTGGACGGCGTCGGATTCAGGTGACCAGTCGGCGTTCGGGGAGTGGGTCATGGAGACCTCCGAGCGGCAGGATGTCCGCAGAGGCTACTCGGCGACCGACTGGGCGGCCTTGATGAAGATCAACACCGCGCCCGTGCCAGCCCGCGTAGGGTGGACCTTCAGGTCCACCAACCCCGCCTTTCCCTTGACATCGATCAAGACGAAACCACCCATCATAAATATAGAGTTTGATATACATGTTTAGTCACGGAGTGAGGCAGGAACGATGTTGACCGACGCGCAAGAAGCGATCATCGAGCAGACGGCGCCCGTGGTCGCCGAGCATCTGGAGGCGATCACGCAACGGTTCTATCCGCTGATGTTCCAGCGGTACCCGGACGTCATGGCGTTCTTCAACCAGAAGCACCAGGGCAGCGGTGACCAGCCGCGGGCGCTGGCGCAGGCCGTGCTGGCCTACGTGCAGCTCCGCAAGACGCCGGGCGCGGCCGACGGTGCGCTCTCGACCGCCGTGCACAAGCATGTCTCCCTGGGCATCCAGCCGGAGCATTATCCGATTGTCGGCGAATGCCTGCTCGAGGCGGTGGCGCAGGAGCTGGGAGATGCCGTCACGCCCGAGGTGGTGGATGCCTGGGGCGCCCTTTACCAGGAGCTTGCCGATCTGCTGATAGCGGTGGAGGAGCAGTACTACAGCGCGTTTGCCAGTCGGCCCGGCGGGTGGCGTGGGCTGCGGCGTTTCCGCGTGGCCCATCGGCGGCGGGAGAGCCGGGTGATCACATCGTTCGAACTGGAACCGGAAGACGGCCGTCCCGTCGCGGATTTCGAGCCGGGGCAGTACGTGGGAATGCGACTGGTCATCGACGGCGAGCCGGTCTACCGCCACTTCAGCCTGTCCGCGCCACCCAACGGCCGCAGCTACCGGGTGTCCATCAAGCGTGAGCCGGACGGCTACGTCAGCCGCCACTGGCACGAATCCATGGACGTGGGCGACACCGTGGACCTGCTGCCGCCGGCCGGCGAGTTGACGCTGGTGCCCGGGAACGACCCAGTGGTGCTGGTCAGTGGTGGTGTCGGTCAGACGCCGCTTCTGCCCATTGCGCACCGCGCCCTGGAGCACGGGCGCGAGGTGGTTTACATCCACGCCGCGCTGAGCCCGGACCATCACGCCCTGGCCGACGATGTGCAGGCCCTGTGCGCCAGGCATCCGGACCGGATGCGCGCCGTCACCGTTTACGAGGAGGCGGCAGACGACGCCGGTGCGGACCATATCGGGCGCGTCGACCGCTCTCTGCTGGCCCGGTACGCGCCCGATCTCGAGGCACAGTACTATTTCGTCGGCCCCGGTGGCTTCATGACCGCCGTGAACGAGGGTCTGGCCGCCCTGGGCGTGCCCTCGGAGCGGCGTCACTACGAGCGCTTCGGCCCGTCACGCCCCCTGGCCGGCTAAGGGGATTTGCGCCGTGCCCGACCGGCCCGCGTGCGCGGGATGACCCGTTCATCCTGCGCACGTGCGGCCCATCGCTGCCTGCCGCATCCCGTCGCATAACCCGCGCCTCCGCACCATCACCCCCGCGAGACTGGCATCACCAACACAGCCAGCCCCTTGCGGAGGACGCCATGACCATCACAACACGCACCACCATCGGTTTGATTCTGGGCCTGGGACTCACCGCTGCCCACGCCACCGACCTGCGAGTCACCGTCGAGAACGTCGAGCCGGATACCGGGCACCTGATGGTGGCCCTCTACGATGACGAGGCGGCTTTCGACGCGCGCGACGGAGCCGTGGAGGAGATCCGCAAGTCCGTGGATGGCGAGTGCGTCGTGCTTACCTTCACCGGCGTGAGCGCCGGCGACTACGCCATTGCGGCCTTCCAGGATCTGGATGGAGACGGTGAACTGAACACCAACCTCGTGGGCATGCCCCGTGAGCCCTGGGGCTTCAGCCGGGACGCCTCGGGCGGGATGGGGCCGCCGGATTTCGGCGACGCCGCATTCACGGTGGACGGCGATGCCGTGGACATGTCCATTCGTCTCAACCGGCCGTGATGAGGAGGTCATCATGAATCGCAGGGATTTCATGCGTTTGATGGGCTTGAGCGGCGCCGGGCTGGTTCTGCCCGGCTCAGTGACCCACGCCCTCGCCGGTGAGGCGGCGATGCCGGACTGGCACCTGGGGTTTCAGAACCCACGTGCCGAGGAGCTGCACACGCCGTCACTCAAGCTGGACGGCAGGTTGCCGAAGGCCCTGACAGGCACGTTCTACCGCAACGGGCCCGCACGGCACGCGTTGGGTGACCGACGCTACAGCCATTGGTTCGACGGGGACGGCATGGTTCACGCATACCGCCTTGGGGATGGCCGCATCAGCCACCACGCGCGCTTCGTGGAGACGCCCAAGTACATCGCCGAGACCCGTGCCGGGGCGTTCCGCCGCCCGGCCTTCGGCACAGTGTTTCCGGATGCGGAGCGTGCAGCCAGCCCCGATGCCATCAATGTGGCCAATACCAACATTCTGCCCTTTGACGATCGGTTGCTGGCCCTGTGGGAGGGAGGTTCGGCCTGGGAGGTGGACCCGGAAACTCTGGCCACCGGCGACCGGGTGACCTGGAGTGATGACCTGGCGGGCGCGCCGTTCTCCGCCCATCCAGCAGTGGACACCGACGGCACCCTGTGGAACTTCGGTGTGGTCCCCGGCGACGGCGCGCTGGTGCTCTACGAAATTGCGCCGTCCGGGAAGCTGCGCCGGGCCGACGTGGTGGCGCTGGACGCCTCGCCCATGGTGCACGACTTCGCCATTACCCGCCGGCACCTGGTGTTCCTGCTGCCGCCGTTCCGGCTCGACCCGGAGCGTTTCGGCAGCGGCAAGAGTTTCGTGGATAGCCACCGCTGGTATGGCGACGACGCCATGCAGGTGCTGGTGATCGACAAGAGGACTGGGGGCGCCGGCGCTGGTTCGATCTGCCCGCCGGCATGCACTTTCACGTCGGTAACGCCTGGGAGGACGGCAGCGGCGTCATCCGCTTCGACTACACCCGTTACGACAACGCCGACTTCGTCACCAGGGCCGCCCGCGGCCTCATGCGCGGCGAGGATATTCCCCATGCCGGTGGCCACACCGCGCTGGTGCGCCTGGATACGCGCAACGGCCGGATCGATCAGCAGATCATGACCGAGGAGACCGAGTTCCCGCGTGTGGATCCGCGCCGCACCGGCGAGCGTTACCGCCAGCTCTATACGACAGTGCGCACCGAAACGGCGGGCCATCCGCTCTCCAATGGTGTGATGCGGCGTGACATGGAGAGCGGTGTGACCGAGCACTACGACTTCGGCGCCAGCGTGATCACCGAGGAGCACGTGTTTGTGCCGGGTGAGGGTGGCGAGGGAGACGGCTGGTTGATCGGCACGGCGCTGGATCTGGAACAGCAGGTCTCGCTGCTGTCGGTGTTCCGGGCCGGGGCCCTGGCAGAGGGGCCGGTGGGGCAGGCCCGACTGCCGTACCCGGTGCCGCTGGGCTTTCACGGAAACTGGAAGGGAGCGTGACGATGGAGACCTACACTCTGCTGAAGCTGCTGCACATCCTCGGTGCCGTGCTGTTGCTGGGGAATATCATGGTGACCGCCTGGTGGAAGGCCATGGCCGACCGCAGCCGCAACCCGGTGGTGCTGGCTTTTGCTCAGCGCCAGGTGACGCTCACCGATATCCTGTTCACCACAGTGGGTGTCCTGCTGCTCGGCGGCAGCGGTTACGCCATGGTGTTCACCGGGCCCTGGAGCCTGGATACGCCGTGGCTCGACTGGGGGCAGACCCTGTTCCTGGCGACGGGGTTGATCTGGGTGGGCATTCTCATCCCCATCCAGGTGGCGCAGGCGCGCATGGCCCGCGCCTTCGCCAGCGGGGGCGAGATCCCCGTCCGGTACCGGCAGTTGTCGACGCTATGGATGGGGTTCGGCGTCGTTGCGGTGGTTTTACCGCTGGCCGCGTTCTCGCTTATGGTGCTGAAACCGGTATAGGAGGCGCGCGTGACAGGCGAACAGGGCAATGCAGGGTCTGAAGGCCTCTCCGGCTGGGGCGGCATGCGCCTCCACTGGCGATTGCTCTGGACGCTGGTGTTCAACAGTCTGATCGCTGCGTTTCTCACCACCATCGGCTATGGCGGCACGTTGGCCGTGAACATGGCGTTCTCCCAGTGTATCGGGCTGAGCATCTTCGTCATGCTCGAGCTGGTGCCGTTCCGACGGCTGGAGCGCGGGCGTCTGGTTGCCGGGGTTGCGACTGCCGTGTTGATCGGGGCGCTGGCCGGCGTCCTGCTCGCTCTGCTGGTGACCGGCGTCGCGGACGAGCGCGCCCGGGCGCCGGTGACCGTCTTCCTGCAGACGGTGGTGATCGCGCTGCTGTTCGGGGGCATCGCCGGCTATTATTTCTTCAGCCGGGAGCGCCTGCTGCGCACCCGCACCAGCCTTCAGGAGCAGGAGCTGCGCCGTGTGGAAGCCGAGCGCGACCGTGCGGCCACCGAGCTGCGCCTGCTGCGGGCGCAGATCGAGCCGCACATGCTGTTCAACTCCCTGGCCCACGTACAAAGCCTGGTGGACACAGACCCCGAGCGCGGCAAGCGCATGCTTGGCTATTTGATCGATTACCTTCGCTACGCCCTGGTCCACGCCCGCGAGCCGCGCACCGTGCTCGGCGACGAGATCCGGCTGCTGGAGAGCTATCTGGCCATGTACCGCATCCGCATGGGCGAGCGCCTGGATTACACCCTGGAGGTCCCCGATGCGCTGGCGGCCGAGCCCGTGCCCCCCATGCTGCTGCAGCCCCTGGTGGAGAACGCCATCAAACACGGCATCGAGCCGCTGGTGGCGGGCGGCACCGTGCACGTTGCCGCCGGCTTGGAGGCCGGGGTGCTGTGGCTCAGTGTCCGCGATACCGGCCAGGGGCTGTCTGACACCGGCGGCGGCACCGGCGTGGGCCTTGCCAATCTACGTGAGCGCCTCGTGGCTCTTTACGGGCAGCGGGCGCGGCTCGCCATTGAGGCGTGCCCCGATGGCGGCGTGCTGGCACGGCTGGAGCTGCCGCGGGAGGGGGCATGAGCCTAACCGCGGTCATTGCCGACGACGAGGCCGAGCTGGCAGCCCATCTGCAGCGCCAGCTGGCCGCCGCCTGGCCGGAGCTGGACGTGGCGGGGATCGCCCGCAACGGGCCCGAGGCCCTGGAGCTGCTGGAGCGGGAGCGACCGTATGTGGCATTTCTCGATATCCGCATGCCGGGGCTGTCGGGGCTGGAGGTGGCAAAGCGGCTGACCGCGCAGTGTCGCGTGGTGTTCGTGACCGCCTTCGATCAGTATGCGGTGGAAGCCTTCGAGCAGGAGGCGGTGGATTATCTGCTGAAACCAGTGACGCCGGAGCGGTTGGCACGCACGGTGGAGCGGCTGCGACGGCCGTCGGCGCCGACCCACGACCCAGCCGCGTTGTCGGCGCTGCTGGAGCGGCTGCAGGGGCCGAAGGAGCCGGAGTACCTGCAGTGGATTCGCGCCGGGCTGGGCGAGCGCGTGCAGCTCGTCGCCGTTAACGAGGTGTTCTATTTTCACGCCAGCGCCAAGTACACCAGCGTGGTCACGGCCGGCGATGAGTTCATGATCCGCACGCCCATCAAGGCCCTGGCGGATCAGCTGGATCCGCAGCGGTTCTGGCAGATCCATCGGGGCACCATCGTCAACGCCAGCTTGGTGGAGGCCGTACATCGGGAGTTCGGCGGCCGACTGAGCCTGACGCTCAGAGGCCGTCCGGAGTCCCTCACCGTGAGCCGCCCGTTCGTGCATCTATTCCGGCAGATGTAGAACGGGCGGCGGTGGACGACTGACCTTTCAGCAGGTCAGGTCTCCACCACGATCTCGAATCCGCCGTAGATCAGCCGTTTGCCGTCGAACGGCATGGGGTTTACTTCGGGCTGCAGGCGGGCGTCCTTCATCAGCCGTGGCATGGCCTCGTCGCGCACGGCGCGGGAGGGCCACAGGATCCACGAGAAGATCACCGTCTCGTCCGGCTTGCACTCCACCGCCATGGGGAAGGAGGTCACTTCGCCGTCCGGCACGTCATCACCCCAGCACTCCACCACCTTCAGGGCGCCATATTCCTTGATAACAGAGCCGGCGTCGCTGGCGTGTTTGATGTACTGCTCGCGGTTGGCGGTGGGTACCGCAGCCACGAATCCGTCAACGTAGGTCATGGTCGTTATCCTCGTTCGTCCTTGGGGGGTAGTTCCCTGGTGGGGCGCACTTCGATACTGCCGAAGCGCGCCGGAGGGATCCGGCTGGCCAGTTGCAGGGCCTCGTTCAGGTCGGCGGCCTCGAGCAGGTAGAAGCCGGCGAGTTGCTCCTTGGTTTCGGCAAACGGGCCGTCGGAGACGATCACCTCGCCGTCGCGAACGCGCACGGTGGTGGCCGTCTCCGTTGGCTGCAGGGGCTGACCGCCCAGGTACTTCTCCTGTGCACTGAATCGCTCGACGCCGGCAATACACTCCTGGTTCAGATCGTGCCACTCCTTTTCGCTCATGGCGTTGATGATGCCTTCCTGGTAGTACACCAGTGCCACGTACTTCATGGTGCGTCCCTCCCGGTGTTGTCGCTGCAGTGGTCGATTTCGCAACTGATCATCCAGCCGATCCCGAAGCGATCGTCGACCATGCCGAAACGGTGCGCCCAGAAGGTCTGCTCCCAGGGCATGACGATGCTGCCGCCGTCCGCCAGCCGGTTGAACACGGCTTCTCCGCGTGCAGGGTCCGCGAACTCCAGGTGAATCCGGGCGCCCTGAGGTTTCGTATAGCAGTCGCCGGCCATGTCGGCGCCCATGATGCGCCGGCCCCGGAGGTTGACCGAGGCATGGATGATGCGGTCATGCCAGTCGGCGGGGGTGTCCGCGGCGGCGGGCGTCTCGCCGAAGGTGAGCATGGCCTCGACGCTGCCGCCGGTGACATCGGCGTAGAACGTCATGGCTTCCCGGCAGTTGCCGGAGAAGACCACGTGCACGTTCATGGCCGTGGGCAGCTGCGTGAGCTGGTCACCGAGGGCGCCGTGCTGGTCTGTCGCAGGACCGGGCTCAAAATCCTCCATGGCAAAGAACCGCCGCAGCTCCAGGGTGACGTTGCCGTCGCCGTCCGAGCGGGGCCAGCGCATGGCCCAGTCCAGCGCCTCCCGGGGGGAGTCCACGTCGAGAATGGTGTATCCGGCGATCAGTTCACGGGTTTCCGTGAACGGGCCGTCGGTGACGGTGGGCTCGCCGTCGCGGAACTCGATCCTGTACCCGTCGCGGCTGGGTCGCAGCCCGTCGCCTCCCTCCAGAACACCGGCGTGCAGCAGGCGTTCGTTGTAGTCCGCCATGTCCTTGAGCAGCGCCTCCGACGGCATCACGCCGTCTTCGGTGTGCGGGTCCGCCTTGCGGATGAGCATGTAGCGCATGGTTGTGTCTCCTCTGTCGTTTCTTCCTTGTCGCGCGGCGGAATCCGGAATCGACAGCCGCGTGCACGGGAATTGTTCAGTGCGACATCGATTGTGGTTGTATTTATCATTTGATTAAGAGAGCATCTGATAAACAAAAACACTGTTACCCGCTGCGGATGGGTGCTCCATCGGTAGCGTCGGTCGGAGGAGAAGCTGATGAAACCTGCCCAGTTCGCCTATGCGCGGGCGAAGGATTTGCCGCATGCGCTTGCTTTGTGGGCCGAGGCGGGCGAGGACGCCCAGATCCTCGCCGGGGGCCAGAGCCTGATTGCGGGCCTGGGGCTCCGCCTCGCGGATACGCCTGCGCTCATCGACATCAACCACGTGCCCGATCTCGCCGGGGTGACCGAAAGCGGTGACCGTATCCGCATCGGTGCCATGACCCGCCACGCCGAGCTGGCGCGCAATCCGCTGGTGGCCGAGCACGCCCCGGCCATTGCCGAGGCGGCGCCATTGATTGCCCACCCGGCCATCCAGGCGCGCGGCACCATCGGTGGCTCGCTGGCCTACGCCGACCCCGCTGCCGAGTTTCCTGCCTGCGTGGTGGCGCTGGACGCCGAACTGGTGGTTCAGGGGCAGGGGGGTGAGCGCCGGATTCCCGCCGCCGACTTCTTCCTCGGGTTGTACGAGACGGCCCTGGAGCCCTTCGAGCTGTTGACCGCCATCGAGATTCCCAAGGCGGGCAGGCGTCGGCAGACGGTTCAGGAGCTGGTGCGAAGGCATGGCGACTACGCCATCGTCGGCATTGTCCTCGCCGCGGATGTACAGGGCGACACCCTCGGCGCGGCGAAGGTGGTCTACTTCGGCGTCGGTGACGCTCCGGTGGTGGCCGAGGGCGCTGCGCGGGCACTGGAGCAGGGCGACGTTAGCGCCGCCCTGAAGGCCCTGAACGACGATCTCGACCCGCCGGGCGATCTCACCGGCGGGCCGGAAACCAAGCGCCATCTGGCACGGGTCATTCTGCAGCGGGCCATCAATGCGCTGCGGGCGCAGTAAGGGGAGCGGGCATGAGCGAGAACGGTTTTGCACACGAAGTGGACGTGACGGTCATCGTCAACGGCGAGCGCGTCTCGCGCCGCGTGGACGCACGCCGTCACCTGGTGGATTTCCTGCGTCTGGACGTGGGCCTCACCGGCACGCACACCGGCTGCGAGCACGGTGTGTGCGGCGCGTGCACGGTGCAGGTGAACGGCGACGTGGTTCGCGGCTGCCTGATGCTGGCGGCCCAGGCGGATGGCGCCGAGGTGTGGACCGTTGAGGGGCTCTCCGACAACGGCTCCCTGGATGCGCTGCAGAAGGCGTTCGTTGAGCGCAACGCCCTGCAGTGTGGCTTCTGTACGCCGGGCATGCTGATCACCGCGGCGGACCTGCTCGCCCGTGACGCGAAGCCGTCGCGTGAGGAAATCCGCGAGCACATCTCCGGCAACTACTGCCGGTGCACCGGTTACGAAGCGATCGTCGACGCAGTGGAAATGGCGGCAGGCACCCGTGCAGGCGCCACCCAGGCGGGAGGAGGCTCGCAATGACTATTGATCTCAACCAGGTCGATCGACCCAACAGTTATATCGGCAAGACGGTGCCGCGCCCCAACGCCCGCAAGCTGGTGGAGGGGCGGGGGCAGTATGTGGACGACGTCCACCTGCCACGCACGGTGCACGTGGCCTACCTGCGCAGCCCGTACGCCCATGCCCGCATCAACGGCATCAATGCCGACGCCGCGAAAGCGATCCCGGGCGTGCTGCGCGTGTTCACGGGGCACGACCTGAAGGACGTCTGCACCCCCTGGGTCGCCACACTCGACCACCTCAAGGGCATGAAATCCGCGCCGCAGCATGCGCTCGCCGTGGACCGGGCCATGTGGGTGGGCGAACCGGTGGCGGCAGTGGTGGCCGAGAGCCGCGCCGTGGCCGAGGACGGTGCCGCCGCGCTGGAGGTGGACTTCGAGCCGCTGCCGGTGGTGGCGGACATGGAAACCGCTCTGGACCCGGAGACTCCGGTGCTGCACGAGGAGCTGGGTGACAATCTCACGTTTACCCGCACCCATGAGTCCGGTGACCTGGCCGACGCGTTCGCCTCCGCGGCACACGTGGTGGAAGAGACCTTCCACACAGGCCGGCACACCGGTGTATGCCTGGAGCCGCGCTCCATCCTGGCGGACTTCAACCGCTCCGAGAACCAGCTCACCCTCTATGCCGCCACCCAGGCGCCGCACATGATCCAGTCGTCGTTCGCCAAACACCTGGATCTGCCCGAGGGCAAGGTGCGGGTGATCTGCGGCGATGTGGGCGGCTCCTACGGCATCAAGGTGCACATCTACCCCGACGAAATGGCCACCGCGGCCATCTCCCGCGTGATGGGCCGGCCGGTGAAGTTCATCGCCGACCGGCTGGAGTCGTTCACTGCCGACATCCATGCCCGGGATCACCGCGTGAAGGCCCGCATGGCCGTGGACAGCAACGGCAAGATCACTGCCCTGGAGATCGATGATCTCACGGGTATCGGCCCCTATTCCGTGTATCCGCGCACCAGCGCCATCGAGGGCAACCAGGTGGTGAACCTCTGCGGCGGGCCCTACGACCTGGCTAGCTACAAGGCCACCACCACGGTGGTCATGCAGAACAAGGCGCCCATGTGTCAGTACCGTGCCGTGGGTCACCCCATCGCCTGTGCGGTCACCGAGGGTATGGTGGACCTGGCCGCCGAGGCGCTGGGCATGGATCCGGTGGAGCTGCGTCGGCGCAACCTGGTGCCCGACGACGCCTACCCCTATACCGCCGCCAGCGGCATGAAGTTCGAGGGGCTGTCCCATCACGCCAGTCTCGACAAGCTGCTGGAGACCATGGGTTACGATGACCTTCGGCGTGAGCAGCAGGCGCTGCGTGACAAGGGCGTCTACCGCGGCATCGGCATCGCCAGCTTCATCGAGCTCACAAACCCGAGCCCGTTCATGTACGGCATCGGCGGCGCGCGCATCTCGGCGCAGGATGGCGCGACCGTGCGCATGGACCCGGACGGGTCCCTGGTCGTGCTCTCCGGGGTCACCGAACAGGGACAGGGCACCGAGGGCATGCTCGCGCAGGTGGTGGCCGAGAGTGTCGGCGTGCCCATGGAGACGGTGAAGGTGATCACCGGTGACACCCAGACCACGCCCTACGGTGGTGGCACCTGGGCGTCCCGCGGTGCCGGCATCGGCGGTGCCGCCGCCTTCCGCGCGGGTCGTGCGCTGCGCGACAACATCATTCAGGTGGCCGCGGCCATGCTGCAGTCGACCCCGGATGCGCTGGACATCATCGACGGCGCGATAAAGGATCGAGCCACCGGCGAGGAACGCATGCCGCTGGCCGAACTCGGGCGCATCGTCTACTTCCGCGGCGACACCTTGCCCAAGGATCTGGACCGGGAGATGGTGGCCACCCGCCACTACATCACCAGCGACTACCCGTTTGCCTTCACCAACGGTATCCAGGCCAGCCTTGTGGAAGTGGATGTGGAGACGGGGTTCGTCAAGCTGCTCAAGCACTGGTGCGTTGAGGACTGCGGCCGGGTGATCAATCCCCAACTGGTGGACGAACAGATCCGCGGCGGCATCGTGCAGGGGTTGGGCGGTGCGCTGTACGAGGAGTGTGTGTACTCCGAGGAAGGCCAGCTCGAAAACGCCAACATGGCTGATTACCTGGTTCCCATGGCTTCGGAAATGCCGGACATGGTGATCGGCCACGTGGAGACGCCCACCCAGGAATCGGAGCTGGGCGCCAAGGGGGCAGGGGAAGCCGGTACCGCGGGGGCACCGGCGGCCGTGATGAACGCCATCAACGACGCCATCCGGCCCTTCGGCGGCCGGGTCACCCGCATGCCGTTCACGCCGGAGCGGGTGCTCGCCGTCCTGGGCAAGGTCCCGGATCCGGACGGCCGCTGACGGCGTGCAACGGACACGATAAAAGGCCGGCATTACGCCGGTGATTAGAGAGACGGAGGAGACACCATGAAACGAATCATCCAGTCGCGGAAGACCGCCGGGCTCAGCGCCCTTGCGCTGAGCGCCCTGATCGTGGGAAGCACCGCCTCGGCCACGGAGACCGTCCGTGTCGAGATCGGCTCCAGCCACCCCACCCAGAACATCTGGGTCTGGGCCATGCAGAACGTTTTCCAGCCGGAAGTGGATCGCATCCTCGAGGAAAACGGCGGTAACTACCAGGTCAACTGGCGCGAGTCCTACGGCGGTACCCTGTTCGACTTCGGCGACACGCGCACCTCGCTGCGCGACGGCATCGTCGACATCGGCATGGTCGGCACGGTGTGGGAGGGCTCCGACATGCCGCTGCAGAACGTCACCTACTTCACGCCGTTCGCCACCGAGGATCACGAGCTACTCATCCAGATCTTCGACGAGCTCAATAGCGAGGTGGACGCGCTGGTGGACAGCTGGAGTGCGCAGAACATGGTGCACCTGTCCTCGCTGATCACCGACAGTTACGACGTCTACGCCACCAGCCAGGTGGAGAGCCTGGATGACCTGCAGAACATGCGCATCAATGCCCCGGGCTCCTCGGCCAACTGGCTCTCCGGAACCGGTGCCACGCCGGTGGATGGCGCCCTGACCACCTATTACACCAACATCCAGACCGGCGTAACCGAGGGGGCGCTGTCGTTCGCCACGGGCATCGAACCCACTCAGGTCTACGAGGTTGCCCCGGAGCTCACCCGCGTGGGCATCGGCGCCATGTACTTCGGCAGCGTGGCGGTGAACAAGGACTTCTTCGAAGGCCTGCCTGAGGAAGTCCAGGATGCCTTCCTGGAGGCCGGCAAGGAGACCTCCCTGCGCCACGGTGAGTACGTGAGCGACCAGATGGACCAGGCGCTGGAGAAGATGCAGGCGGAAGGCCTGAACGTCAGCGAACTGCCCGAATCCGAGAAGGAGCGCTGGGTGGAGAGCCTGCCGGAGAGCATCGTCGAGGAATGGCTCGACATGGGCGGCGACGATGCCGAGGAACTGCTCAAGGCGTACTTCGATCTGCTGCGCGAGCACGGCGAGGAGCCGTTGCGCGACTGGGACAACATCGTCCGCTAAAGCCGGCAGTTGCTGAAAGGGCGCACCGGCCACGGGCCGGTGCGCCGGTCGGGTTCGTCGAACCGGGGGTGCGCCGTGGGCAGCACTGAAGAAGAACTCCGCGACACCATCAAGGGCGGAGAGGGCATTGAGGCCGGTCTGTTCCGTTACATCCCCATGGTGTTCGGGGCGCTGGGGACGGTCTGGATCGTTCTGCTGATGTTCCTGATCGTCGCCGACGTGGTCGGCCGCAATTTTCTCAACATGCCGATCACCGGGGTGGCCGAGTTTGCCGGCCGTTCGGTGGTGGCCATCGTCTATCTGCAGCTTGCCTGGGCCGTGGTGTCCGGGCGTCTGACCCGGGCCGGGTTCGTGCTCAACCTGCTGGCGGAGCGTCTACCCCGAGTGCGCTGCGGGCTGGAGATCCTCTATCTGCTAATCGGCGCCACGCTGTTCGCCCTGCTGATCACCGCATCCTGGGGCCAGTTCGTGGATGCCTGGGTGAGCGGGCAGTACTTCGGTGTGCGCGGGCAATTCACCATGCCGACCTGGCCGTTCCGGGGGCTGGTGGTGCTTGGGTCCGGGCTGGCACTGCTTGCCTGTCTGGCGCTGGTTCCCGCCAATGTCCGCAGGCTCATTGAAGGGAGGGCGGAAGTCGTATGACGGACCTTGGTCTCGGGCTGACGTTGATCGCCCTGCTGTTCTTTCTGGTCATCATGGGGCTGCATATCGCCGTCGCTCTGATGAGTGTGGCCTTTGTCGGTGTGTGGCTGGTGCGGGATAATATCGACCTCGCCTTCAACCTCATGTACATCGCCGCGTACAACGGCATCTCCAATTACATATTCGCCACCATCCCCCTGTTCGTATTGATGGGATTGCTGGTGAGCATATCCAACGTGGGGCGCGACACGTTCGATGTGGCCGCCTCGCTGTTGCGCCGGATCAGCGGTGGGCTCGGCATCGCGACCGTGTCGGCGAACACCGTGTTCGCCGCGGTCACCGGGGTCTCCATCGCCTCCGCGGCGGTGTTCACCAAGGTGGCCGTACCGGAGATGGCGCGGCTGGGCTACAACAAGGCGTTCGCCGCCGGGACGGTGGCGGGCAGCTCGGTGCTGGGCATGATGATCCCGCCCAGTCTGCTGCTGATCGTCTACGGCATCCTTGCCGAAGTCTCCATCGGCCACATGTTCCTGGCCGGGGTGCTGCCGGGGCTGCTGCTGGCGGTGAACTTCGTGGTCATGATTCTGCTGCTGGCCCGCTTCGCGCCGAACATGGTCTACAACATGGCCGAGCAGCTGAAAGAGGCGCATGGGCGGGAAGCGGAGCGCGTGATGGGCCTTGGCGAGATCTGCGTCAAGCTTGTGCCGATTCTGCTGCTGGTGGCCCTGGTGCTGGGCGGTCTGTACTCCGGGTTCTTCACACCCACGGAAGCCGGTGGCGTCGGCGCGTTCGGAGCGCTGGTGCTGGCGCTGGCCCGGCGCAGCCTCAACGTCTCCCGCGCCTGGCAGGTGCTGTGGGAGACCGGTAGCGTGGCCGTGGGCATTCTCATCCTGCTGATCGCCGCGAGCTTCTACAGCCGCATGCTGGCCATGGTCGGCATGCCGGCCGAGATCGCCATGTTCGTGCAGGACGCGGGCTTCGGCCCATACGGCTTTCTGCTGATCTACGTGATCATCGTGCTGCTGCTCGGGATGATTCTCGACTCCACGTCGATCCTGCTGATCATGACCCCCATCGCCGTGCCCATTGCCCAGGACTTCGGCTTCCATCTGGTGCACTTCGGCATCATCACCGTCATTGCCGTGGAGATCGGGCTGCTCACGCCGCCATTCGGGATCTCCATCTACACGGTGAAATCGACGTTGAATGACCCGAATGTGTCCGTGGAGTCCATCTTCGTCGGCGTGCTGCCCTTTGTCGCGATCATGCTGGTCACCCTGGTCATGGTCGCGCTGGTACCGCCGTTGACGCTGGCATTGATCTGAACCGAATGAGGAGAAACACACTGTGGATATCCGTGGTGAGTACGACATCCCCGCCGATCGTCAGACGGTCTGGCAGGCCATCAACGACCCCGACGTGCTGCGTGACTGCATTCCCGGTTGCGACGCGTTGACGCCCACGGATGACGGATCCGGGTTCGATGCCACCGTCACCGCCAAGGTGGGCCCCGTGAAGGCGACGCTGAACGGCACGGTCACGCTCACTGATGTCCAGGAAGCGCAGCGTTACACCATTGTGGGCGAGGGCAAGGGTGCCGCCGGTTTCGCCAAGCTCACCGCGCCGGTGACTCTGGAGGACAACGGCGATGGCGGGACGCGCCTGAGCTACACCGCGCAGGCGCAGTTGGGCGGCAAGCTGGCGCAGCTGGGGTCGCGGCTGGTCCAGAGCACCGCGCGCAAGTATGCGGATCAGTTCTTCGGTGCGCTGAACGAGCGCCTGTCCGGCGGCGAGACGGCAGCAGCTCCGGCCGACGCCGGGGTCACCACGCAGGGTGAGGGCGGCGGCAATACCTGGATGATCTACGGTGGTGTCGGCCTGGCGGTGCTGATCCTGCTGCTACTGTTTCTGCTCTGACGCGCAGCGAGCGGTGAACAGCGCCAGCAGCTGGCTGGCCATGGCGGCGCCGAGCCGTTCCGCCGTCGGAATGGCGACGGCGTTGCGGTAGTAGGCGGTAACGTCATGCCCGATGCCGATGGCCGCGAGCTCCACCGGCGAACGCGCCTCGAT
This sequence comes from Aquisalimonas sp., assembly GCA_007126095.1. Classification (GTDB taxonomy): domain Bacteria; phylum Pseudomonadota; class Gammaproteobacteria; order Nitrococcales; family Aquisalimonadaceae; genus Aquisalimonas. Next base: position 56,003 of record SLBZ01000007.1, read on the forward strand.
ATGGTCAATGACATGACGAAGATGGGCCTCCAGCAAACCGGGCGGGTTGGCGCTCTGGGTCATGCCGTCCCGTGGCAGTCCGTCGGAGACCACCAGCAGGACCTGCCGGGTCTCGCGGCGGCGCAGCAGCCGCTGATGCGCCCACTGCAGGGCCTCGCCGTCGATGTTCTCCTTCAGCAGGTCGTCCTGCAGCAACAGGCCCAGGTTGCGCCGCGCACGCCGCCATGGCGTGTCGGCGTCCTTGAAGACGACGTGGTGCAGATCGTTGAGGCGGCCCGGTGCCGCGCGCCGGCCATCCCGCTCCCAGGCGGCGCCGGAGGCACCACCCTGCCACGCACGCGTCGTGAACCCCAGCACCTCCACCTTGATGTTGCAGCGTGCCAGCGCCTCGCCCACTGCGACGGCGCACAGGCCGGCCAGTCGGATGGGGCGACCGCGCATGGATCCCGAGCAGTCCAGAAGCATGGTCAGCACCGTGTCGGGAAACGGTGCGGTGGTCTCACGCTTGAAGGGGAGGCTTAGCATGGGGTCGGCCACCACGGAGGCAAGGCGGGTTGCGTCCAGCAGGCCGTCTTCCTGTTCGAACACCCAGCGGCGCCGCTGTTCGCTCATGAGGGCACGCTCCAGCCGCCGCGCCAACCGCTTGATGGCGGCGTGCGCCTCTGGATCTTCACCCCGCAGCTGCGTCCAGAGCTGCTCCAGTCGGGCCGCGTCCAGCGCTTCGGCGGCGCGCGTGGTGTGGTCGAAGGCGCGCGTGTACGCGCGGTACTCGCCCTTGAGACCGGTCGGCGCCTCTCGGACGCCGATGCCGTCCGATCCCGGCGACTGGCCGTCGCCGGCGTCCGGGTTCCCCGCCGTGGGCTGGTCGCTCGCCGCGGGCGGCTCCCCGTTGGACGGGGTGGCTGGCGGCCGGTTGGAGCCGGTGTCATCGGCGGGTGTCGCCGCCCCCGGGATGGACAGTGCCGCGTCCGTGTCGTCCCGCGCATCCTGCGCTGCGTCGTCCGCGGGGGCGGGTGTGGCGTTGCCGTCGTCCGTGGGCATGTCCAGGGCGGCGGGGAGCCGTGCGGCTTCCCTGGCGAAGTCATATGGCTCATGCAGCAGCGTCTGCAGTGTCGGCATGAACGGCGCCAGAGCCGTGGTGATACGCTCCCGGCGGCTACCGACAATGCGCGCCGCTGTGGGTGGCAGCGACCGCCCCGTGAGTTGTTCGCGCAGCCACAGCCCCGCGGCCATGGCCAGAGGCGTGTCCACGTCCGCGGCTGCGGTGTCCGGCAGGGCGTCTCGGCAGCGCTGTTCCAGGGCGGCGTCCAGGTTGCGGGTCACGCCCAGCATCACCCGTCCGGCCAGGGCCGACAGCCGTGCTTCCTCGGCCCAGTCGTACATCGCGCGTGCGGCCGGCGCCGTCGGGGCATGGCGCGCGTGCAGACGCGGCGCGTGGTGGCGGTGCTTCAGGGCTTCCAGGTCGGCGAGGCCGCGGAATGCATCCAGTACGTCCCGGGTGGGTGCCGACGGCAGGGTGGTGTCGAGCGTCAGGTCGAATCGTCTGTCGCCCGCGAGCGTTCGGGTCGTGGCCGCCTGGGCCTGGGCGAAGCGGCGGGACCTGTCAGCCATGCCGGGCCCCGGCCGGTTTCAGTTGGGCGACGCCCGGCTCCGGCACTGGCAGAGACCCCATGCAGCGCTGGTAGTACTCGGCGATGATGTCCTGTTCCAGCGCATCCGCCTTGTTGAGAAACGTGACGCGGAAGGCGAAGGCCGGGTCGCCGAAGATCTCGGTGTTCTCCAGCCAGGTGATCACGGTGCGTGGCGACATGAGCACCGAGACGTCGCCATTGATGAAGCCGGTACGGGTCAGCGCGGCCGTGGCGACCATGCGCGAGACGGTGTCGCGGCCATCCGTGGTGCGCCAGTGCGGGAGTTTGCGCAGGGCGATCTCCACCTCGGTGTCGTGGTCGATGTAGTTCAGCGTGGTCAGGATGTTCCAGCGGTCCATCTGCCCCTGGTTGATCTGCTGCGTGCCGTGGTAGAGGCCGTTCGGGTCGCCCAGTCCGACGGTGTTGGCGGTTGCGAACAGGCGGAATGCCGGATGCGGGGTGATGACCCGGTTGGTGTCCAGCAGCGTCAGCTTGCCCTCGGCTTCCAGGACCCGTTGGATCACGAACATGACATCGGGGCGGCCGGCGTCGTATTCGTCGAAGACCAGTGCCACCGGTCGCTGCAGCGCCCAGGGCAGCAAGCCTTCGCGGAACTCCGTCACCTGCACGCCGTCACGCAGAACGATGGCGTCGCGGCCCACCAGATCCATCCGGCTGATATGGCTGTCGAGGTTGATTCGGATGCAGGGCCAGTTCAGGCGTGCGGCGATCTGCTCGATGTGAGTGGATTTACCGGTGCCATGGAATCCCTGCACCATCACGCGGCGATTGTGGGAGAAACCGGCCAGTACCGACAAGGTGGTATCGGGGTCGAAATGATAACTGGCGTCGATATCCGGAACGTGGGCGGTTCGCTGGCTGAAAGCAGGCACCTGAATTTTTCGTTGAAGGCCGAAGGTATCGGCTGCATCAACGCGCGTATCGGGTTGCATTTCCTGAAGCGGATCGGCGTTATTGTCGGTCATCATTCCTGTTCCGATGAGAGTATTTCAGGCGTATTCGCGATTGCACTCAGGCGGATGTCCTGTCGCTTTTCGCATGGGGCGGGAAGCGGCGATTCGCGAGGTGACTCGATGGAGCGCGCAGGGCGGCCCGTGCTATCATTACATCCCATGAGGAGCCCGGATACGCGCCCTTGCGAAGGGCGTCGCAAGGCGCTTGACGGGTGTGCCCGGCGGCGCGGTCGGTGGCGACCGCGGGTTGGGCGATTGCCCGAGCGATACAGTGTTTTCATGTGTGAATCAGATGCAAAGGAGTGTTTCCTGTGAGTAATCCGGGCTCCGAAACAGCCGGCACCAAAAGCCGGCCAAAGAAGCGACTCGATCCCCAGGATCGGGAGCGGCAGATTGTTGATGAAGCAATCCGGTTTTTTGCGGAAGTCGGCTTCGAAGGGCAGACCCGTGAACTGGCGAAACGGCTCGGGATTACCCAGCCGCTTCTCTATCGTTATTTCCCCAGCAAGGAAAGCCTGATCGAGCGGGTCTACCAGGAGACGTTCTTCCAGCGCTGGCAGTCGCGTTGGGACGACCTCATCAGCGACCGCTCCCTGCCTCTCGAGGAGCGCCTGGTGCGCTTCTACAAGGAGTACACCCGGGCGATTTTCACCTACGAGCAGGTTCGCATCTTCATGCTCGCCGGCCTGGCCGGGGGGGACCTCAACCGCCGGTATCTGGCCATCGTGCGCGAGAAACTGCTGGAGCCGGTGTGTCGGGAGATGCGTGAAATCAGCGGCCTGCCCGGTACTGACGAGATCCCGCTCACGGAGGAGGAGGTGCATCTGGCCACGAGCATGCACGGCAGCATCTATTACATGGGCATCCGCAAGTGGATCTACCATTTGCCTTTCCCCGACGATCTCGATCTGCATGTCACCCGCGTGGTGCGCTCCTTCATGCACGGCACACCGCCCACCCTGCGGGAGCACTTCCGCGACAGCTACGCCGTGTCCTGACCGGCTCGCGTCTTGCGTTTTCCCGGAAGGCCGGTAAGCTCGTCCGTAAAATGAGCATTTGATAAATAGTAGCATGGCCGTTGCCGTGATGCAGTTCGAGCATTCAGCGCCGGCCGTGCGGTTTGAACCAACGTCGAGAAGAGGAGAGATGGCATGACGGCATACTGGCTGGCCCTGGTGGATGTGGATGACGAAACGGCCTACAAGGACTACGCGCAGCGCGCGCCGGCGGCCATTGAGGCTTACGGTGGGCGGGTGCTGGCCCGGGGTGGCCGCCGCGTGGGCCTGGAAGGGGCCGAACCGCCGGGGCGGGTGGTGATCATCGAGTTCGACAGCGTTGAGCAGGCCGAGGCGTGCTTCAATTCACCGGAGTATCAGGCCGCCAGGACGTTCCGCAGTGACGCCGCCGATGCCCGGTTCATGATCGTGGAAGGGTTGCAGTAAACCGGCGGCGGAACCTGCCCGCTCAGGAGGCCGGCCCAGTGGCCAGCTCCTTGAGCGCGGCGGGCGTGTCGATGTCCAGGAGGATGCCCGCGCTGTCCACGGGAACCTCCGCCACTGCTTCCGCATTGTCCCGGATGAGTGCCCGGGCACCCCGGTCGCCTTCCAGTGCGGCCACGTCCGGGAAGAGCTGCCGCCCGAGCAGTGCCGGATTGCCCCGCTTGCCTTGATACGTCGGGATGCACGCGGCCCGGCCTTCCTGCGGCGAGAATGCAGCGATGAGCTGATCCAGGTGGGCGGGTGCGACCTGCGGCATGTCCCCCAGACAGACCAGCATGCCGTCCACCGTGTCCGGCAGCGCACGGACGGCGGCCCGCAGTGAACTCGCCAGGCCTTCCGCGTGCTCGGGATTGTGGACCACGACCACGTCGCGCCCGGTCAGTGCGCCGGCGACGCGATCACCTTCGTGGCCGGTGATCACGTAGACGGGGCTGGCCTGGGAGGCTAGGGCGTTGTCGACGCTGTGCTGGATCAGCGCCTTGTCCTGCCAGCTGGCCAGCAGCTTGTTGACCTCGCCCATGCGTCGGGAGTGTCCGGCCGCAAGCAACACTGCCGCCACGCGGGGTTTGCGCTGCGCCGTTCTGGTGGCGGGTTCCCGCGTCTGTGGCCGTTCGCTCGTGTCCTGGAGCAGGCCGCCAATGCCCATGCCGGCAATCACCCCGGCGTTCACCGGCAGATCAGTGGCCAGTCGCCGCAGCACCCAGTCGAGCCCGTTGATCTTCGGGGAGCGGGCACAGCCGGGCAGACCGACGACCGGGAGCGTGCTCAGGCGGCCGAGCAGGAGCAGGTTGCCCGGATCCACGGGCATTCCGAAACGCTCGATGTCGCCCCCTGCGGCGGTCAGGGCCGCGGGAATGACGTCCCGGCGATCGGTAATCGCGGATGCGGCGAGAACGAGAATGCCATCCAGTGGTGCCCCGGCCATCTCCTTCAATGCCTCGGTGATGGCGCCCTCGTCGTGTTCGCACTGCCGGACCATGGCCAGTTCGCAGCCAAGGCCGGTGAGCCGCTGGCGAATCCCCTTTTCGCCCTTCTCCAGAAGTGATTCCTTGAGTGCCGGCAGCCGGGTCAGCAGCAGCCCGAACCGGCGGCGGTGGTAGCGGGCGACACGGATTGCGGGTTTGTCCAGATGCTCGAGGGCACGCTCCAGCAGGGCGGCCGGGACGGCAAACGGGATGACCTTGATGGTTGCCAGCATCTGCCCCGCATGGACCTGCTCGAACGGTGGTACCGTGGCCACCGTCAGCGCCTCGTCGATGTGATTGAAGGTTGTCAGACGTGCACTGTCCAGGGCCGATACGCCGTCGTCGGCGGCGTAAAGGTTGCAGCGACCGGTGAACGCGCGCCCCACCTCCACACCCTCGCCAGCCATGGCGCGTGCGAGGGCATCGGCCACCATGTCCTCGTGGGTGTCGTCCGGGTCCAGGTGCGCAACGGTGACCCCATCGATCCCCTCCGCCTGCAGCTGGGCGACGTCGTCCGCCGAAAGCTGCCGCCCCTTGCTCCAGCGCTTGCCGGCCACGTTCACCGTGTGCACCAGCAGGCCCCCTTCGGCCTCTGCCAGCGGGCATTTTCCGAACCTCATCGGGCGCCCCCCCGGCGCAGGACCTGTGTCACTTCCGCGACGATGCTCAGGGCAATCTCCGCCGGTGACCGCGCGCCGATGTCCAGCCCGATGGGCGCATGGATACGATCCAGCAGTGCCGGGTCCACGTCCGCCGCCTGCAGGCGCTCCCGGCGGCCCGCGTGGGTCCTGCGGCTGCCGAGCGCGCCGACATAGAATGCGTTGCTCTCGAGGGCGGCATGAATGGCCGGATCATCGATCTTCGGGTCATGGGTCAGGGCGACAACGGCGGTGCGATGATCCGGAGTCAGTTCCGCCATGGCGGCGTCCGGCCATTGGTGGTTCAGGGTCGTTCCCGGGAAGCGTTCCGTGGACGCGAACGCCGCGCGCGGGTCGATAACGGTGACGTCGTAACCGGCCTGGCGTGCCATGGTGTTCAGGTGCTGGGCGATGTGCACACCGCCGATGATCAGCATGCGCAGCGGCGGGTTGAACACCTGCAGAAACCACTCCTCGCCGTCGATCTCAACCGGGCCGCTGCGGTCGGTGCGCACGGCGTCCAGCGCCGCCGGGCCGAGCCCGTCGGGCTGCTCCGGGTCGATGATGGACTCCCGACCGTCCGCAAGGCGTGTGGCGAGCACGGCCGGGCGCTTGGCGTCGCGAATCTGTCTCAACACATTGATGGTGGACTGTTTCATGTCACCGGGCCTCCGCCGTCAGGGGCTCCACCAGAATGCGAATGGTGCCGCCGCAGGCGAGCCCGACGCTCCAGGCCACTTCGTTGGTGACGCCGAACTCGAGCACTCTGGGAGCATCGCCGGCCATCACCCCCTGTGCTTCCTGGACCACTGCGGACTCCACGCAGCCACCGCTCACCGAGCCGATCATGTGCATGCGGTCATCCACGGCGAGAATGCTGCCCACAGGCCGGGGTGACGATCCCCATGTCTGGATGACACGGGCAATGGCCACGTTGCGGCCCGATTCCAGCCACTGGCTGGCCGTGCCGAGAATCGCCAGATCGTCATCTTCCGCAAGCACAACGGCGTGGGTGGATGTGTCTGTTGCCATGGCAACCTCGAGGCCCGGAGTTATTGGTCGTTTGATTAATAACGCAGTGGACCTGACGGGTCAAGGCGACAGTCTGCGCCGTTGGGGTGATCCGGGGTTGTCATACGCCACGGTCGTTCCTACCTCTGATGAAGGGAAACGAATATGCGACGATAGGAGCTGGCCATGACGACCTGGGTCTGCTGGTTGGACGATGCCTCCATCGATCGGTTTCGCGGCGAACTGGAGGTGCCGGAGATCAACAACCGCGTGGAGGTGCCGGCGGAGCCCGATCTGCCGGAGTCACACGTGCGGCAACTGGCCATTGATTCCATGATGGTACTGGCGCGTCAGGAGAATCCCGCAGTGGAGCCCGAGCGCCTCTACCGCCTCATGAATGAACTCACGCTGGTGTGCGAGCCTCTGGACAGCTGATGGCCGTGCGCCGCACCGGACGGCGAGCGACCAATGCCCTCGATGCTGACCGGCCTGCTGCTGGCCGTTTTTGTTGTCCATCTTGCCGCCTTCGCGGTGCTCGGTCTCAGGCGCCGGCAGGCGTATTACATCGCGCTGGTGGTGACGTTCTCGCTGTTGAGCGCCTCCATGGCCATGCGGCTTGCTGCACCGGAATCGACCGTGGGTCACGGGGTCCCGTTGCACGATGCGCTGCGCATGCTCGCCTGGCCGGCGGCGACTGTCTCCATCGGCTGGACGCTGCTGCGCGTTCGCGCCCGCGTCGCCGCCCGGCGCGGCTGATCCTCTGCCCGTTTCCCCGATTCGTGCGGTTGCCGTAAGCTGAGCCATCAATCCTTGATGGAGTCAGCGCCGTGGAGCAACCCGTCTACATCGTCACCGGCTCATCGGCCGGTATCGGCCAGGCCTGCGCCGAGCGACTCGCCCGTGCGCGGGCGCGGATCGTGATCAATTACGCCTCGCGCCAGGCGGAAGCCGAAGCCGTCGGCCGACAGTGCCGGGCCCTGGGCGGCGACGCCATCGTCATGCAGGCGGATGTGGCCGATGACGTCCAGTGTAATCAACTGGTGCAGGCCGCCGTGGATGCCTGGGGCCGAGTGGATGGCCTGGTAAACAACGCCGGCACCACCCGATTCGCCCGCCATCATGATCTGGACGCGCTTCAGGCCGAGGATTTCCATGCCATCTTCGACGTCAACGTGATCGGGGCCTATCAGATGACCCGCGCCGTGGCGCCGGTGATGGAGGTGCAGGGCCGGGGCAGCGTGGTCAATATCTCGTCCATCGCCGGCCTGCGCGGTGTGGGCTCCTCCATCGCTTACGCCGCGTCCAAGGGGGCGCTCAACACCATGACCCTCTCTCTGGCCCGGGCGCTGGGCCCGGCCATCCGGGTCAATGCAGTCTGCCCGGGGTTTGTGGAGACGGGCTGGCTCAAGGCCGGCCTGGGAGACGCCTACGAGAAGCAGCGTGCCGCGCATGTTGCCACCAACCCGCTTCAGGACGTGGTGCAGCCCGACGACGTGGCGGAGATGGTTGAATGGCTGCTGACCGGTGCTCCCAAGACCACCGGCGAAGCGATCCTGGTGGACGGTGGTATGCATCTGGGTGCTGGTGGCGGGCGACGCTAGGTCATTGCTCGTCCGGCGGCGATGCCACCACCTGGTTCCGCCCCTTGGCCTTGGCGTGATAGAGCCGGCGGTCTGCGGTCAGCAGCAGCTCGGCAACCGCCTGTCCGTCGTCTGGGAAGACAGCGACGCCAATGCTCACCGTGACCCGGGGTGCATTGCGGCTACGGGTCAGGCTGATGGCCTCCAGCGCCGTTCGAATTTCTTCCGCGATGTGCACGGCGCCGTCGCGGTCCGTGCCGCTGACGAGTACCTGGAATTCCTCCCCGCCCCAGCGGCAGGGCATGTCGCTCGCGCGCAGCCGTTTGCGCAGCAGGTCGGCGAAGGCCACCAGCGCCCGGTCCCCGGCCTCATGGCCTTCCTGGTCGTTGAGTGCCTTGAAATGGTCCAGGTCCATGGAGAGCAGAGCGAAAGGCGTACCGTCGCGAGCCGCTTCCGCATGTTTGCGGGCGAGCACCGGCTCCAGCGCCGCGCGGTTGGGCAGCCCCGTCAGTGAATCGGTGGTTGCCAGGGCCTGAAGCTGTTCCTCGGTCTTCTCCCGCGCGTACTCGTAGGCGTAGGACAGTGCCAGAAGAACCAGCGCGCACAACACCACGTTGGCGATCGGGAGCACCGCCATGAGCTGGGGCTGGTCGTTCATGCGGTAGAAATAGATCACGGCCGCCAGGGTGAGGAACACCACTGCGATGACCAGCCCCCGCTTGCGTCCCAGCAGCAGGTGGGACGCAAGCGGTATCAGAAAGACCCAGACGAAGATCGTTGCCGACCCTTGGGGCGTGGCAATTGCCACCATCATGGTGCTGAAAAAGAGCAGCAGATAGATCAGCAGCCACCGCTGGGGAGTCGGGCTGCGCGTGATCCAGAAGAACAGCCACAACGAGAAGAGACCGATGGCGAATTCCACCGCCGCCAGCGGATAAACCCCACGGGCCACATTCAGCCCCCCGAAGAATAGACACCCGCCGATCGTGAAACCGAGCAGTGTGCGCAGGACCAGGAGCCGTTGCGGATCCAGTGTCGGTTGCTTGTCAATCATGATTTGCGTGAACGGATGCGCTCATGTCAACGGCCCTGCGGTGCCCTCCGGTTTTCGCCGGTGAATCGTCTGGAGAATTCGGGAAGCGTGCCCATGGCTGAATGATTGTTATATCCACGCGAACCGCAACGCTCTGACCATACCACAGGATTCGCCCGAGTAACGCCTGTAACCCGCGCCAGCCGCCGCTTTCACCAGGAAAGTTCCGGAAAGTTGACTATTCTTGAATGCGTGACGCCATGACGCAAGGGCACTGGGGCCTGCAATGCAGCGTCATCTCACACTGAATCCACGCCCATGAGGCGGGCAAAAAACAGATCCCAAAGAGGACCGTATATCCATGGAAAGCGCTCTGCTCAGAGACCCCGAAAGCATCCGCGAATTCTTCCTGAACTTCGGTAAGTTGTGCAAAAACCCGATCGATATCAATTATTTTCTGTGCGCCGATACGGTCCGCGCATTCTACAAGGACGGCCGTATGGTGGGCGGCTACATCATCAACTCCCGGGGGCCACTGCGCTACTATGAAATGATCCCCGAGCCGGCGCGCTCCCGCGCCGACATCAAGCGTTATCTGGCCACCGGCAACGCCTGCGAGATCACCTGCTTCTGGCTGATTCGTCATGCCCTGACCGCACACGAGCGCAACGCGATCTACCTGTTTTCCGCGGCTGACGCGCTGTGTGCCGGCAAACGGTGGATATTCGGCGGGTCCGTCAACGTCAAGGCGGCCCGGACCCAGAAGCGGGTCATGCCACACGTGGTTTACCGCGGCCCTTGGGATTTCGAGGGTAGCCCCTCCCAGGCTCAGATCTACTGTTCCAGTTGGTGGGAACTGTTCGGCCTGATCGCCGTAGCGTACTCCTGGACCACGGTGGCGGATGCCGCACGTGGCGGCGCCCAGGCGCTGCGCCGCGGTCGGCGGCGCTACACGGGGGCTCTGAGAGAGATGATTGCATCTCGTCTGTCCATTCGCCGGGCACCCCGTTACGAGGTCTACACTCAGGAGTGAGCCTGCCTCATGTCGGCAACGCATCGGCATCGGCAGGTGACCTGCCAGTTGTTACCCGTGTCTGGAAAGGCGGGGCGGAATCCTTTCGCCCGTTCCAGTTCGACAGGGAGGGTTACACTTTGCTGACCATTGAAGACTGCATCGCCATGTCCGACCTCACCGAAGACGAGGTGGAGGCGATAGCCGAGCACGAGCACCTGCCCATGATGGCGGCTCTGGAAATGGGTTGGTTTCTGGTGCAGACGCCGGAAGGGGAAGAGCGCGTCAGAGCCATGATCGCCGACGGCATCGCGGCGGCGGAGGCGCGTGACGATCACGCCCGTGCCGCTCGGTTGAAACTGACCTTGCGTCGTTACATGGAGACGCACAGCCAGATCCATCAATAAGTTTCTATCCCAGGTCTTTGCCGTGCATGAAGCGGCCGGAGGTGACCAGTCCGGCGCCTTATGCACGGCAAGCCATCTCCCCGTATCCTTTACCCTGTGACGTCCGTCACAGCTCCCCGATTCCAGTGGCCCGGCGGTGGAACAGCGTCAGACCGAGGCGTTGCGCACACAATTTTGGTCATTTACTGTATCCGAAATGGCTATTAGTGAAGAATAAGGTTGTATACATAACTTCATAAGTGAGCTGCGCAAAGCAGCCGTTTCCACTCGCAGTCTCTTCACCGCAAGCGACGGCCACAGGAAGGAGGGGGATCCATGGCTTCAGCACCGGAGCATTATCCGTGGTTCAAGAAGGAGGATACGAATGCCTTCTTCGCACTGTTCCAGAACAACATCGCCAACTTCGTCATCATCGCCATTACCCTGCTGGGCTTTGGCTTCCCCACGGACATTGTCTTCGGGAAGGTCATCCCCGGCGCTGCCATCGCCGTGCTGGTGGGCAACTTCTACTATGCCTGGTATGCAAGCCGACTCGCCCGCAAGGAAGGTCGCGCCGACGTAACCGCGTTGTCCTACGGCATCAGTACGCCGATCATGTTCGTGTTCCTGTTCGGCGTGATTCTGCCGGCGTACCAGTTCACCGATGACGCCGAGATGGCCTGGAAGATTGCCGTCGCCGCCTGCTTCTTCAGCGGCCTGGTACAGGTCTGCATCAGCTTTCTCGGCGCCTGGGTCAAGCGCAACCTGCCGCGCGCCGCCATGCTCGGGGCGCTGGCCGGGGTGGCGCTGACCTTCATAGCCGGACAGATGCTGTTCACCACTTACGAGATGCCGGTGATCGGCATTCTGGTGCTGGGCATCATCATCGTCGGCATTGTCGGCCAGGTGCACATGCCGTTCCGCATCCCGGCGTCGCTGTTCGCCATCCTTATCGGCACGGGCCTGGCGTATCTGCTGGGGCAGGCGGAGGTGGACTCCGTGGCCGAGGGCATGGAGCACTTCGGCTTCTACCCGATTCTGCCCGAGTTCACCTGGATCCAGGGCTTCACTTACCTGTTCGGTGCCATGGCCGGCCTGCTGACGGTCGTCCTGCCCATTACGCTCTACAATGCCATCGAGACCATGAACAACGTCGAAGCCATGGAGGCCGAAGGCGACCGTTATGACGTGCGTGAGTGCATGGCCGTGGACGGCGTCGGCACCATGCTTGGTGCGTTGTTTGGCGGGCCGTTTCCGACCACGGTGTACATTGCCTCGGTGGGTGCCAAGTGGATGAATGCCGGACGCGGCTACAGCATCCTCAATGGCATTGTCTACCTGTTTGCGGCCATGTTCGGGCTGATCGCCGCGCTGGCGGAGATCATTCCCACGGCCGTGGTGGCGCCGCTGCTGGTGTTCGTGGGGCTCTCCATGATCTCCACGGCGTTCCGTGGCAACGACATGCGCTACTTCCCGGCTATCGTGCTGGCCATGCTGCCGTATCTGGGTAACTACATCGCCACCAACTTCGGCAATGATGCCGCCGACGTGATGGCCGGGGTCTCGGGAGGCATCGCTCCCATGGCCGAAGGCGCCATGTTTACCGGCATTATCCTGGGCGCGATCACCGTGTTCGTCATCGACAAGGACTTCTTCCGGGCCACGATCTTCGCGGGCATCGCGGCGCTGCTGTCCTTCATCGGCATCATGCATGCGGAAGAGATGACCTTCATGGGTGCGCCGGACTTCGCTCTCGGGTATCTCATCCTGGCGGCCTTCTTCGCCTTCTACTGGCTCACGGGTTACGGCCTGGATGATGGCAACGGCCCGGCGGACGATGCCGTCGGTCCGCAGTCGCCGGGGCAGGATTAAGCTCGGTTAGCAGGGCCACCGGAAGGTGGCCTTGTCGGACACAAAAAACCCCGCTTCGGCGGGGTTTTTTGTGTCCGGGTTATGACCGTGTTGTTACGGTGGACGTGAACGTCCACCCTACGGCTGCACGGTCCTCTAGGCGGTTGGCGTAGGGTGGACCTTCAGGTCCACCATCCACAACTACTCCCCCGCCACCTGCAGGAGTTGCGCAGCCAGGCTCACGGCGATATGCCCCGGTGCCTTGCCGCCGATGCCGGGCAGCCCCACCGGGCAGGTGAGGTGCTCCTCCGCGGCCTGTCCGAGCCCGGCATCCCGCAACCGGTGCATGAATCGCCCGCGCTTGGTGGACGAGCCAATGGTGCCGATGAAGCCCAGATCGTCCCGCTGCAGGGCGGCCTTGAGGATATCCAGATCCGTATCGTGGCTGTGGGTCATGGCCACCAGCAGGGTCCCGGCCGGGAGCTCCGGCACGAGGCTGGCCGGGTCATCGGGGGCGTGGGTGCGCACCTGCTCCGGTACCGTCTCCGGAAACTGGCCCTGGCGGCTGTCCACCCAGTGGATGCGGCAGGGGATGCCGGCGAGCACGTCCACCAGCGCGCGGCCCACGTGCCCCGCGCCGAAGATGGCGATGGTGAGGGGGGAGGGCAGGAACGGCTCGAACAGCAGCCGCATGCGCCCCCCGCACGCCTGATCCAGGGCGTCGTTGAGGGTGAAGTCCTCTTCCGACACGGTGGTGGTCCCGCCGGTGATCATCTCCCGGGCGCGTTCCTGGGCGATCAGTTCCACCGTGCCGCCTCCCAGCGTACCGGTGGAGTCCGATGCGGTGACCAGCATTTTGGCGCCGGATGCCCGCGGCGACGACCCCTCGGTGCCCACCAGCGTGACCAGGACGCAGGGCACGTCGTCGGCCACGCAGCGGTTCATGGCGTCAAGCCAGGGCTTCACTCGTCCACCTCCTCGAGTCTGTCCGCCCGGGCCGCGACATCACCACCCAGACGGCGGGCGCTCTCCATGGCCAGCAGCACCTTCTCGGGCGTTGCCGGGGCGTCCAGCCGGACCCGCGCCCCCCGGGGTGCGACGCTGTTCACGGCGTCCTTGAGGGCGTGGTAGACGCACATGGCCAGCATCAGCGGCGGTTCACCCACGGCCTTGGACCGGCGCACCGCCTTCTCCCGATTGTAGCCGGAGTCTAGCAGCCGCACGCGGAAATCCACGGGCATGTCGCTGGCCGCCGGGATCTTGTAGGTGGAGGGTGCATGGGTGGTCAGGCTGCCCTTGTCGTTCCACACCAGCTCCTCTGTGGTCAGCCAGCCCATGCCCTGGACGAAGCCCCCTTCCACCTGTCCCAGGTCGATGGCGGGGTTCAGGGACTTGCCGCAGTCGTGGAGAATGTCGGTGCGCACCACCCGATACTCGCCGGTGAGCGTGTCCACCAGCACCTCCGCGCAGGCGATGCCGTAGGCGAAGTAGTAGAACGGCCGGCCCTTGAGCGTGGCCTTGTCCACGTGGATCTTCGGGGTGGCGTAGAAGCCCGCCTCCGAGAGCTGGATGCGGTTCAGGTGTGCCCGTTGGCACAGTTCCGGGAAGGTGCACAGCGGGTCGTCACCCACCAGGACCTGGCCGTCGCGGAAGGCCACATCCTCGGCATCCACGTTCCAGGTCTCGCTGACCAGCTTCGTCAGGCGCCACTTGATGGCGCGGGCGGCGTTCTGTGCTGCCATACCGTTCAGGTCGGTGCCCGAGGAGGCCGCCGTGGCCGACGTGTTGGGCACTTTGCCGGTGGTGGTGGCGGTGATGCGCACTCGCTCCAGATCCACGCCGAACTCCTCGGCGACGATCTGCGCCACCTTGGTGTACAGCCCCTGGCCCATCTCCGTGCCGCCGTGGTTGAGCTGGATGCTGCCGTCGGTGTAGACGAGCACCAGCGCGCCGGCCTGGTTCAGGTGTGTGGTGGTGAACGAGATGCCGAACTTCACCGGCGTCACCGCCAGGCCCTTGCGCAGCACGCCGCCCTCGCCGTTGAAGGCGTCCACCTGACGGCGGCGCTCGGCGTACTCGGCGCTGCGTTCGATATCGTCGAACAGTTCCGGGAGGATGTTGTCCTCCACGATCTGGTCGTAGGGCGTCTCGTTGCGCTCGTCGATGCCGTAGAGGTTGCGCCGGCGCACCTCGAAGGCATCCAGCCCCAGGTGGCGGGCGATCTCGTCCATGACGTACTCGATGGCCATCATGCCCTGGGGGCCGCCGAAGCCGCGGAAGGCGGTGTTGGACACCGTGTTGGTGTAGCACCGGTGCGAGACGATGCGCGTGTTCGGCAGGTAGTAGGCGTTGTCCGCGTGGTACATGGCGCGGTCGTTCACGGCGCCGGAGAGGTCCGCCGAGATGCCGCAGCGCGACGCCAGCATGAAGTCCACGCCCTGGATGCGCCCGGTGTCGTCGAAGCCGACGTCGTAGCGCACCTTGAAGTCGTGGCGCTTGCCGGTCATGACCATGTCGTCGTCGCGGTCCAGCCGTAGCTTCACCGGGCGGCCGGTGCGCTGGGCCAGCACCGCGGCGATGGCGGCGATGTGTGCGGGCTGCGTCTCCTTGCCGCCGAAACCGCCGCCCATGCGCCGGGTCTCGATGACGACGCCGTGGTCGGGGATGCCCAGCACGCCCGCCACCAGATGCTGGACTTCGGAGGGGTGCTGGGTGGAGCTGTAGACGAGCATGTCGCCGTCTTCCTGGGGTACGGCCATGGCGATCTGGCCTTCCAGGTAGAAGTGGTCCTGAGCGCCGATGGCGAATTCGCCGTCCAGCCGATGGGCCGCCTGCGCCAGGGCGGAGTCGGTGTCGCCCTTGTCGAAGCGCCGGGTGTCGAGTACGAACGACTCCTTCTCCAGCGCATCATCAATGGTGAGCACCGGCTCCAGTTCGTCGAATTCGACCCGGCCCTTCTTCGCCGCCGTGATGGCGGTGCCCAGGTCCTCGGCGGCCACGGCGAACAGGGCCTGGCCCCAGTAGTTGATGGTGTTCTCGGCGAAGACGAGATCGCCCGGGAAGACCGGCCCCACGTCCCGTTTCGCGGGGAGGTCGTCCGCCGTCATCACCGCGGCGACGCCCGGCACCTCGCGGCAGGCGGAGACGTCCATGCCCGTGATCTTCGCATGGGCCGTGTCGCTCAGCCGGACGTAGGCGTGCAGCAGGTTGCGCGGCTCGGGGATGTCGTCGGTGTACACTGCCTCGCCGGTGACGTGCTTGTGCGCACTGTCGTGGGGGTGCGGCTTGTGCACCGTGCGGCTGGCGTTGTCGAATTCGGGAAAGGTGCGCCCGCTCATGCCTGCGCCTCCTCATGGTCGAGTACCCGTGTCGGTGTCGGGTGATTCGTGGTCTCCAGGTGGCATTTACGCAACAGGTTCCTGGCCGTGAGCATGCGGTAGTCGGCGCTGGCGCGCATGTCGCTCATGGGCTTGAACTCGGTCTCCAGTGCCGCGCCGGCGGCGGTCACGGAGGCCTCGTTCCAGGGCTGACCGCGCAGGGCGGTTTCCGTTTGCACGGCCCGGGCGGGTATGGCTGCCATGCCGCCGAAACCGATACGCACGTCCTGCACCATGTTGCCGTCCAGCCGCAGATTGAACGCCGCGCACACCGCGGAAATGTCCTGGTCGAAGCGCTTCGAGAGCTTGTAGCAGCGCAGCTGCCAGCCCGCTGCCGGTTTCGGAACGCGGATGCGCTCGACGAACTCGCCGGCGGCCATGGCGGTCTTGCGGTAGTCCAGGAAGAACTGGTCGATGGGCAGGGTGCGCAGGCTGCTGCCCTGGCGCAGAAC
>SLBZ01000067.1 GCA_007126095.1 Aquisalimonas sp.
GAACGCGCTCCCGCCCCGGGGCAAAATGACGAGCCACCGAGCGGCCCCCTCCCGCAAGCGCCGCAAGAAGGCGCACGGAGGGCTTGGCTCAGCGTGTCCTGCGGGGACTCTGCGCGCATCGACCGCCCGAGACCGTTTCTCCCGGCGGCGGAGCATCCCGCCGCCCCGCCGGCCTCCGGCGAAAGGGTTATACTCAGGCCTGACAACCAGGCTGCCCGGCCATGACCCGTGGCGTCCGCCAACCCTGGGACGTCGGGACCAAAAGTCCATTCGGGCTGGCATGAACCACAAGAGGAGGACGCATGACCGGACACATCTCATACCCCAGCGGCGGCCAGAAGATTACCGTCAAGGACGGCAAGATCCAGGTCCCTGACGAGCCCGTTCTCGGTTACGTGGAAGGCGACGGTATCGGCCCCGATATCACCAGGGCCTCCATGCGCATCTGGGACGCTGCCGTGCAGAAAGCCTACGGCGGCAAGCGCAAGATCCACTGGGCCGAGCTGTACATGGGTGAAAAGGCCGCCGGCCTGTACGAAGGCGACTACTTCCCGGAAGAGACCAAGGAAGCGCTGAAAGACCTCCTCGTGTCCATCAAGGGCCCGCTCACGACGCCCGTTGGCGGCGGCTTCCGGTCCCTGAACGTGGCGCTGCGCCAGGATCTCGACCTCTACGCCTGCGTCCGGCCCGTGCGCCACTACGACGGCGTGCCCTCCCCGCTGCGACACCCCGAAGACGTGGACGTGGTGATCTTCCGCGAGAACACCGAGGACGTCTACGCCGGTATCGAGTATCAGTCCGGCTCCGATGAAAACCGCAAGGTGGCCGACTTCCTGCGCAATGAGATGGGCGAGCGGTTCTTTGACGACGCCGGTCTCGGCGTCAAGCCGATCTCCGAGTTCGGCAGCAAGCGTCTGGTGCGCAAGGCCATCCAGTACGCCATCGACAACAACCGTGAAAGCGTGACCCTTGTGCACAAGGGCAACATCATGAAGTTCACGGAAGGCGCCTTCCGCCACTGGGGCTACGAGCTGGCCCGCGAGGAGTTCGGCGACGTCACCATCACCGAGGAAGAGCTCTACAGCACCTATGGCGGCAAGCGCCCCGAGGGCAAGGTGGTGATCAAGGACCGCATCGCCGACATCATCTTCCAGATGATGCTGCTGCGCCCGAACGAGTTCGACGTGCTGGCCACCATGAACCTGAACGGCGACTACCTTTCCGACGCCGTGGCGGCGGAAGTGGGTGGTGTAGGCATCGCGCCCGGCGCCAACATGAGCGACAACGTCGCCGTGTTCGAGGCGACCCACGGCACCGCGCCCAAGTACGCCAACCAGGACAAGGTCAACCCCGGCTCGCTGCTTTTCTCGGGCGTGATGATGCTCCACCACATTGGGTGGACCGAAGCGGCGGACCTCATCACCGCCGCGTACGAGCAGGTGGTCACGAGCAAGATCGTCACCTACGACTTCGCCCGCCAGATCGAGGGCGCGGCGGAAGTACGCACCAGCCAGTTCGCCGACGCCATCATCGCCGAGATGCAGGGCGACCTGGACCTGGACCAGTTCCGCTCCGAGCGCGACCAGGCCATCGAGAAAGATCGCAAAGCCCGCGAGCTGCGTCGTGTCTCCTCGCCGCTGGAAGAGATGGTGGCCTCCGGCCGTATCCCCCACACCGTGGCCGACCTCATGAACCCGAACCCGGTCTCCGTTCCGGCCGAGACCAACGTGGAAGACGCCATGCACCTGATGCGCGAGAAGCGGATCAGCAGTGTCATCGTCCGCCCGGGTGACGACGGCCAGTGGGGCATCATGACCCAGCGCGACGTGCTCGCCCGGATCGTCCAGCCCAGCCGCCGCCCGAACACCGTCAAGGTTGGCGAAGTGGCGTCCAAACCGCTGGTGACGGTGCCGGTGGACATGACCCTGCAGGAGTGCGCGGAGAAGATGGGTGGCAGCAACATCCGCCGGTGTGCCGTCACCGACAAGGATCAGGAGCCCATCGGCATCATCTCCGATACGGACATCTTCGCCAGCGTCGAACAGTTTGGCCTGCCGGAGTAACACCGGAACGGACTCGGGTGTCTTTGTCACACCATGGTCGGGGCTGAAGCCCCTCCCACACCGACGGTGGGAGGGGCTTCAGCCCCGTCTGTTACCGCACCCGCTGCAATCAGACCGGCCCAGAACAGACCGAGGTCGCCATGACCGATCGATCCGCCACAGACCAACCCCTTCGCGATGACATCCGGGAACTGGGCGACCTGCTCGGCCAGATCCTGCGCGAACAGGGCAGCCAGGACCTCTACCAGACGGTCGAGACCGTGCGCAGCCTGGCCAAGCAGGCACGCAGCGGCGACAACCAGGCCGCCACCCGGCTGGAAGAGACGCTGACCGGCCTGGACGACAACATGATCATGCCCGTCGTCCGCGCCTTCTCCCACTTCCTCAACCTGGCCAACATCGCCGAACAGCATCACCGCGTCCGCCGCAGCCGGGCGTGGGCGCTGGCGCCGGACTCCACCCCGCTGCGCGGCTCGCTGGAAGAAGGGTTCAAGCGCCTGGCCGCGGGCACCGACCCGGATGACCTGTTCAACGCCGTGTGCAGCATGCGGGTGGGCCTGGTCCTCACGGCCCACCCCACCGAGGTGACGCGGCGGTCGCTGCTGCAGAAACACAACCGCATCGCCAGCCTGCTGGAGACCCAGGACCGCCAGGATCTCACCCCCGACGAGACCGGCGAGCTGCAGGCGGAACTCAAGCGGGAAGTCACCGCCGCCTGGCATACCGACGAGATCCGCCAGCGTCGCCCCTCCCCCGAGGACGAGGCCCGCTGGGGCTACGCCGTGGTGGAGCAGACCCTCTGGGATGCCATTCCCCGCCACGCCCGGCGCCTGGACCGCATGCTCCGGGACTACACCAACCGCGGCCTGCCGCTGGACGTGGCCCCGATCCAGTTCGGCTCATGGATGGGCGGCGATCGCGACGGCAACCCGCGCGTCACCGGCCGCGTCACCCGCAACGTCTGTCTCATGGCTCGCTGGCAGGCGGCGGAGCTCTACGACAAGGAGCTCACCCGCCTGATCTCCGAGCTGTCCCTGCAGTGCCGCGACGCCGACCTGCGCGAACAGGTGGGCGACGCCTGGGAGCCCTACCGGGTCGTACTCAAGCGCGTGCGCGCCCGCATGCGGCTCACCCTGCGGTGGCTGGAGGCACGGCTCGCCGGCCGGGAGCTGCCGGAAGGCGAGATCTACCTGCATGTGGACGACTTCCGGCAGCCGCTGCTGGACTGCTACCGCTCGCTGCATCGCTGCGGTGCCGGCGTGGTGGCCGACGGCCGTCTGCTGGACCTGCTGCGTCGGGTGAGCTGTTTCGGCCTGACCCTGATGCGCATCGACATCCGCCAGGAAGCCGGACGTCACACCGAAGCCCTCGGCGCCATCACCCGGGCGCTGGGCGTGGGCGACTACGGCGACTGGAGCGAGGAAGAGCGCCAGCGCTTCCTGATCGCCGAGTTGGACAACCCACGGCCACTCACCCCGCGCGGTTTCGCCCCGGACGACGACGTCCAGGAAGTGCTGGACACATTCCAGGTCATCGCGGAACAGGGGCCGGACAGCCTTGGGGCCTACATCATCTCCATGGCATCCAAGCCGTCGGACATCCTGGCGGTGGAGCTGCTGCAGAAAGAGGCCGGCGTGAAGCACTACCTCCGGGTGGTGCCACTGTTCGAGACCCTGGACGACCTGGAAGGCGCCGAGGCCTGTCTCGACCGGCTGCTGGAGATCGACTGGTACCACCAGCGCATCCAGGGCCAGCAGGAGATCATGATCGGCTACTCCGACTCAGGCAAGGACGCCGGCCACCTCACCGCCGCCTGGGCGCTCTACCAGACCCAGGAGCGGCTGTTGGCCTGCTGCCGGCGCAACGGCGTGGAGCTGACCCTGTTCCACGGCCGGGGCGGCTCCATCGGCCGCGGCGGCGGCCCTACCCACGCGGCCATTCTGTCCCAGCCACCCGGATCGGTGAACGGCAGCCTGCGCGCCACCGAGCAGGGCGAGGTCATCCAGGCCAAGTTCGGCCTGCCCGGCATCGCCCTGCGCAACCTGGAGCTCTACACCACCGCCGTGCTGGAAGCTACGCTGCAGCCACCACCGGAGCCCGACCCCGAGTGGCGTGAGCTCATGGACACCCTCTCCGGTACCGCCGTGGCATCCTATCGCGGCATGGTCCGGCATACGGACAACTTCGTGGAGTATTTCCGCGCCGCCACACCCGAGCAGGAGATCGCCGGGCTCACCATAGGCTCCCGCCCGGCGAAACGCCGGCAGAGCGGCGGCGTCGAGAGCCTGCGCGCCATCCCCTGGATCTTCAGCTGGACCCAGACCCGCCTGCTTCTGCCCGCCTGGCTGGGCGTCGGCGAAGCGCTGCGGGAGGCGCTGGAACAGGGCCAGGAAGAGCGCCTGCGCACCATGTTCGAGCAATGGCCCTTCTTCCACGCCTTTCTGGACATGGTGGAAATGGTGCTGGCCAAGGGCGATCCGGACGTTGCCGCGCAGTACGACCGTCGCCTCGTCCCGGCCGAGCTACAGCCCCTGGGCGACGACCTCCGGCAGCGTTACCGGCACACCCTGGACGCCGTGCTCACCGTGAGCGGCCACGAACGGCCGCTGGCCGACTTCCCGGTGGTGCGGCGTTCGGTGGACGTGCGCAACCCCTACGTGGACCCGCTCAACCGGCTACAGGTGGAGCTGCTGCACCGGGTCCGGCACCGCAACGAGGAGCACCTGCGCAAGGCGCTGCAGGTGTGCATCAACGGCATCGCCGCCGGCATGCGCAACACGGGATAGCATTCACCGTAGGAGCGGCGCAAGCCGCGATTTCGCAGAGCTTGTGGCAGGCCGCTGTCGCGGCTCGCGCCGCTCCTACGAGGCATCGGAGACGAACACAACGGCTATGCACGATTACCAAAGGGAATTCCTCGATTTCGCCCTGGAGCAGAACGTGCTGCGCTTCGGCGAATTCCAGCTCAAATCGGGTCGTATCAGTCCCTACTTCTTCAACGCCGGGCTGTTCAACACCGGCGGCACCCTCGCCGCCCTGGGGCGCTACTACGCGCGCTCGATCACGAACTCGGGGGTCGGCTTCGACATGCTCTTCGGCCCGGCCTACAAGGGCATTCCCCTGGCCAGCACGACAGCCGTGGCGCTGGCCGATCACCACGACCGGGACGTGCCCTGGGCCTTCAACCGCAAGGAGGCCAAGGATCACGGCGAGGGCGGCACCATTGTCGGCGCACCGCTGGCCGGCCGCGTGCTGGTGATCGACGACGTGATCTCGGCCGGTACCTCGGTGCGGGAATCGGTGAACATGATCCGCGCCGCCGGTGCGGAGCTCGCCGGTGTGGCGATCGCGCTGGACCGCAAGGAGCGCGGCAGCGGCGAGCTGTCGGCGGTGCAGCAGGTTCGGGACCAGTACAACGCCCCGGTGGTGCCCATCGTCGACCTGGACGACCTGGTGGAGTGGCTGGAGCAGCGCGGCGACCACGACGCGGACCTCACCGCCATCCGCGCCTACCGGGAGCAGTACGGCGCCTGAGTCGGCGGTCGCGGCTTGCGCCGCTCCTACGGGCGTTGCGCATGCCGTTACAGGTCCGCTTACCGCTCCAGCATCCGAAGCCAGTCGGCCAGCCCGTCCGTGTAGGTCTCGCCGCTGCGCATGAACCCGGTGTTGTGATCGCCCTGGATGCGCAGGAACTGCTTCGGCTCCCGGGCGGCCTCGTAGATCGCCTCGCCGTGGTGAAACGGGATTATCTCGTCCTCCGGGCTGTGTACCACCAGTAGCGGCACCTGCAGGTCCTGCACGAACTTCCGCGTCGGGTAGTGAATACGGGCAAGCTGGCGCACCGGGAAGATCGGATAGAGCTCGGCCGCCATGTCGGGCGCCGACGTAAACGCCGATTCCAGAATCACGCCCCCCACGTCCCGCTCGGTCGCCACGTGGGCGGCCACCGCCGCTCCCAGGGAACGGCCGAAGGCAATGATTTCCCCCGGCGGCACATCCCGTTGCTCCGCGAGATAGTCCCATGCAGCGCGACCGTCCCGGTACAGTCCTTCCTCGGACGGGCTCCCCTCGCTACGACCGTAACCGCGGTAATCGATGATCAGCACGGCGGCTCCAAGGTCGTGGAAGATCTCCAGACTGTCCAGCCGGTGGCTGATGTTGCCGGCGTTGCCGTGAAAGAAGAGCACCGTATGGCGGGTATCATCCGGCCCCGGCAGGTACCAGCCGTGAAGCTGAACGCCGTCTTCGGTTTCCAGGGTAACATCGTCCCAGTCGAGCCCGATTTCGGCCGGCGTGGCAATCAGCTCGCGCCCGGGTACGCCAGGCAGATGGATCAGCCGCGACTGCATCCCGTACAGTAGCAGGAGCAGGCCGAGGTAAATCCCGACGCCCATAAGCGCAATGACGGTGATAGTCCCCATGAACCCCCTGTTCCGGCGCGCTGTACTCATACTGGTTGTCACCCTGCTTGGCGCCGCACTGGCCGGCTGCGGCAGCGTCCACCGCGGCTACGAGAGCATGCTGCTTCTGGGTGATGTCCAGTCCGGCGCCGAGAGCAGCCGGCTGAAGAACATCACCGAGAAGCCTGAGCGTTCCACCGTAGCCTACGCGGTCGGCGACCGGGAACACGTTGCCGATGTCTATCAACCCGCGGACCGCGAGCCGCGCGGTACGCTGGTGCTGATACACGGCTTCACCGAGCACGGCCGCCGCGATCCGCGGCTGGTGGAGTTCGCCACCAGCATGGCGCGCGCCGGCTTCACCGTGATCACCCCCGATGTGGAGGGGCCCATGACCATGGCCGTGGGGCTGCGCGACGCCAGGCACATCCAGGACACGCTGGAGTACGTGGTCGCGGAGCAGGACGGTTTCGCCACCGAGCCGGTGGGCCTGATGGCGTTCAGTTTCGCCGTCGGGCCGGCGGTGATCGCCGCGAAGGCGCCGAACGTGGCAGAGGACGTGGCATTCCTGGTTGCCGTGGGCGGCTATTACGACATCGAGGACGCCATCACCTACGTCACCACAGGCGTGGACCCCCGGTCCGGGCGCCAGGATACCGTGCCCGAGCCACGACGCGAGGGCAAATGGGTGGTCCTGCTGAGTCAGCTCGATCGCATCGACGACCCGCGCGATCGCGAGCTGCTGCGGGAGATCGCCGAGACACGCCTGGAGAACCCGGGTGCACAGGTCGACAGCCAGGTGGACGCGCTGGGCGGGGACGGACGCGCCGTCTACGGGCTGATCACCAACACCGACCCCGATCGCGTCGGCGAGTATTTGGATGCCCTGCCCGCGACGGTGCGGGACGAACTCCAAGGACTGGACCTGGCGCGCCGGGACCTGTCCCGGCTGAAGGCAGAGCTGATCCTGGTCCACGGCACGGATGACAACGTCATCCCGATTGGTCACAGTGAACGCCTGCAGGCCGCTATCGGCGACGAACAGGCCCATCTGTATCCCGCCGCCGGCCTGTACCATGTGGATGTGGCACCGGGGCTGCGCGATGGCTGGCAGCTCTGGCGGGCCAGCCGCCTGGTGCTCCGCCTGACGGATCGGCACTGAGCACCAGACGTCGTACCGAGAGGCAGGAACGCCCCATGAAACCGCTGCTCCCACACCGCCGCGCCTGCGCCCTGGCTACGCTGATCATCACAAGCGTGCTGGCCGCACCCGCGGGCGCCGACGGTCAGCTCTACCGCTGGACGGACGATGACGGCAACGTGCACTACAGCGACCGGCTGCCGGCGGATCGCGCACCGGACGGGCGCGACGTGTACGACCGCTCGGGCCGGCACCTGGAGCGCATCGACGCCGCCCTGTCCGACGAAGAGCGGGCGCTGAAGCGCGAACGGGAAGCCCAGGAGCGCGAAGCGCAGGCTCTGGCCGAGGAACGGGCGGCGGAGCAGGCGGAATACGACCGCATGCTCCGCAGGACCTACACCCACCCGGACGAGATCCGGGCCGCCCGCGACGAGCGCATCACCACCCTCGAGGCCGCGGTGTCCCTTGCCGACAACCGCATCGAGCGCTACCGCGAGGAGCTGGACCGCCTGCGGGACGAAGCGGCCCGGCTGGAGCGGCGCGCCAGTGGCGATCCGGCGCCGGCCCATGAGCGCATCAATGAGGTACGCGAGCGAATCGCCCGGCAGGAGCGGTTGATCCAGCGCCTGGAAACGGAGATGGCCGACGTGCGCGAGACCTTTCAGGGGCACCTGGAACGCCTGCAGGAGCTCCGGGCCCGGGACAGCTGACCGACAATCCCGCGGCCGGTCAGGACGGCCCGTGGATCAGCGTGCCCACGCCGCGGTCGGTGAACAGCTCCAGCAGGACCGCATGGGTGACCCGGCCGTCGATGATGTGGGCCGCGCGCACGCCATTCTGCACCGACTCCAGTGCACAGCGGATCTTGGGCAGCATGCCGCCCTGGATGGTGCCGTCCCGGATCAGTTCTTCCACCCGCTCGGCGTCGAGACCGGTGAGCAGATGACCGTCCCTGTCCAGCAGCCCCTCGGTGTTGGTCAGCAGAATCAGTTTCTCGGCACCCAGCACTTCCGCCAGCTTGCCGGCGACCAGATCGGCATTGATGTTGTATCCGCGTCCGTCGTCACCCACACCGATGGGGGCGATCACGGGGATGAACTCGCCCGTGTCGAGCATGTTCACCACCGAGGCGTCGATGCTGGCCACCTCGCCCACATGACCGATGTCCGGCAGATCGCTGTCCGGCGTTTCGGCGCCCTTGCCCTCCAGCCGCAGCTGCCGGGCCCGGATCAGGCCACCATCCTTACCCGTGAGCCCCACGGCCCGGCCGCCCTGGGCGTTGATGAGCTGGACGATCTCCTTGTTCACCAGCCCGCCCAGCACCATCTCCACCACGTCCATGGTCTCGGCATCGGTCACGCGCATGCCGTCCACGAACCGGGTCTCCTTGCCGATCCGGTCCAGCAGATCGCCGATCTGGGGGCCGCCGCCGTGGACCACCACCGGATTGAAGCCCACCAGCTTCATCAGGACGATGTCGCGGGCGAAAGAGCGCTTGAGCGCCTCGTCGACCATGGCGTTGCCACCGAACTTCACCACGATGGTCTTGCCGTGGAAGCGCTGGATGTAGGGCAGCGCCTCGGTGAGGACTTCGGCGACTTCGGCTGGGGTCTTGGTGGTGGTCATGGTTTTCCTGTGATGAGGTTGTCTGGTTGGTGGTGGTCAACATGGTAGACCTGAAGGTCTACCCTACGGTTGCTGCGGCCGCGGTCTGCGGTGAATGGTGGACCTGAAGGTCCACCCTACAGGCTACCCTACGCAAAAATCTGACCGCCGCGGTATCACGCCCGCGTAGGGTGGACCTTTAGGTCCACCGGTTCGCCTCCGATCCGGTACCCCCTACGCCCGCACGCGCCGGGCCGCCTCAGAACGGCAGACCCAGCCCCGGCCGCGCCTGTTCCAGCAGCGTCCGGAAGCGCGCACGGATGCGCTCCAGCGCCGTCTCGTCGTCACCTTCGAAGCGCAGCACCAGGCAGGGCGTGGTATTGCTCGCCCGAACCAGGCCCCAGCCGTCGGGGAAGTCCACCCGCAGGCCGTCGATCGTCGTCACCCGCGCCTCGGGAAAATCGGCGGCCGCCACCAGCCGCTCGATCACCTGGGGCGGCTCCCCTTCGGAGAGGTCCACCTTGATCTCCGGGGTACTCACGGCCTCGGGCAGCGCCGCGAACACCTCGGTACTGGAGCGATCCTCCATGGACAGGATCTCCAGCAGTCGCGCCGCGGTGTAGATGCCGTCATCGAAGCCCGGCCAGCGGTCGTTGAAGAAGATGTGGCCGCTCATCTCCCCGGCCAGGGGGGCGCCGCTCTGCTTGAGCTTGGCCTTGATCAGGGAGTGGCCGGTGCGCCACATCACCGGCACGCCGGCGTGCTCGGTAATCACCTGGGCCAGCTGCGACGAGCATTTCACGTCGAAGACGATATCCGCGCCGGGATTGCGGCTCAGCACGTCCCGCGCGTAGAGCATCATCTGCCGGTCCGCCCAGATGATCTTGCCCTCGGCATCCACCACGCCGAGACGATCACCGTCGCCGTCCAGTGCCAGCCCGACGTCCGCCTGCTGCAGGCGCACCAGGCTGATCAGCGCCTCCAGGTTGTGCGGGTCGCTGGGGTCCGGGTGATGATTGGGAAAGGTGCCGTCCACGTCACAGTACAGGGGCTCCACTTCGCAGCCGATGGCCTGCAGCACCTGCGGGGCGATGCCGCCGCCGACGCCGTTGCCGGCGTCCAGCACCACCCGCAGGGGGCGATGCAGGTTGATGTCGCCGGCAATGGCGTCGATGTAGTCGGTGGCCACATCCTGGCGGCGGACACCGCCCTCTCCGGCCACCAGATCGTCCTCGACGATGCGCCGGTGGAGATCCTTGATGGCGTCGCCGGACAGGGTCTCGCCACCGACCATGATCTTCAGACCGTTGTAGTCCGGGGGGTTGTGGCTGCCGGTGATCTCGACCCCGGTCCCGGTGCCGAGGTGGTGCGTGGCGAAGTACATCACCGGCGTCGGCACCTGGCCGATGTCGATCACCTGCCGCCCGGCGGCGATGAGCCCTTCGGTCAGCGCAGCGGCCAGATCCGGGCTGGACAACCGGCCATCGCGCCCGACCACCACCTCGTTGCAGCCCCTGGCCGCGGCCTCGCTGCCGATACTGCGGCCGATCTGCCGCACCACGTCCACCGACAGGCTCGAGCCCACCACGCCGCGAATGTCGTACGCCCGAAACAGGCTGGGATCCACGTTCAAACCGTTCTCCTTTTCCAGATCCGCATGCGCCGCCGGCGCATCATGCCCGGACTGCGGTTCAGTCTCGAGCTCCTCCACGATCATGCCACCCCGGGTGGCGGGGGCCGGTTCCGCTGCGCCGGGCGCGGGCTCCGGCTCTGCCGCCCGGCAGGGCGGTTCTTGCGCTGGTACCAAGCGAGTCCCGGCCGCCGGCCTGCGCAGCACGCGCAGGGTCGCGACAACCACCAGCAGCATCAGCGTGCCCGCCACCCCGGCAATGGTCAAAAACCACGGGTCGCCCAACGGCCGGTACGTGGCGCCGACACCGTCGGTGGCAACACGCACCTGCCACTGGCTGCCGGGCACGCCGGCCGCCCGTTCGATCGCCCCCGGCTGCGGTGTGCCGGTGGCAACAACGGGATCGCCGCCCTGGGTCACCACCCGCCTGCCGTCCGCGCCGCCGGAGAGGTCCAGTGCCTCCCGCAACCACTCGGGCGGCAGGGAGACGAGCAGCAGCCCGATGACCGCGTCGTCGCGGATGACCGGGGCCACCAGATTCACGTGCGCCTGCGCCCGCCCGGGCAGGTGGGCCTCCGGGCCGGTCACGGCCGCACTGGATTCGCTCTGCCGCAGCATGTCCAACGCCGCGTAACCGAGCGGCGGCTCGGTGTCCAGTGCCGGCTCGTCGTACCCGGGCGGGTACAGCATGACCCGCAACGCGCCGGGGAAGCGCGCCGCGACGCCCTCGGCGGC
>SLBZ01000079.1 GCA_007126095.1 Aquisalimonas sp.
CTTCGGGGGTGACATGGTCTCGACGCGGGTCGTGAAACCTGAGGTGCATGCCGAGGACGTCATCTCACCTCGTAAAACATGATGGCCAACTTAAAATAGTTGCCAACGACGAAAACTACGCCCTAGCGGCCTAAATCCCGCTAGCCCCTGACCGGCAAGTGCCTGTGCTTCCGAATCAGGGGTCGTAGATCACAGGACAGCAGCGATGTGGTTCCGCCTGCACCATACGCTGTTAAATCAATCAGGCTAGTCAAGCGTGTTCCGCTGCCTGCCGGGAAGCGCTTGGCGAATGCAATAGGCGGGCTAAGCATGTAGATCCGAGGGTGGAGCTCCTGCGGACGGGGGTTCGAATCCCCCCACCTCCACCAACACCTGACAGGGAGCCGTTCAGCATCAGGCTGAGCGGCTCCGGTCTCTCCATCTGCCAGTAACTGCCCAGCCTCTTCCTGCACTGCTCCTGCGCAGCCAGGGTCCCTGACTGAACAGTGCTCCTGCGGCAATCGCCGCCGCTGCAATGAACAGTTCCGTGCTCGGGTCACTCAACCCAAGCGCGATGAGGAACACTGCGGCGACCACGGGGACCAGGTACGTCAGCACACTGACGAGGTTCGTGGGGCCGCAACGCAGGGCATAGCCCCAAGCCATGAATGCAATGCCGTACGGACCAATGCCGATGAGTCCGGCCGTGAGCCAGTCCGACGACGTGGTGGTCGCGGGCATCGTCTCGAACACCACGTGCAGGCCGAGGGCGATCAGGCTGGCATGGGCGAACAGCGACTGATAGCTCCGGGACGACAGAGGCCCCGCCTGGCGCAGAAACAGTGAAAAGGCGATCCAGGAGGCGCCACTGGCAAGCCCTGCCGCATAGGCTCCCACCGGTGTGGTCAGCCCCTGGCCGTCAGCGAGAATCAGCGGCGCCAGGCCTGCAAACGCGACCGCGGAACCGACCAGCGTCCGGGGTTTCAGGCCGCGACCGGCAAGCCGGTCGCAGATCAGCACGAAGCCCAGCGGCCACGTATACGTGATCAGAGTGATGCGGGCCGGGTCCCCGCTCTCCAGGGCCAGAAAATAGAAGTACAGCGCGCCGACCAGCCCGCCGACACCACCGGCCCAGTAACGCCAGCCGAACACCTGCCGTTCACTCCCCGGCAATGCCTGAAACCGTGCCATCACGGCAGACAGCCCGGCCGCGCAGGCCATGGCGACCACTGCCACGAGCATGGGCGGGAGCTCGGCCAGGCCGCGCAGCACCGGGAGACTTCCCCAAAGGCCGATCGTGAACAGACCTGCCGCGACGCCGGTAACTGCCGCTGCGTTAGCCATGCTTCCTCCCTGCTCATTGCTTGCCGTGTGTTGTGACGCGGCTTACGGTAGGGAAGGAACGCCAATCATGGAAACGACATATTATGATAAAGTGATCACGTATCATGATGACCAGTCACAGCTCGCAAAGACCGCTCGATCTCGTCGTCCTGCAGACGTTCGTCGGCGTTGTGGAAGCAGGTGGGTTCACGGCGGCGGCAGCGCACCTGCATCTGGCGCAATCCACGGTCAGCGCCCACATGGCCCGCCTGGAGGAGACGCTGGGATGTCAGCTGTTGCAGCGCGGCCAGCGTCTGGCAACACCGACCCCCGCCGGCGAACGGCTGCTCGTCCACGCACGGCAGATGCTGAAGCAGAACGCCCTCGCCTGGCAGGATGTCCTCGAACAGCGGCTGGACGGAGTCGTGCGGCTGGGCATTCCCGATGACTACGTGGTCTATCTGCCGGAGGCGCTGGCGGCGTTTGAATCACGGTTCCCGGGAGTGGATCTCGAAGTGCGCTGCGGGCTCAGTATCGACCTGGTCACGGACGTGCGCGCCGGTGCGCTGGATCTGGCCGTGGTTACGCGGCAGCCGAAGAGCCCCGGTGGCGAAGTGCTGCGCCGTGAGCCACTGGTGTGGGCCGGTTCGCCCATGCATGACACCCGCCATCGCTCTCCCCTGCCCCTGGCGCTCTCGCGGGAGGGCGTGTGCATCTTCCGCGACAGCGCGCTGTCAGCCCTCGACGCCGCCGGCCTGGAGTGGCGCGTGGCCTATACCAGCGCCAGCCTGTCCGGCCTGTGCTCGGCCGTTCATGCCGGGCTCGCCATCACCGTGCTGACACCGTCGATGCTCACCTCCGGAATGCGCGTGCTCGGCCCGGAGGACGGACTCCCCGAGCTGCCGGTCATCGAAGTCGCATTGCATCGCAGCCCTGGGCGACCCAACGAAGCGGCACGACAACTTGCCCTGCAGATTCAGGAACGCCTGGAAACCGGACCAATCGATCGGAGTTGATCACGCCCTACACAGGCCTCAGGGCGTCTCCCCCTCGTCGCGCACGCGAAGGACCAGTTCACCCCGTTCCAGATTATCCGCGCGCAACGGGAAGCGGATGTCGTCACTGCGCGAATGGCGCTGACCGCTGGCGGGCAGTTCACTGTCCAGCCCCGTCCAGCGGGCACGCACCAGACGGCCGGCACCCCCGTCGTCGTCCCGAATGCCGACGGTGAGCACGTCCTGGAACAGGTGTTCGCCGAAGTAGTGGTGATCGCGCAGGATGCGCCGGTTGCGCACGTAATGTGGGAGGATGCGCAGCCGGATCTGGAAATGGGAGTACCGGTCCCGCCGGCTGGGCCGCCGGGTGCGCATGAGGTAGGTGCGAAACAGTGTCTCGTGCCCCACCTCCAGCGCTTCGGCGTCAACCGTGAGCGCCGACCCGTGTTCCTCGCGCTGGTCCGTCATGACCGTCTCCTCGCCACGGATGACGACCGTTGTCTCGATCAACAGAAACCGCAGGTCCGCGTCATCGCGCAGCGCCGCCTTCAGGCGCACGCCCTCCAGGCGGATCTGCACGCTGGTGTCGCCGAACAGAAAGCGCTGCAGGTTCTGGTAGCCCTCCTCGGAGTTCACGATGCCGAGCGGGCCACTGTGGCTGCGGTAGACGAACGCGCGGCTGCTCCCTTTGACGTAGGCATGCTCCATCTGCACCAGCCCGTCGCTGCCCGGCCCCACGGCAAGCCGTGCCAGGCCGTAGTCGTTGTGGTTGGTGCCGATGAGTGAAAACACCCGCTCCGGCGGGTAATGTCCGCCGAGTTCATTGAGCCGCTTCTGGTCCCAGTCGCCGGGAAAACCGAGAAACTGGCGCATGCGGCGGGGCCCGAACGTATCCGAATCGTTCAGCCCCAGGAGATCGCGGACGCTGGTGAGAAACCCGAGGCCACGCCGGAAGTGGATGCCGTTGTGCGGCGTGGCGTAGGTGAACAACCTGGCGATGCGTGTCGGCGCCGCGTCCTGGAGCACATGCTGGATCAGGGAGCGACAGACGAGCCCGCCCATGGAGTGGGCGACCAGGTACACGCGGTCTGCTCCCGTCTGCGCCAGCACGAACCCCAGCAGTACACCAAGATCCGCCGCCAGGGCCTCGATGTCATCGCGGTCGCCGTCTCCGGTCCGCCGGGAGGTGGCATCATAGTAGCGGAAAACCCAGAGTGTCCGTTGCGGGAAACCGTCATCGGCGTAGCGCTGGTCCTCACCGTTGAGCAGTTCCACCGAACCGTCAGAGACGCGGGCGAAGACGTCATGGTAGTCGTGGTCTTTCATCAGCCGTACAAGCGGGCTCTCGAAGATCGCGCACTCCGGGGTCCCCTCCGGCCCGGTGCGCACCTGGGTGCTGCCGAGGTTGAAGCCGTAGTACGGGAGGTCGACCGTGGACTCCACGGCGCCCTGGGTGCCCGCATAGCCGCGCACGTAGATGATGGGGAGATAACCGGGCATGACACCCCTCCTAGACGACAATCCAGCCGACCAGTAACCCGCCGCCCAGAGTCATCAGCACGATCTGGGCCGACGCCAACCCGCCAACGGTGACCCCGCCACCGAGTCGATAGCCGCTCGTGCTCACGGGCTGTCCGTCAGGGTTGGTCAGCGGCAATTGCTCGACCACCGAGGCCAGTGCGCGGGTCAGGATGACGGCACAGAGTACCGAAAGCGCGAACGCGGTGATCGCAAGAATCAGCAACAACCGGGCGAGCCCTTGCGGATCTCCGCCCTGCAGTACCACCACACACCCGGTCGCTGCGGCGAAATCAACGCCGATGAGCCACTTGCTCCAGTCACGGAGCGAGTCGATAGCGTGCTTCTGGGTGTCCTGATCCATGGGCCGGCCCTCGCCGCCGTAGTACACAGGATCCGGGCCGAAGTATAGTCGGGAAAAAGACGGGCAGAAGGTATGCATCTGTCTGACCCGGACGCGGGCGCCGCAGTACGTCGTCTGCGATCCGGGTAATCCACAGCGGCTCGGGATTGACGCTGTAGCGCCTCCGGATCGCCCGGCGCGACCGCTCCGCCGGCACCACCGTCACGTGGCGGTTCGCGGTGCCCCCGGGCCACTCCCGCCGCCACGCCACGACGACCGCCAGCCGGACGGGTTATAGTGTGCTCCCTCCCGGCCCGCTCGCCGGGAAATCCACGACACGATGTCCTCCGGCATGCAGGAGCACTCCGGTGACCAGAACGGCCGACACCTCCAATGAGACGCGCGAGACCGGCGCCAAGCAGCGGGTCACATTGATCGGCGGCGCCATCAACCTGGTGCTCGGGCTCGGCAAGATCGTGGTCGGGTTCTTCGGCCAGTCCCAGGCGCTCATCGTCGACGGTATCCACTCCCTGTCGGATCTGGTCTCCGATGGCGTCGTGCTGCTCGCCTGCACCTACGGCAGCCGTGACGCCGACGGCGATCACCCCTACGGCCACGGCCGTATCGAGACCGTGGCATCGGCCGGCGTGGGTGCCATGCTGCTGCTGGTGGCCGGGGGGTTCATCTACGACGCCATCCAGCGGCTACTGATCAACCCCGACGCCCTGCTCGTACCGGGTTGGCTCGCCCTGTCGGTGGCCTGCGCATCCATCGTGATCAAGGAGGGCCTCTACCATTACACGCGAGTGGTGGCCAGGGAGGCGCGCTCGCGGCTGCTGGAAGCCAACGCCTGGCATCACCGCTCCGATGCCCTCTCCTCCCTGGTCGTCGTGGGCGGTATCGCCGGCGTGCTCATGGGGCTGCCCTGGCTCGACGCGGTCGCTGCCATCATTGTCGCCATCATGCTCGCCCACGTGGGCCTGCAGTTCGCCTGGCAATCGCTGCGCGAGCTGGTGGACACGGCGCTGACCCCCGAGGAGATCGCGGATATCGAGAGCGTGGTCCGGGACATCGACGGCGTCCGTGACGTACACGGGCTGCGCACCCGGCGCATGGGGCAGGACGCCCTGGCCGACCTGCACGTGGTGGTGGATCCGCGTCTGAGCGTCTCGGAAGGCCACCGCATCAGCGAGGAAGTCCATGACCGGCTCATGCGCGATATCCGGGATGTCAACGACGTGCTCGTCCACATCGAGCACGAGGACCCGGTATTCGACGAGGCAACCTTCGAGCTGCCCCTTCGGCGCGAGGTGGAACGGGATCTGGATGACTGCTGGGCCGACATGACCGCGGCCGGGTCCGTTGAGCGAATGGACCTGCACTACATGGAAGGCGCCCTGGAGGTGGAGATCCACCTGCCGTGGCGGCCGGACAGGGATCCGGCCGCCACGCGGGAGGAACTGGATGCGCTCGCCAGGCGGGCCGAGTCACTGGCCTATGTGGCAGCCTGCCGGATTCACTTCGTCGGACGCTGAGTCCGTCAGAGCGGTTTCAGCCGGCTCTCGATCTCCCGGCGCTGCGGCTCCAGGAACGGCGGCAACGCCAGTGACTCTCCCAGATGCTCCAGGGGTTCGTCGGTAGCAAAGCCGGGTTCATCCGTTGCCAGCTCGAAGAGAATGCCATTGGGCTCCCGGAAGTAGAGGCTACGGAAGTAGTAGCGATCCACCGGCCCGCTGAAGGGCAGCCGCACGCCGGAGAGATGCTCGGACCAGGCGTCGTACTCCGCCTCGGGAATGCGAAATGCCACGTGATGGACACCACCCGCTCCGGGTTGCGCCCGCGCCAGCTCCGGCTCCACGGCCACGTGCAACTCCGCCCCCGCGCCGCCTTCGCCCATGGAATAGACCAGCACATCGACACCCTCCCGGGCGTAGGAGCGCACCTGCGTCATGCCCAGCAGCGGCTTCAGCACCGCCTCCGTCGGCTCACGCTGACGGATGGTGATGGTGATCGGGCCAAGCCCCCGGATCTGGTGTTCCTCCGGCACCGGGCTGTCCTGCCACGGTGTTGCCGCGCCGTCGCCGCCATCGTCCACCAGGCTCAGGCGCTGGCCCTCCGGGTCTTCGAAATCCACGGTCAGCCGTCCATCCCGCTCGTGAATCGGGCCGTGGGCGACACCCAGGGTCTCGAAGCGGTCGCGCCACCAGCGCAACGTCGTCTCGCCAGCCACACGAAACGCGGTCTGGCTGATGCTTTGGCTTCCACGCCGCTCGGGCGGGGCCGGAAAGTCGAAGAACGTGATATCCGTCCCGGGGGAGCCAACACCGTCCGCATAGAACAGATGGTACGCCTCGGTCTGGTCCTGGTTGACCGTCTTCTTGACCAGCCTCAACCCGAGCGTACCGGTGTAGAAGGCGTGGTTGCCACTGGCATCGGCCGTAACCGCGGTCAGGTGGTGAATGCCCTTGAGTTGCATGGTCGTCATCTCCTGTGCGTCAGTGAGACGCATTGATCCAGTCACGGGTGAGAGCGGCAGCACGCGCTGTCCGGCAGCATCGGCCACCGCGGGGGCCTGTCGGTGCCGTCGCCCGCCTGGACGTGGTGGACAAAGGGCAGCTGGACCTGATTCATGAAAGCTCCTCCCGGCTGAACCGGGGAGTGGGCCATGGCCGTGGGCGTTGTGATTCACGACTAGTTGGCGCAGCATAATTATTCACATGGAAAACGAGAATACGGGCCATAAAAAATCGACTTTTCCGGAAATCACAACAATGAACCAGCTTGAAAGCATGAAATCCCTGGTGGCGGTGATCGAGCAAGGCGGCTTCAGTAGCGCTGCACGCCGGCTGCAGCGCTCCACGGCCAGCGTCAGCCGTCATGTCCAGGAGCTGGAGGCAGCCCTGGGCACGCGCCTTCTGGTGCGCACGACCCGGCGCGTTCACCCCACGGACACGGGTGACGCGTATTACCAGCGGTGTGTACGAATCCTGGAAGAGATCGCGGAAGCGGACGCGCTGGCCGGCGAGGACGCCGTGAAACCGCGCGGGCGATTGCGCGTCAACGCCCCGGTCTCGTTCGGACTGCGCCGCCTGCAGCGGTTGATACCCGATTACCTCGCAACCTATCCGGAGGTCCGACTGGACATCAGCCTCCATGACCGGCGTGTCGCCCTGGTGGAGGAAGGCTACGATCTGGTCATTCGCATCGGGGCCCTGCAGGACTCGTCACTGGTGGCCCGATGGATCGGCGCGTCCCGGATGATTCTCTGCGCCTCGCCCGGGTATCTGGCGGCCGCTCCACCATTGCAAACGCCGGGAGACCTCGCGAACCACAACTGCCTCTACTACAGCTATTTCGAGACCAGCGGACACCACACCTGGCTCTTCTCCGGCCCTGCCGGCGACGAACGGATCGCCATTGCCGGCAACTGCAAGATCAACAACGGCGACCTGCTGGCCGCGACCGCCGAGCACGGTGCAGGCGTCACCCTGCAGCCGGATTTCATTGTCGAAGACGCCATCGCAACGGGACGGCTGGTGCCCCTACTGCAGGACTGGGACGCAGGGACGCTGGGCATTCACGCCGTCTACCCGCACCGTCGCCATCTCTCGGCCAGAGTCCGCACGTTTCTCGATCATCTGCAGCAGCATCTGGCTCCGGTGTGATCGGGCCAGACAGCCCCATTTCTGGTCACAGTGTGCGGACCATGTCGCATTCTTGTACCCTGAGACAGCGCGATCATGAAAAATGCAGAAGTTCAGCCCACGCAGGGACGGAGCTGGAACACATTACCTTTTACAACCGTGACACTACCGGCCATGGTCCGGAGTCCAATCTGACCGTCGACACGCCCTCGCCTCCCCGGCTCGCGCCGGTGGACGAGTCGGTGACACGGCGGATCGTCGTCATCAACGGCAAAGGGGGATGCGGGAAGACCACGGTCGCGACAAACCTCGCGGTCTGGTATGCCCACCAGGGCCTCTACCCGGCGCTGTTCGATCACGATCCGCAGACGTCCAGCTCCCGCTGGCTCGCCTCACGGCCGGGCACAGCCCCGCCGATCCACGGTGTGTCGGTGCAGGAGCGCCAGAGCCTGGGGATCACGCGCAGCTGGCAGCTGCGTGTGCCGCTGGAGACCCGCCGCGTCATCAACGACACACCGGCCGGTGTGGCCGGGCTGGAGATGGTGGATCACGTCCAGGGGGCGGATGTCATCCTGATTCCGGTGCTGCCGTCGTCCATAGACATAGGCGCCGGCGCCGACTTCATACGGGATCTGCTGTTGAAGGCGAAAATCCGCCGGGACTCGAAAAGCGTGCGAATCGGCATCATCGCCAACCGTACCAAGGAACACACTGTCGCTCTGCAATCGCTCGAGCGGTTTCTGCAGAGCCTCAACATCCCGGTGGTGGCGCGCCTGCGGGATACGCAGAACTACCTTCACGCGGCGGAACAGGGACAGGGCATCGCGGAACTCCGCCACCCGTCCCGCTCGCTGGAGCGGGAACTGAAGGAGTGGCAGAGGCTCCTCAGCTGGGTGGAACAAGGCTGAGGCCACCGGGGAGCCGGCACCCGACCACGACCAGTTATTCTAGCGCCTCGATACTCTCCTGCACATTGCTCTCACGCATGGTGAGCCGGTGTACCGGCGCATTCAGGCGCATGCGGACGGCATCCAGGAGCGCGTCCCATTTGACGCGGCTCTTCTCCTCGAAGATGGTTTCGTAATCGCTGAGACTCCACTCGAGGAATGGCTCCGGGTTGAGGCGGCGCTGAATGTGCCAGACCTCGTAATGCAGGTGCGGCCCGGCGGTCACCCCGGTTTCGCCGCTGGTGGCAATCACCTCCCCCTTGCGCACGAAATCACCGGGCTCCACCTCGAAGCCGTCCAGGTGCGCGTAGTACGTGCGAAAACCGAAATTGTGGTTGACGATGATGAGATTGCCGAAGCCGCTGTCCTGGTGATAGCCAGCGTATTCGATGACGCCGTCCGCCGTAGTCATGACCGGCGTACCAACGGGTGCGCGAAGATCGATCCCCGGGTGGAACCGCCTCTCACCCTGCACGGGATGGGTCCGCCAGCCATACTCACTGGTGACACCCCGATTGCGCATAGGAAACCCGCTGGGGACATTCTGCAGAAAGGTGGTCCGCTCCAGCGCCGTATGGCTGGCGGTGTCGAGACGCCTGACGATGTCGGCATCGCCTTCCGGCTGTAGCCCGATCAGGCTCTCGATCTCGCCCAGCTCCGTGGTGACTACGTCCAGCTGGCTGTTCTTCTGCTCCACCGTTTCCATGAGCGCACCGTTGACCTCCTGCAGCCGGGCATACTCCTGCAGTGCGCTGTCACGGCGATCCTCGAGCGCTCCCACCTCGCTCTGCAACCAGACAATCACCCCGGCCCCGGCACTGAGAATCAGAATCAGCCCGAGCGCGAATATCAGTGCAAATGTCCGCGCCAGTTGATGCAGCGAGTACTGGCGCGATCCGCGAAAGTCGGTGATCGTGACCGTGAATTTCTGCCTCATCAGGCATGTGCCCCGGAATTGTTGTTGATCTGTGGGTCATCCGTGTCCCGCCACCCTGCGGTACCATATCGTCCAAGATGGTAATGCACAAAGGCCTGCGCAGACGCCAACCCGTTCTCACTACCACCACATCGCATCGGTTAGGCTGTCTACGTGCCCTAATACGCTGACCGGACAAGAACACCAATGGATGACGCGATCAGTATCGAGGACCTGACCATCCTCCTGGCGGAACCGTCTGCAACGCAGCGGCGAATCATCATCAATCATCTCAACGAGATGGGCATCGACAAGGTCGATGGCGTCGCCACCGGCGAGGAGGCCATGCTGGTCATGGACGCACGCCCACCCGACCTGGTTGCCAGCGCCATGTACTTCGACGACATGACCGGATCCGATCTGGTCACGCGCATGCGCGAAACGGGCTCGCTGGCGGACATCCCCTTCATGCTGGTCTCCAGCGAACAGCACCCCCACAATTTGGAGCCGATCCGTCAGGCGGGCGTCATCGCCATCCTGCCGAAACCGTTCCACGTGGACGCGCTGCGTACCGCCCTCGAGAACACGATCGGCCTTGTGGCGCCTCGCCCCCTTGAGCTCAGCTATTCCGACATCGAGGATCTGCACGTACTCATCGTCGACGACAGCCCCCTCTCCCGCCGGTTTCTCCGCACCGCCTTCACCCAGATGGGGCTGGAGCGCATCAGCGAGGCCGCCACGGGAGCGGATGCACTGGAGCTGTTGTCGCAGACGGAGTTCGATATCGTCGTCACCGACTACAACATGCCGGAGATGGACGGGCACGCGCTGGTGGAACACATCCGCCGCGAACCGACCCTGTCCCACATTCCGGTGCTGATGGTGACCTGCGAACAGGACGAAGCGCGGCTTTCGGCCGTCCGCCAGGCGGGAGTCTCCGCCCTGTGCGACAAGCCGTTCAATATGGGCACGGTCCGCGATCACCTGGCACGATTGATGGACGGCCACTGACACACCGCAACCAGCAACCGGGAGAGGGATCATCGTGTTGCACGGAGGCCTGATGCGCGGCCAGGAAACCAGCGTGGCGCCGCTCCTGCAGGCCGCGGAGACCGTCATCCTCGGCAAGACCGGGCAGGTCCGCCTTGCCATTGCCTGCCTGCTGGCCGAGGGACACCTGCTCATCGAAGACCTGCCCGGTGTGGGCAAGACCACGCTGGCGCACACCATCGGGCGCCTCCTGGGACTCGAGTTCCGGCGGCTCCAGTTCACCAGCGACATGCTGCCCGCCGACGTGGTGGGTGCCAGCATCTACGACCGCCACCACGCCCGTTTCGACTTTCACCCCGGACCGGTGTTCACGCAGCTCCTGCTGGCGGACGAGGTCAACCGTGCCACGCCCCGTACCCAGAGCGCGCTGCTCGAGGCGATGGAGGAGCGGCAGGTGACCACCGAAGGCGAGACACGCCCCCTGCCCGAGCCCTTTTTCGTCATCGCCACTCAGAACCCCGAGAACCAGGTGGGCACTTTCCCGCTCCCCGAGTCTCAGCTCGACCGTTTCCTGATGCGGATCAGCATCGGCTATCCGGACAGTCGCGCGGAACGCCAACTGCTGGCTGGTCAGGATCGCCGTCACCTGCTGGCGGAGACGCCCGCGGTGATGTCACCGGAGGGGCTGCAGCACGAGCAGGCGCAGGTGCGTGACGTCCACGCCTCCGACGCCCTGATCGCCTACGTGCAGGCGATTCTGGCTCATACCCGCTCGACGCCGGAACTGCAGCACGGCCTCTCTCCCCGTGCGGGACAGGCACTGCTGCGCGCCGCTCGCGCCTGGGCGCACCTGGACGGGCGCGACGCCGTTGTGCCGGAGGACGTCCAGGCCGTCTTTCCCAGTGTGGCCGGGCACCGGCTGCAGACGTGCAACACGGCAGGTGAGGCGGTGCCGGCGGAGGCCTTGCTCGCCGCCGTGCCGATTCCGTGACAGCCATCACCACACCGGCTGGCGTGCTGCAACGCTGGATCGACCGCCGCAGCCCGCTGACCCGCGCCGCGGAACTGCGCTACCGGACCATCTTCATCCTGCCCACCGGCGCCTGCCTGGTGTTCGCAGCCATGGTGGTCGCGATCTGGTTGGGCGCCGTGAACTACAGCAATAACATGGCGTTTCTGCTCTGTTTTCTTCTGGTCGGTTTCGCGCTTGTCGCAATCGTCCACACGTTCCGGAACCTGCACGGCGTCAACGTCACGGCACGGCCTCCCGCCGCCGTGTTTGCCGGGCAGCTGGCGCGCTTCACCGTGGACGTAACCAACCCTGCGCCACGCACGCGCATTGGCATTACCGTGTGGCAACCGGATCTGCCCGGACGCTGCGTCGACATCCCGCCGGAGGAGACGGCCACCGTCACCATCACCGTGGCGACCCGCGGGCGCGGCGTTGCCGCCCTGCCGCCACTGGTGGCCGAATCGCGCTTCCCGGCAGGGCTGTACCGGGCCTGGAGCAGAATCCGCCTGGACGCACAGTGTGTCGTCTACCCCGCGCCCGAGCACGGGGCAGTGCCACCGCCGGACGCGGACCGGAGCGGCCACCGGGACGCGACCACCGAGCCGGGCGACGACGATTTCACCGGCCTGCGCCGCTACCGCCCGGCGGACCCGCTGAAGCGGATCCACTGGCGCAGCCTTGCGCAGGAGCAGGAACTGCAGACGAAGCAGTTCAGCGGCGGCGGCAACCGGGCGTCGGTCTGGCTCGACTACCAGTCCCTTAACGGACTCGGCACCGAGGCCCGGCTCTCCCGCCTGTGTCGCTGGATTCTCGACGCCGAGCGGGAACACCGGGCGTACGGACTCGTGTTGCCGGGGGTGCGCATCGCGCCCGGTGTCGGAGCAGCTCACCGGCTCCGCTGCCTGGAGGCACTGGCACGGTTCCCGGAGGTCGCATGACCGCCCCGCCACCGGCAGGCATTGCCCATGACCGACTGAAATGGCTTCTGGCCGCCATGGGGCTGGTGATTGCACCGCATGCACTGCAACTCCCGCTGTGGCTCATCATCAGCGTGATCGCATGCGGTGGCCTTCGCTATCTGCTCAGTCTGCGCGGCGACGCCCTGCCCGGGCGCCTGACCCGCCTGCTGGCGGTGATCACGGCAACCGGCGCCATCTACGTGACCTACGGCACCATTCTCGGGCTCGATGCCGGCGTCGCGCTGCTGTCCCTGATGGCGGGTTTCAAGTTCCTGGAGCTGCGCAACGCGCGCGACGCCCTGGTGATCCTGCTGCTGGGCTACTTTCTGGTGGCCACCGCCTTTCTTTTCGACCAGAGCCTGCTAAGCGCGGCCCACGCCGCCGCCGCGACCTGGGCCTTGACCACCCTGCTCATCACCACGCAGGGCGCCAGCGACGCCAGCCCCGTCGGCGCCCACGCCCGGCTTGCCGGCACCATGCTGACGCAGGCGATACCGATCATGGTGCTGCTGTTTGCCCTGTTCCCCCGCATCCAGGGGCCACTCTGGGGCATGCCGGAAGACGCCTATGCGGCCATGACCGGCCTCAGTGATGAAATGACCCCGGGCGCGATCAGCAATCTGAGCCAGTCCACCGACCCGGCATTCCGTGTCGAGTTCACCGACGGCCCGCCGCCGCGGGGACAGCGATACTGGCGCGGGCCGGTCCTTGCCGCTTACGACGGCCAGACCTGGACGCAGGAACGCACCACCGGGCGGAACGCCACCGAGGTCCGAGCCCTGAGCGAACCCTCCCGCTATGTGGTCACGCTGGAACCCCACAACCAACCCTGGCTGCTCACTCTGGATGTCGCCACCTCCGTCGACCACACGGCCGAATTCGACCGCGCCCACCAGCTACGCAAGAGCACCCCGTTGCGTGAGCGCATCCGCTACGAGGCGCGATCCGCTCTGCACTACCAGCTCGGCCGTTCACTGGGCGACGGCGAGCGCCGGCGCCATCTTGCACTGCCGGACGATGCCCATCCGCAGGCCCGGGAGCTGGCCCGGCGCTGGCGCGACGAGGCCGGCGGCGACCGTGATGTGGTGGAACAGGGGCTGCGACACTTCGCCTCCGAGCCCTTTTCGTACACCCTCCAGCCCCCGCTGCTGGACGACGACAGCGTCGATCAGTTCCTGTTCGAAACCCGGGCCGGCTTCTGTGAGCACTACGCGTCGGCGTTCTCGGTCCTGATGCGCGCCGCCGACATCCCCGCGCGCGTGGTCACCGGGTACCTGGGAGGCCGCATGAACCCGGCCGGCGATTACATGATCGTGCGACAGTCCGATGCCCACGCCTGGGTGGAAGTCTGGCTGGAGGGCGAAGGCTGGGTCCGTGTCGACCCCACGGCCCAGGTGGCGCCGGAGCGCGTGGAGCACGGTCTCGCCGAAGCATTGCCCGATGGCGACCCCGCCCCCGGGGGCGTCACAGGCGGCGACGGACTGGTCGGGTCCCTGTCACTGCGCTGGGATGCCATGAATGCCTACTGGAACCGCTGGGTGCTCGCCTACGGGCCGACGCTGCAGGATAACCTGATGCAACGCCTGAGCCTGGGCTCGTGGCAGCGCGTGGTGATCGCCCTCACGGCCACCATGGCTCTGCTACTCGGCGCACTCGCGGCCCTACTCCTGTACCGCTCGCGTCCCCGGCCACCGGACCCCGCCACCCGCGCCTGGCGCACGTTCCGCCATCGTGCGGCACGCGCCGGCCTGCGTGCACCCGCCTCCGAGGGGCCGCACACCTTCGCCCGGCGGGCCGCCGCGCAGTGGCCGGACCAGGCCGAGGTCATCACCACGATCACGACGCATTACCTGCGCATCCGGTACGGCCGCCACCAGACGGCGGCGGACATGACCGCACTCCGCCGCGCCGTAAGGCGCTTCCGGCCATCGCGCATGTCAGGGGACGCACCGCGGGCGGCCGCAGAACCAGGGGCAGCGGGCTCGCACGCGGGCTGATCCGCGGCTACAGTCACTGGGAACACCGCGAACGCAAAGGGCAGCCGATGGACGAACACCCGCGCATCATTGCCCATCGTGGCGTCGCCCGCAGCTATCCCGAGAATACGCTGGCGGCGTTCGAGGCGGCCGTCGCCGCCGGTGCCGACGGCATCGAACTGGATATCCAGCTGACCGCCGACGGCGTGCCCGTAGTCCTCCACGACCCCTCCCTGCAGCGCACCACCGGAGTGGACGGTGACGTGAACAGGCTCACGGCCGCCGCCGTCGACGCTCTGAGCGCCTGCGAACCCGCGCGTTTCGGGGAACGGTTCCGGGGCGAGCCACTCCCGCGCCTGACGCGTGTCGCCGAGCGCCTGTCCGCCGTCCCCGGCCTGTGGGTGTTCATTGAGGTCAAGCCGGAAGTCCTGCGCCACCATTCCGCGCCGGCGACGGTCCAGGCCGTCCTGGCGGCCTCCGAGGCGCTGGGGGATCAGCGGGTGATCATCAGCTTCCGCGACGATGTGCTCCAGGCGACCCGTTCCCAGGCGCGCGCCGCCGTGGGCTGGGTCATCCCCCGTTACGGAACTGCGGCCATTGAACGGGCCCGCGCCCTGACGCCGGAGTTCCTCTTCTGTCATCACAAGCTGCTGCCGGCCGGCATGGCCCGCCTGCCGGACGGCCCCTGGGACTGGGCGATCTACGAGGTGGACGACGCATCCCTGGCCGAGCGCCTGTGCCGACGCGGCGTTGGCTGGCTGGAGAGCATGTGCCCGGGAGAGCTGAGAGCGGCGATGAGCCGCGCGGCCGGCGAGCGCGCGGTCAGC
This sequence comes from Aquisalimonas sp., assembly GCA_007126095.1. GTDB lineage: Bacteria > Pseudomonadota > Gammaproteobacteria > Nitrococcales > Aquisalimonadaceae > Aquisalimonas. The sequence goes on from SLBZ01000079.1 coordinate 15,430, forward strand.
CCGTCTCGGCAGGGGCGTACGCCGGACTGAAGCCATGCCCTTCGTTCAGGCAGTAGCGCAGCCAGCGGTTGAGAAAACGGTTGAGTTCCCAGCGCCATTCGAGACTCTTGCGCTCCGGCTGCCGCCCGCCCCAGAGATCGAAATGGGTCACGTCGGTCTCGGGCAGTACTTCTCCCGCCCGGGCATCGTGGTAGATACGCAGTTGCAGATCGGGTTGCGCCGCGGCGGCGTCGGGCCGGCGGAAGACGTGGGTGAGCGACAGCGAGGTGGTGTAAGGCGTCTGCTCCAGCACGCGCAGATGCAGATCGGCCGTGCCCGAGACCCGGGAAACATAGGCGCCGTCCAGATCCTGCAGCCCGGGCACCAGCCGCCGCACCAGGATGTAGTTGTCCTCGTAGAGTTCCATCAACGTCACGAAGGAACGCGACGGGAGCGTATCCAGAAGGCTGTGCTGGCGGGCATCCGAGAACATTTGCGGAGCATAACACAGGCCCCGACCGCCTGGACCAGCCCCAATCCGCAACGCCCATCCAGTCTCAGGACCGCGTGTTGACATCCTCTCAGTACAGCCGCCGCCGGAGCCTCGCCTCCACGATCATGGTGCTGGCAATCTCCTCGATGGAGATGGTGGTGGAGTTGACGTAGGGAATCGCTTCTCGCCGGAACAGCCCTTCGGCGCGAGCCACTTCCATCTGGCACTGCTGCAGCGATGCGTACTGGCTGTTGGGGCGACGCTCCTGGCGGATCTCCCGGAGCCGTTCGGCGTGGATGCTGAGCCCGTAGAGCTTTTTCCGGTACGGACCGAGGCAGCTCGGCAGCCGCCCCTCCATAAGATCTTCATCCGTCAGCGGATAATTGGCCGCGTAAATGCCATACTGTAGCGCGAGATAGATCGACACCGGGGTCTTGCCGGTCCGGGAGACGCCAACGATAACCACATCGGCGTCCTTGTAGTGGCGGGTACTCACGCCGTCGTCGTTGTTGAGGGCGAAGTTCATGGCGTCGATCCGCACATCGTAGAGGCGGTTGTCACCGCGCCCGTGCGCCTGCCCGATGGCGTGGGACGACGGCACCCCGAGTTCCCGCTCCAGAGGGGCGATGAACGTGTCAAAGAAGTCGAAGAAGGTGGCGTGGCACTGGCGGAGGTGATCACGGACCTCGGACTTCACCACGGTGCTGAACACGATCGGGCTGATCCCGGTCTGAGTGGCCACCTGATTGATCTGTTCCACCGTCTTCTGGGCGCGCTGGACGTCATCGACGAACGGAAGCGTCACCTGATCCAGTTCGATGTCGAACTGGGTCAACAGGCTGTGCCCCAGGGTCTCCGCCGTAATCCCGGTGCGGTCCGAGATGAAAAACACGGTGCGTTTGGTGGTCATATGCGGTTATCCGACTCGGAATTGCGTTACAGGTCGAGGATGGTAGCAGCCCATGCACGCCGCGTCTCGCGGGCGTGGAGGCCGGCCCACAACGGCGTTTCCGCAGCCACGCGGAGCGTCTGAATCCATTTCAGGGGTTACGCTCGCGCGCAGGTTTTCGTAGGATACGCCACGTTTTGCGCGATCCGTGCCGACGGCAACGTCCAGGTGGACGCGCCTCATGTCGCGCTGCGAGCAACAGGGGGAAAGCGCTTTGCAGGATTACGTACTCTGGTTTGAGACACTGGGCATGAATGACGTCGACCGGGTCGGCGGCAAGAATGCCTCGCTCGGCGAAATGATCAGCAACCTGGCGGCAGCCGGAGTGCAGGTCCCTGGCGGATTCGCCACCACCGCCGCGGCCTACTGGGATTTCCTGGACGAAAGCGGCCTGCGTCAGCGCATTGAAGAGGCCCTGGAAGGGCTGGACGTGGACGACGTGGATGCGCTCGCCCGAACCGGCGCCGAGATCCGGCAGATGGTCATCGACACGCCCTTTACCGAGCGGCTTCACAACGAGATCGTCACCGCCTACCAGAAGATCGAGGACGACGCCCCCGGCGGCGCCTCCTTCGCGGTGCGCTCCTCGGCCACGGCGGAAGACCTGCCCGATGCGTCGTTTGCCGGCCAGCAGGAGACGTTCCTCAACGTGCGGGGCCTCGACAACGTGCTGCTGGCCATCAAGCACGTGTTCGCATCCCTCTTCAACGACCGCGCCATCTCCTACCGCGTGCACCAGGGCTTCGAGCACGGCCAGGTGGCACTGTCGGCGGGTATCCAGCGCATGGTGCGCTCCGATGTCGGCGCCGCTGGCGTCATGTTCACCATGGACACCGAATCCGGGTTCCGGGACGTGGTGTTCATCACCTCCTCCTACGGCCTCGGCGAAACCGTGGTGCAGGGCTCCGTGAACCCCGACGAGTTCTACGTCCACAAGCCCACCCTGGAAGCCGGCCGCCCCGCGGTGTTGCGGCGCACGCTGGGCAGCAAGGGCATCAAGATGGTCTACAGCGACGAGCAGGGCCACGGCAAGTCCGTGAAAACCGTCGACGTGGACCAGGCCGACAGCCTGCGGTTCTCGCTCACCGATGCCGAGGTGGAAGACCTGGCCCGGCAGGCGCTGATCATCGAGAAACACTACGGCAGGCCCATGGACATCGAATGGGGCAAGGACGGCAACGACGGCCGCCTCTACATCCTGCAGGCACGCCCGGAGACGGTGAAGAGCCGCGACAGCACCCAGACGCTGCAGCGCTACCACCTCAAGGACAAGGGTGACGTGGTGGCCACCGGGCGCGCCATCGGCCAGCGCATCGGCGCCGGCAAGGCGCGCGTGGTAGGCGGGCTGGATGAAATGAACCGCATCGAGGCCGGTGACGTGCTCGTCACCGACATGACCGACCCGGACTGGGAGCCGATCATGAAGCGCGCCTCGGCCATCGTCACCAACCGGGGTGGTCGCACCTGCCACGCGGCCATCATCGCCCGCGAACTGGGCATCCCCGCCGTGGTGGGCTGCGGCGACGCCACCGAGTTGGTCAAGGACGGAAGTGAAGTCACCGTCTCCTGCGCCGAGGGGGATACCGGCTACATCTACGGCGGCAAGCAGGACTTCGAGGTGCGCGAGATCAGCCTCGAGAACATGCCGGAGCTGCCGTTCAAGATCATGATGAACGTGGGCAACCCCGACCGGGCCTTCGATTTCGCCAACCTGCCCAACGCGGGCGTCGGCCTGGCGCGGCTGGAGTTCATCATCAACCGCATGATCGGCATCCACCCGAAGGCGCTGCTGAACTTCGACGCCCAGCCGGACGACCTGAAGACCATCATCCGCACGCAGACGGCCGGCTACGACGATCCGGTGCAGTTCTACATCGACCGGCTCGCCGAAGGCATCTCCACCCTGAGCGCCGCCTTCTCGCCCAAGCCGGTGATCGTGCGCATGTCGGACTTCAAGTCCAACGAGTACGCCAATCTCATCGGCGGCGCGGACTACGAGCCCGACGAAGAAAACCCCATGCTGGGCTATCGCGGTGCGGCCCGTTACATCTCCGAGAACTTCCAGGACTGCTTCGAACTGGAGGTCAAGGCGCTGAAGAAGGTGCGCAACGAGATGGGCTTGACCAATACCTGGGTCATGATCCCGTTCGTGCGCACGCCGGACGAGGCCCGGCAGGTGGTGGAACTGCTCGAGAAGAACGGCCTCAAACGCGGTCAGGACGGCCTCAAACTGATCATGATGTGCGAGCTGCCGTCCAATGCGCTGCTGGCCGACGAGTTTCTGCAATACTTCGACGGCTTCTCCATCGGCTCCAACGACCTAACCCAGCTCACCCTGGGGCTGGACCGGGATTCCGGCCTGATCGCCCACCTCTTCGACGAGCGCGACGAAGCGGTGAAGGCGCTGCTGCACATGGCCATCCAGGCGTGCCGGAAACAGGGCAAGTACGTGGGCATCTGCGGCCAGGGGCCGTCGGATCATCCGGAACTTGCCCGCTGGCTGATGGACGAAGGGATAGAGAGCGTGTCACTGAACCCCGACACGGTTGTGGAGACATGGCTCTATCTGGCGGGCAAGGAGGTCGGCCAGGGCTGATCCGGCGCGGGCGGGCTGCGCGCCCGCCCCGGCCGGCGGCGAAAAACGGCAATGGGTCGTTTCGTCAGCGGGTTACCGCGGGATAGCCACCGGCAGGGCGGCCGGTTCGGAAAAATCCACCGTTGCTCTTGACCGGAATCTGCCGGACAGTGCAACGGACGCTTCCGCACCGGGAATGGTGCTGACCATGGGCCACGGCGGGCATATCGTGCGTGACTGGCAACCGCCATGATGGCCGGCGGAGCCGCTTCCGGCATACCGCCGTCAGGCCGGGCAGCCAGCGCACCAGGACCTTGAGGAGCGAACCAATGGCTTCGGTCTATCGTACGGAAGACTGCCAGTTTACCGTCGACCGGGACGCGCTGATCCGGCGTCTCGGCGAGGCTCTCCAGGGCGACAACCTGCTGGTCGACGACGAGGCCATGCGCCCGTACGAGTGCGACGGGCTCTCCGGATACCGGCAGATGCCGCAGGTGGTGGCCATCCCCGAGACGGTGGAGGAAGTCCGGCAGGTGCTGCGCACCTGCTCCGAGATGAACGTCCCGGTGGTCGCCCGCGGGTCCGGCACCAGCCTCTCCGCCGGCGCCCTTCCCCATCCTCAGGGCGTACTGCTCAGCCTGGCCCGCTTCAACCAGATCCTGGATATCGATCACGACCGACGCATCGCCACATTGCAGCCCGGCGTGCGCAATCTGGCAATCTCCGAGGCGGCAGCCCCTTACGGCCTCTACTACGCACCGGACCCGTCCTCCCAGATCGCCTGCTCCATCGGCGGCAATGTCGCCGAGAACGCGGGCGGCGTCCACTGCCTGAAGTACGGTCTTACAGTGCACAACGTCCTGGAAGTCACCATGATCACCATGGATGGCGAACAGGTCACCATCGGCTCCGAAGCGCTGGACAGCCCCGGTTTCGATCTGCTGGCGGCCATCACCGGCTCCGAAGGCATGCTCGGTGTCATCGTCGAGATCAAGGTGAAGCTGCTGCCGAATCCGCCCACCAAGGACGTCCTACTGGCGGCGTTCAACGACGTGGAGACGGCAGGCAACGCCGTCGCCGGCATCATTGCCGCCGGCATCATCCCGGGCGGACTGGAAATGATGGACGGCCCGGCGATCCAGGCGGCGGAGGACTTCGTGCACGCCGGTTACCCCACGGAGGCCGCCGCCATCCTGATCTGCGAACTGGACGGCAGCGCGGATGACGTCGAGGCCCAGCGGGAGCACGTCTGCCGGCTGCTGGAGGAGTTCGGCTCCGAGGACATCCGCGTCGCGCAGAATGACGACGAGAAGGCGCGCTTCTGGGCGGGCCGCAAGGCGGCGTTCCCCGCCGTGGGCCGCATTTCCCCGGACTACTACTGCATCGACGGCACCATCCCGCGCCGCCAGCTCGCCTACGTGCTGCAGGAAATGCAGAAGCTGAGCGACGACTACGGCCTGCGGGTGGTGAATGTCTTCCACGCCGGCGACGGCAACCTGCACCCGCTGGTGCTCTATGACGGCAACGTCCCCGGTGAGTTCGAACGTACCGAGGAGCTGGGCGGCAAGATCCTCGAGCTGTGCATTGCGGTGGGGGGTACCGTCACCGGGGAGCACGGGGTGGGCATGGAGAAGATCAACCAGATGTGCGTGCAGTTCCAGACGCCGGACCTCAACCAGTTCCGTGCACTGAAGAACGCATTCGATCCGCAGGGGCTGCTCAACCCGGGCAAGGCGATTCCGACACTGAATCGCTGCGCGGAGTTTGGTGCCATGCACGTCCACCATGGCGAGCTGCCGCACCCCGACATCCCAAGGTTCTGATCACAACAAGGGTTCCGGCTTACATGACAAGCAACGACCACGGCGACACACTCGCCCAACAGGTTGCAGACGCCGCGGACAACGGCACGCCCCTGTGCATTCGTGGCCGGGGCAGCAAGGATTTCCTCGGGCGCACGCCAAAGGGCGACGTTCTGGACCTGTCCGCACACAGCGGCATCATCAACTACGAGCCCACGGAGCTCGTGCTCACCGCACGCGCCGGCACGCCCCTGGCCGAACTGGAAGCGGCGCTGTCGGAAAGCGGGCAGATGATGCCCTTCGAGCCTCCCCATTTCGGCGACGCCTCGACCATCGGCGGCACCATCGCCGCCGGACTCTCCGGTCCGCGCCGACCCTGGGCCGGGTCCGCCCGGGACCTGATTCTCGGCATGCGGCTGATCAACGGCCAGGGCGAAAACATGCGCTTTGGCGGCGAAGTCATCAAGAACGTCGCCGGCTACGACGTATCGCGGCTCGCCACCGGCAGCTACGGCACCCTCGGTGTCGTTCTCGACGTATCCATGAAGGTGCTACCGCTGCCCGAGGCAGAGGTCAGCCTGCGCCTTGACCACACCGAGGTCGACGGATTCAACGCCGTTGAACAGGCGTTCCGCGCCGGTCTCCCCGTCTCCGGGGCCGCCCACGACGGGGAACAGCTGCGCGTGCGACTGTCCGGAACAAAGCTGGCGGTCGATGCCGGGATCAGGCACCTGGGCGGGGAGCAGGATGACGACCCGACCACGTTCTGGCACGCCCTGCGCGACCACCGGCTACCGCTGTTCACCGACGACGGCCCGGCCCTGTGGCGCCTGTCCCTTCCGCCGCTGCCCGACACCCCCGATCTGCCCGGGAAGCGCCTGGCGGATTGGGGCGGTCAGCAGCACTGGCTGCGTACCGACGCCAGCCCGGAGCAAGTATTCGGCGAAGCGGAGCGGCTCGGCGGCCACGCCACGTGCTTCCGGGGCGGTGACCGGGAGGGCGACGTGTTTCAGCCACTGAGCCCGGGCGTCCGGCGCCTGCACGAGCGGGTCAAGACCGCCTTCGACCCCAAGGGCATACTGAATCCGGGCAGGCTCTACGCCGGCATCTGACCACGCGCCTCGACCGCAAGAGACTCGGGATTCCCCATGCAGACCTGGCTTACCGACTCGATCAAGAACACCCCCGAAGGACAGGAAGCGGACCGCATCCTGCGCAAGTGCACCCACTGCGGCTTCTGTCTGGCCACCTGCCCCACCTACCAACTGGTCGGCAACGAACTGGACAGCCCCCGCGGCCGTATCTACCTGATGAAGCAGGTGCTGGAGGGGCAGCCCGCCACCGGCACGACCCAGATGCACCTGGACCGCTGCCTGACCTGTCGCAACTGCGAATCCACCTGCCCGTCGGGCGTGGAGTACGGCAAGCTCGTGGACATCGGCCGAGCGCTGGTGGAAGAACAGGTCCCCCGCTCCGGACACGGGGCGCTGATGCGCTCCGCGCTGCGGACCGTACTGCCCCGCCGCCGGCTGTTCACGGCCCTGCTGCGCACGGGGCAGGTGTTTCGCCCGCTGGTACCGGGCAGCCTGCGGGGCAAGATCCCGCAGCGGCGGCAGGCGCCCCCCTGGCCTGAATCCAGGACCCACGCCCGCAAGGTGCTGATGCTCGAGGGCTGCGTACAGCCGGCGCTGGAACCGACCATCAATCCCACCACCGCGCAATTGCTGGACCGCCTCGGCATCGAGATCATCCGCACCAGCGGGAGCGACTGCTGTGGCGCCATCGATCAGCACCTGGGACACCCGCAGAAGGCGGCGGCACGCGTACGTGCGAACATCGACGCCTGGTGGCCCCATATCGAAGCGGGCGCCGAAGCCATCGTGGTGAACGCCAGCGGGTGCGGCGTGCAGGTCAAGGATTACGGGCACCTGATGCAGGACGACCCCGACTACGCCGAAAAGGCCGCACGCGTCTCCGAGCTGGCGGTGGACCCGGTCGAGCTCCTGCTGCAGGAGGAGGAGCGCCTCGCTCCCGCGAACGGCGCACCACGCAAGATCGCCTTCCAGTCCCCGTGCACGCTCCAGCATGGCCAGAAACTTGGCGGGCGCGTGGAGGCGATGCTGCGGCGGCTCGGCTTTGAACTGACGCCCACTCCCGATGCGCACTTGTGCTGTGGCTCCGCCGGCACCTACTCTGTGCTGCAGCCGGAGATGGCCAAGGAACTGCGCACCAACAAGCTGCGGAACCTGCAGTCCGGCAAGCCGGAGCTGATCGCCACGGCCAACATCGGCTGCCTGACCCATCTGAACGAGACGTCCGAGGTGCCGGTACGGCACTGGCTGGAACTGCTGGATGCCCGCTGAAGGAGTCCGACGCACCATGAGCGAACCGCTACTGCCACTGCTGGTCGAACCGGAAGAGCTTCAGGCAAGGCTGGACGACCCTCGCCTGCTTATCATCGACCTGAGCGATCCCGCCGTCTATGCCCAGCAGCACGTACCCGGCGCCATCCACCTCACCTACGCCTGGCTGGTACGCAAGACCCCGCCGGCGCTCGGCCTGCTGCCGGACGCCGAGGCGTTGTCGGCGGTGTTCTCGGATATCGGCCTGACCCACGACCGCCACGTGGTCGCTTACGACAACGAAGGCAACGGTCGCGCCAGCCGGCTGCTGTGGACCTTGGACGTCTGCGGCCATCCTCACTGGTCACTGCTGAACGGCGGCCACCACGCGTGGTTCAACGAAGGGTTTCCGGGGGAATCGGGCGAGAACAGGCCCACCCCCAGCGACTACCGCGTCTCCCTGCCGCCGGATCCGCCCGCACTGGCGGACAAGGAATGGCTGCTGAAGCACCTGGATGACGACCACGTGACGGTGCTGGACGCCCGCTCGGCGGGGGAGTACGACGGCGTGGACGTACGTGCCGCCCGTGGTGGGCACATCCCCGGCGCGGTCAATCTGGAGTGGACGCAGGCCATGGACCGGGAGCGCAACCTCCGCCTCCTGCCGCCAGAGCGGCTTCAGGCCATGCTGGAGGAGCGCGGCATTCGCCCCGATCAGGAGGTGGTGGCCCACTGTCAGACCCACCACCGCTCGGCGCTCAGCTACGTGATGCTGCGCAGCCTGGGCTACGAGAAGGTGCGCGGGTATGCGGGCTCGTGGTCGGAATGGGGGAATGACCCGGACACGCCGGTGGAGCAGTAGGCGGCCGCCTACTGCTGCTGAGGCACGTTCAGGAACCGCTCGCGGTAGAACCGCAGCTCGCGGATGGACTCCTTGACGTCGTCCATGGCCAGGTGGCTGCCCTCCTTGCGGAACTCCTTCACCAGGTCCGGGCTCCAGCGCTTGGCCAGTTCCTTCAGGGTGCTGACGTCCAGGTGCCGGTAGTGGAAGTAGGCCTCCAGCTCCGGCATGGAGCGGTGCAGAAACCGCCGGTCCTGGCAGATGCTGTTACCGCACATGGGCGAGACGCCGGCCGGAACCCACTGCTCCAGGAACGCAATCGTCTCCCGCTCGGCCGCGGCCTCGTCGTATTCGCTACGGCGCACGCGATCGACGAGCCCGCTGCGTCCGTGCTGCCGCGTGTTCCACTCATCCATGGCCTGCAGGATCTGATCGGCCTGGTGAATGGCGATGACCGGCCCCTCCGCGAGAATGGTGAGCTGACTGTCGGTAACCACCGTGGCAATCTCGATGATGTAGTCCCGATCGGTGTCGAGACCTGTCATTTCCAGGTCGATCCAGATCAGGTTGTCGGGACTCGGCGCCATAACGGGATCCTTAGCATTGCGGTGAGTTGCCGCCGATTCTACCAGAGGCTATGCTCCCGGGCCGCTTTCGTTTTCTGAACCGCCCAGGGAGTATCGGGTACCGGATGGATCAAGCCAGGGTCATTGTCAGCTTCGGCGCCGAGAGCATCATCGAGACCGCCGACGGGCAACTCTACCGCGCCCTCACCCGGCGCCGGACGGGGCGCGCGATCACCGGTGACCGCGTGGACTGGACCGGACAGCCGCCCCACCAGGTGGCGATCGAGCGCATTCACCCACGCCGCAACACACTGGTACGCACCAATTACCGGGGTCAGGAACGCCCCCTGGCGGCGAACCTGGAGCAGCTAGTCGTCGTCTGCGCCTCGGAACCCGCTCCAGATCAGCGCCTTCTGGACCGCTACCTGGTCCTGGCGACAAGCCTGAACGTGACGCCCGTCGTAGTCATCAACAAGAGCGATCGCCTCGGCGATCACGCCATGCCTGCCCTCCAGGCCGCGCTCGCCGGAGCCCATGCCCGCGCATGCCCGATCCACACCGTGAGCTGCGTCACCGGCGACGGTCTGGAGACGCTCACCGCGGCCCTCGCCGATCGCACCAGTCTGCTGGTGGGTCAGTCCGGCGTGGGCAAGTCCTCGCTCATCAACGCCCTGGTCCCCGACCGGCAGGCGCGCACCCAGGCCATCTCCGAGGCCAGCGGGCAGGGGCGGCACACGACCACGGAGACGACGCTCTACCCGCTGCCGGGCGGAGGCGACCTGGTGGACTCGCCAGGAGTGCGCATTCTGCGCCTGGCGCACCTGTCGCGGGACGTCATCGAATCGGGATTTCCGGAGATCGTACCCTACGCGGACGCGTGCGAATTCAGGGACTGCGGGCACGACCGGGAGCCCGGCTGTGCCGTGCGCGACGCCGTCGACCAGGGGCGGATCGACGCAAGCCGCGTTGCCAGCCTGCGGGAACTGCTCGCGGAGCGCAACGGCGGTTACTCGTAGCTGCGGCGCCCGGCGAAGGCGTGGCCCAGGGTGCCACTATCCACCGTCTCCAGTTCACCGCCCATGGGCACACCATGGGCAATGCGGCTGCAGCTTGCGCCACTCTCCCGGGCCAGCTCGGCCACGTACTGTGCCGTGGCCTCGCCCTCGACCGTGGGACTTGTCGCCAGAATCACCTCGCGGATTTCACCGGAGCGCAGCCGCTCCTCCAGCCGATCAAGCCCGAGCTCGGCGGGCCCGATGCCATCCAGCGGCGACAGCCGCCCGCCCAGCACGAAATAGCGGCCGTGGTAATCGGTGGCCTGGTCCAGGGCGAACACGTCGGACGGGCTTTCCACCAGACAAAGCACGCCGGCATCACGCCCCTCGCTGCGGCAGATGGAGCATAGCTCCTCCTCCGTGGGAAGGCGGCAGTCGCGGCACTCACCAACGCGCTCCATGGCGGCGCCGAGTACCTCCGCAAGCGCAGCGCCGCCACGTCGGTCCCGCTGCAGCAGATGAAAAGCCATGCGCTGCGCGCTCTTGGGGCCGACCCCCGGCAGACTGCGCAGGCTGGCGATCAGCTGCTCGATCAGTGGTGAGTAGGCCATTCAGAACGGCAGCTTCATTCCCGGCGGCAGGCCCAGACCCTCAGTCATGCCCTGCATGCGCTCCTGGGTCGCATCCTGCACCTTGCGTACGGCGTCGTTGAAGGCAGCCGCCACCAGATCGGCGATCATGTCACGGTCATCGTCGTCCCCGAACAGGCTCGGATCGATCTCGACACGCTTGCACTCGTGCTTGCCATTGATGACCACCGAGACCATGCCGCCACCGGCCTGACCGGTGATCTCCATCTGCGCGATCTCTTCCTGCGCCTTCTGCATGTCGGCCTGCATCTTCTGGGCCTGCTTCATCAGATTGCCCATACCGCCTTTCATGACATCATCCTCGCTGTTGCGTTACCGCCGCGGTCACTCCGCGGGCTGAATTGAATCCGGCAGCACCTCGGCACCGAAGCGCTGCTGCATGTCGGCAATGGTCGGATCCTCCCGGATTGCCTCCTCGGCCGCTTCCTGACGCCGGCGGCGCGCGACTTCCACGCGTTCCGCCGGCGTCTGCTCCAGCGCGTCTTCCTCCGCGTCCGTGCGCTCCATCTGGAAGCGGACGGTGACAGCGCCCCCGAGGTGGCTGCTCAACGCTGATTCGATCCGCTGCTCCACCTGTTTGTTCCGCAGGGAGCGGTGCCGCTGGTCGAGGCAGAGCGTCACCACGCCGTCGGCATACCCGCCCCAGCGGCACTGCATCGCCAGTGCCTGCGCCATGCCGGACAGCGTCAGGTGCGGGACCAGCTCGTGCCAGGGCGGCAGTGCATCAGCACGCACCGGGGCACCGGGCTCTGCAGTCGGTGCGGCTGGGGCGTCGGCAATCGCTGCATTGGCGGCATCCGCGGGGTCGACACCGTGTTCAGCGGCCGGCTCCGGTGCACCCTCGGCGGGTTCCTTGGCCGCGGAAACGGCCGGCGTCGGCCCGGCGCTTTCGGTCGCGCCGCGCTGCTGCCCGGTAGTGCGGCCCGAGGCCGGGCCACTCCCCGCCGCGGGCGGTGCGCTGCCATCATCCGGACGAAACGCCAGCATGCGCAGCAGCACCATCTCGAAACCCATGCGCGGCTCCGGCGCCAGCGGCAGGTCACGGCGCCCGGTGAGCGCGATCTGGTAGAATAGCTGGACATCCTCTGGTGTCAGTGCACCGGAAAGCGCCTGCAGGCGGCCATGGTCGGGATGGTCCGCGTCCACGGACCGGGGCACCGTCTGCAACAGACCGATCAGGTGGAGGTTGGTCAGAATGGCGGCGAGCACGTCCGCGAAATCGGGGCTGCGCTCGGCGAGCTGATCCACCACGCCCATGAGCCCGTCGCCATCCTGACCGGCCAGTGCCTCGATGATGTCGAGCACGCTGTGATCCTCGATGCTCCCCAGCATGCCGCGCACGTCGTCGTCGGTGACCTGTCCACCACCGAACGCCAGGGCCTGATCCGTGAGGCTGAGGGCATCGCGCATGCTGCCGTCCGCTGCCCGCGCGAGCCGGGCAAGCCCCGGCGCCTCCGCGGTGATCCCCTCCTGCTGCAGCACCCGGCCCAGATAATCCGCGATCAGACTCGCCGGCAACCGCTTCAGGTTGAACTGGAGACAGCGCGAGAGAATGGTCACCGGCACCTTTTGCGGGTCGGTGGTGGCCAGCAGGAACTTCACGTGGGGAGGCGGCTCTTCCAGCGTCTTCAGCAGCGCATTGAAGCTGTGGGTGGACAGCATGTGCACTTCGTCCACCAGGTAGATCTTGTAGCGCCCGTGGGTCGGCGCATACTGCACGTTATCCAGCAGCTCGCGGGTGTCTTCCACCCGGGTGCGCGAGGCCGCGTCCACCTCGATCAGATCGACGAAACGGCCCTCGTCGATGGATGTGCACGCACTACAGGTGCCGCAGGGTTCACTGGTGACGCCGGTTTCGCAGTTCAGGCACTTGGCGAGTACCCGGGCGACCGTGGTCTTGCCCACGCCGCGGGTGCCGGTGAAGAGGTAGGCGTGGTGCAGGCGGTCGTTCTCCAGACCGTTGATCAGCGCACGCAGCACGTGCTCCTGACCCGCCATGTCCGCAAAGCTTCTCGGCCTGTACTTGCGCGCCAGTACCTGATAACTCATGCCGGTAGTCGCCAACCCTGTCCCAAGTGGACGGAATTGTAACACCTCCCGACAGCCCCTCGCCCGTCACCGGATGCATTGCACCAGCAGCTGTTCTGGTTTAATCTTCCCGCCCTCGATGGCACGCACCATCGTAGACCGGAGAGGTGTCCGAGCGGTCGAAGGAGCGCGCCTGGAAAGCGCGTGTACGGTCACCCCGTACCGAGGGTTCGAATCCCTCCCTCTCCGCCATTTTCAGTTAGGCAGTGCCGATTCAATGGCGGCGGTGCCGGTCCCCCCGCGGCGATAAGCTGTGAACCCGGTCAGGCCCGGAAGGGAGCAGCCGCAGCAGTGGACTCGGGCGCCGGGGTGTGGCTGGTATTCGCCGCCTCCCTATTTCAGCTCCCCCATCCGGACCACCCGCGCACATGTTTCCATGGGAAGGCAAGGACATCGCGGAGATCGATGCGCTGATGGCAGCGCGCGACCCGCGTCGCTATCGCCTCGGCCTGGTCACCGACTCGGGCGGCGACGCCTCCACCGTCATGGTCTGGTTTTCCGGCCGCAGCGAAATGGGCCATTATCTGGCGCGCGTGGAGCCTCGCCGCCGGGGGCTCGACGGGCTGGATTACATCCGCCTGCGCGACGTGCTCCAGGACGCGCTGGCCGGGCTGGAGATCAGGGGCACGAGCGCGGAGCTCCGTGACGCGGTCAACGCCTGTGCGGCTCCGGTCTTCCAGGTGCGCTGGTGGGGCACCCTCGAGACGCTGCGTCAGGGCGACGCCCCCTGGACCCGCGCACGTCTGGCAGAGCTGCAGCCCGCAGCAGCTCCTCCACTGCCGGCGCGCCGTACCGCAGAGCTCCTGGAACAGCTCCAGCGCTACGCACCCCGCGACGCCGACTGACGCTGCTGGCTGCGGCCACCGGCACGGCCGCCAATGGCGCCGCGTTCCCGCTTCTGCGCATACGCGCCGATGGCATCCTGCACGACCTGCTGCAGCACGGACTCGGACGCTGCCTGGTCGACGAAGCGCTGAAACGCGCGCTGCTGCCCCACCTGATGGGCACCGACGAGCACCTCGCCGACTCCCCCCATCAAGAGCCGCCCGACCCGCGGATGGAGATCCTGAACCCGCGCCGCGAACGGCGTCATGTCGCTGTCGTACGCGTTCTGGTCAACAATCATTACCGCCGTCTCCCGCGTCGCCAGCCACTCGAAGGCCTCGTCCGTGGTCGCCACACGGGCTACTGGCAATCGGTGTTCATGCGTCACCGCCTCCAGCTGCCGGCGAACGGCATCGTCACTACCGACAAGCAGCAGACCGGCACCGTCGGTGTCGTCGGCATCCGCCACCTGGAACCCGTCTCCGCCGCGGACCAGGTCATCGAATGCAGCCTCGGGCAACGGCCGGCTGAGGAGATACCCCTGCATCCAGTTGCATCCATACTGGCGCAGCATCCGGAGCTGCCCCAGGGTCTCGACCCCCTCGGCAACGATATGGCAGTGCAGGCTGTCCGCCATGGCGATAATGGCGCGAACGATGCCCGCGGTGTCGGGATCCCGGGTCAGTTCACTGACGAACGCCTTGTCGATCTTGAGCGTGTCCACGGGAAACCGGCGGAAGTAGCTGAGGCTGGAGTATCCGGTGCCGAAATCGTCCACGGCCAGGCTGAGCCCGAGCCGTTTGAGCGCTTCCAGGGTCGCCGCCGCCTCTTCCGGGTGATGGACGAGTGAACTCTCGGTGATCTCCAGCTCTACCCGGCGCGGATCGACATCCGTGCGGTCAAGGATCTGCCGCACGCGATCCACCAGCTGAGGGTCATCGAGCTGTCGCGCCGACAGGTTCACGGATACCACCAGATCCTGCCCGTGCTCCCGCCACCACCGGCGCTGGGCAAGGCAGGCCTGTTCCAGCACCCACGCGCCCACATCGAGGATCAGCTCGCTCTCTTCCAGCAACGGGATGAAGTCCCCCGGCATCACCAGCCCGCGCTCGGAATGATTCCAGCGCAGCAGGGCTTCCGCTCCGGTCAGCCGCCCGTTCTGCATATCGGCCTGGGGTTGGAAATGCAGTTCGAACTCACCTCGACCCAGCGCATGGCGAAGGTCGGTCTCCAGTGCCAACCGGCGGCGCGCATTCTCGTTCAGCCCAGCCGCGTAGTAATGGTACGCGCCGGCACCGGACTTCTTTACCGCGTCCAGGGCACTCGCGGCATTGCGCAACAGCAACTCGGGCCGGGCCCCATCCTCCGGGTAGACGGCTATCCCGGCACTGGCGCTGACGTAGAACTCGTGCCCCTGCACGCGGAAGGGCTCCTCCATGGACGTCAGCAGGGCGCGCACGCCCGGAGGAATGGCATCCGCGTCCGGAAGACCGTCGAGAATGACCGCGAACTCGTCACCCCCGACCCGGGAGACAACATCCCCGTCGTCGACAGCGTCCGCCAGACGCTCCGCCACGGCCCGCAGCAACCGGTCACCCAGTTCGTGGCCGTAGCTGTCGTTGAAGATCTGGAAGCGGGTGAGGTTGAGATAGACCACCCCAACGGCGCCATCCTGGGCCTCACCGTGGGTAATGGCATCATCCAGCCGGGCGAGAAAGAGATCGCGATTGGGGAGCCCGGTGAGGGCATCGTATTCTGCCAGATACTCCAGGCGCCCCTCTGCCTGGACCTGCTCGGTGATATCGGTGAAGAACGACAACGTCGCGTCAGCACCTTCCCACAGTATCGTGCTGGCCTTGCCCTCCACCCAGCACACACCCCCCGTCACGGTCAGAAAACGGAACCGCATGCACGGCTCGGCACCGTCACCCCGTTGAATGGAGCGGTACCATTCCCGCACGCGGTCACGGTCTTCCGGGTGCACGAACGCCATGGATGAGCCGGCCGTGTACTCCGCCGACACGAAGCCGAGCAGGTTCGCGAGCTGCGGATTGACGTACCGCACACGGCCGTGCTGGGACACCACCAGGCCGTCATGGGTATTCTCCACCAGGGAGCGGTACTGCTCGCGGGACGCGTACAGGGCCTCGTCCATGACCTTGCGTTCGGAGATGTCACGCGCGATCGTGGACAGATACTGCACCTGCCCCTGATCATCGCGATGGGCGACAACCACCTGGGAGACCGGCAGCTCGCGGCCGCTGCGGGTCTTGAGCGCCATCTCGCCACTCCAGGTACCGGAGCGCAACGCCTCCGGCACGGCGTAGTCGCGGGCCAGCCGCTGCGCCCAGAAGGGCATGAACTGCTGTGCCTCCAGCGTGCCGTCCACCGCCTCCCGTTGCACACCCAGCAGCGCACGTCCGGCCCGGTTGAGGTAGGTGATGTCACCTTCCGGAGTAAGCGTCGCCACGAGATCCGTCGTGGCCTCGAGCACGGTGGCCAACCGTCGGCTCTCGGCAGACGCCCTCACCCAGGCGGTAATATCGGTCACCACCGCCACGAGCTGTCGGCCGGCCGGTCCGTAGGGGTCGATGGACCAGTCGACGCGCAGCTCCACCGGCTCGGTGGTGTCCGCCGCCAGTTGGCCGCGAAAACTGCCGGCGCCATCGCTGTCGCAGCGCACGAGTTCCAGTGCCGCGGACAGCTGCTGGTGCGCACTCAGGCCACGCAGGAGCTCACCGAGCTCCGTGCCGGTCAGCGACGGTCCGGCCACGCCGAACATCCGCTCCGCTTCCGGGTTACCGAACCGGATTACGCCGCCCACATCCACTTCCAGGAAGGCGTGCGGAAGCGCCTCGACCCGCTGGCGCTGACGTTGTTCCGCGTCTTCCATTGCATCAAAGGCGCGCAGTTGCCCGGAGACGCCACTGCGGAGCGCAATAAACAGCAGGACCGCCGTCACCGCGACGAAGGCAAAGCCCTTGCCCATGCTGATCAGGGCGTGGGCC
Organism: Aquisalimonas sp.; assembly: GCA_007126095.1. Taxonomy (GTDB): domain Bacteria; phylum Pseudomonadota; class Gammaproteobacteria; order Nitrococcales; family Aquisalimonadaceae; genus Aquisalimonas. The sequence goes on from SLBZ01000079.1 coordinate 32,543, forward strand.
TCGGGATCCAGCCCCACCGCCACGAGCGCGGAGTCGCTGAACAGAATCCACAACCCCGCCACTAGCGCGTACAGCAACGCAACACGGGCCGGCAACCGGGGAAGTTGATGGTCTTTTCGCATACACTCCCGCCCTGTCCTTCCTTGAACCGGCGAGCCGGTTCGCGATCGCGCTCGGGCGATAATGTCACGCCTTGAGAGGCCAAACGACCAACCAGCTCTCATTAACGACACCCGCCTTGGACATCGCCCCCCGGCTTGCTCAATAATCCGGAAATCACATCCAAACAGAGCATCCCATGGCAAAGAGCCCGAATCAGCCCACATCCCGTCGTTACCGCGGCCGAACCAAGGAAGAGCTGCGCGAAGAACGCCGCGAGCGCCTGCTGCTCAGCGGTCTGGAGCTCATGGGCAGGGACGGCTATCCCAACACATCCATCGAGCGGCTGTGCGCCCATGCGCGCGTGACAACCCGCCACTTCTACGAGCATTTCCGCTCCCGCGAAGAGCTCCTGACCGCCCTGTTCGATAGATTCATCGACGATGCGCTGACCGTGGTCATGGAGCGGCTCCGCGCTCGCGAAGACGACGACCCCGTGGAGCGGGTGCTTGACGCCCTGCGCGGGTTTGCCCGGCTGTGCATGAACAACCCCACCCGGGCACGCCTTGCCCTGGTGGAAACCGTTGGCGTGAGCCGCGAACTGGAGAGCCGGCGACGGGACGTGATCCGTCACTTCGCCGAGGTCATCGCCGGGGCCGCAGGCCACATGGCCGACCGCGGCATACTAGCGCCAGCGGACTACCGCCTCGCGGGCGTGGCCCTGGTCGGGGCAACCAACGAGCTGCTGGTGGAATGGCTATCCGGGGATACCGGCCTCGACGCAGACCAGATGGAACGCCAGCTCACCGGTATCTTCCGCGCAATTATCGGCGGCTCCCGTAGCGGGCAGGCGGCGCGCGATGATGCAGCGGCCAACGGCACACCCGACACAGGTTCCCACTCCTGAGCGCTGGCATCCATGTATCGGGTCTCGACGTGCGGCGGCAGGAAGCGCTAGTCTTGGAGTGACGGCATGACGAGGTAACGAGTCGAGCCGTAATCGCTACACGGGAGGACATCTCATGGCGCTGTGGAGGTGCCGTGTGCCTGCAACCGCACAGGACCACGGAGCAGAAGAAGAAGGCGTGGTCGTCGAGGCCGAAACGCTTGAGGCGGCAAAAACCCTGGCAAAGCGGGAACTGGAATTCGAGGAAGTCTCCGTGGATGCCAACGGCAGAACGATTGCCGTGGAGATTACCGATATCGTCTGCGAAGCCATCGACGACTGAGTCCGCGTCTCCTACGGAGCGATCTCGCACGGGCCCTGCCAGTACCGGACACCTACCGCCTTCAGAAGCTGCAGTTCGTGGGAGGTGGTCACGTGATCGCCGACGGCCTCTGCATGGCAGGAGCGTGCCAAGGCGCACATCGCCTCCAGCGCCGCCGCCGGGTCCATTCCGTTGCGCTCTGCGGCGAGCACATCCCTGACGGAGATGCGCAGCACATCGGGGCGCGTCGCCTCCAGCAATTCCATGGACAGTGCGTTCTGCTCGATCGTGCGCACCGCAATACGCAGCCCCGGCATCCGCTCGCGCAGACGTTCGAGGCTCGCCCGGATGCGCGCGGGCGGGTCGCCCATGATTTCCGTCACATCCAGCTCCATCTGGGGCGGCAGAGCGTGCTTGTCCTTGAGACAACCGGCAAGGAATTCCGGGTAACCCGGATCCAGCAGCGCCGGACGCGGCGGCCGCACGGCCACTCGCATGCCGTCGGCGAACCAGCCGGGGTTCAGGCGGTCCCGAATCGCCTCGCGGCAGATGCGCTGCACTTCCATGCGGGCATCCGGCGTCTGGATCTGGCGTAACAGCCCCTGCATGGAACGCAGCCGATCCGCATCCCTGTCCCACCACTGCAGCAGCAGTTGCCGACCGACCATGACCCCGTCCCGCCAGCGCGGCCAGGCGTGCAGCACCAGGCATTCGTCCAGCACGCCGGGATCCGTCATCAACTCGAGCAGCCTCGTGTCAGGGCGGCGCCGTTCACTGTGCGCCCCGGCAGTGCGCATCCCGTCCTTACCCTCCCGCTTCGCCAGATACATGGCAGCGTCCGCCTCATCCAGAAGCCGCTCCGGCGGGCAGTCCGGGAAGTCCGCGGACAACGCCAGCCCCATGCTGGGCGTCAGTCGCTGGGTGACATCTTCCACGTGAAGCGGTTCCCGCAGGTTGTTCAGTAGCCGCGACGCAACGTGCTCACTTGCTGCGCGGTCCACGTCCCGCATCAGGACCACGAATTCGTCACCGCCCAGCCGCGCGACCTCGTCCCCGGGGCGCACGCCCGCGAGCAACCGGTCGGCCACCACCATGAGCACGCTGTCGCCAACTCCGTGCCCGCTGCGATCATTCACGCTCTTGAAGTCGTCGATGTCCAGGAGCAGCACGGCCACCTGGTCGCGCTGGGAGTCCACGGCCAGGTCATCCCTCAGCAGGCTCATGAGCCTGCGGCGATTGATCAGTCCGGTCAGTCCGTCCCGATTGGCTTCGTTGCGCACTGCCATGAGGGCGTTATTAACCCCCATGACCACGGCCGCAAGCTGCGCAAACCGACTCACGATCGCCTCGCATCCGCGAGGCGCGGCACCGGTGGCACCATGGAACACATACAACCCACCAAGGTGATTGCCCGCACCATCGGCGATCACATCGCAGGTCACCGCATGCAGGCCACAATCCGGCAGGATTATCCCGATCCATGCCCAATCGAGCGCCTCGTCAATGGCAACCACGGCCTCCTGACGCCCCGCCGGTAGAGCATGCCCCTTCGCCGCCATGGACTGCAGCCGCTCGGCGGCCCGGCACCCAGCGTCACAACCGCCAACGATAGCGCCGGTTTCATTACCATCAATGCGTATGATGGCCAGCGCGCCGGGCAGTACGGCCTCCAGCGCAAGGCAGATCTCCTGGAGCACCGGCACGTTCACGGCCCGAACGCGTTCCGCCGGGTTGCCGCCCGCCGCGGCTGTTTCCGAAACACTCTCACGTCCACCCACGGACAGACCGTCCGTTGGGCCGGTATCGGTTGACGTTCGCACCGCACCACCCCGCCTTTGCAATTTTTCTATATTGAGGCGTCACCAGGTCCTTGGCCCTGGAACTTCCCTTTTTTGCGCAAACCCATACCCCTTAGTTGCAGACGTGTTGCTCCTGATGTTGCCCAGCTCGAGAGGGCCGGGGTGAGATTCTCACCCCGGCGAGTATAAAACGGGAGGAGCGGGACTCCTCCAAATGCCGGTTGCCGGCTCAGACCTGACAGAAACCGGAACTGACTCGACCATCCAATTAACTCAAGGTATAGCAGACTGACATGCGGGTTGCATCATCGCCCCGATCTCAGCCGCCACCGCGCTGAAATCGCCGGTTGAAGTGGTCCATGAACGCCTTCCGTTCCGCTTCCGGGAAGTCGACAAAAATCAGGGTCACGGGCATCCATGGCAGCGACACCGAGGCGATCCGACGCACCTGCTCGGGGCCGAACTCCAGCCGGATCGTTCCCGTCTCACGCCAGGCCGTCACCACATTGCCGCTGCGCTGCCACTGATAGCCCGCCAGAACCGCAGGCAGCGCCTGCACGAACTCCATCTCGCGCAGCCCCATTTCCTTGGTGATCCGCTCCTCGCCACGGGCATGGCCGGCCACGCTATCCGCCAGCCACTGGCGGCCAGACCGCGAACGCATCGCCGTCACCGAGCACCGGCCGATCCCGTTCCACCGGTTTGATGTAGACGCCGTTGCGCAGCACCAGGTGCGCCATCTCCCGCGGAACGCCCAGCTCCGCCAGCAGGGCGTTGGGTGTAATCCCCGCCGGGTACTCGACGGTCACCTCGTTGCATTCCGCCCCGTCGGGGAGGTAGACGTGCAGGCTTGCGAAGAGCTTAACCCGCAGCCGGATCATCTCCTGCCCCTGCGCGGGGGAACTGTCAGCACGGTCAGAGCACATGGGCGTTGTAGCCGATGGGTCGCGTTGCGCCGAGGTACGCCTCCATGAGCCGGCTCGGATCCTTGCGCAGCCGCTCCTTCCAGACCCCGAGCCTGACCCGGGTCTGGATCAGGCCGCGCAGCACGCCCACGTGCTCGGTCAGGCCCAGTGCACTGGCACCCACCATACGGTCGTCCTCGAACTGGAGGTTCAGGTAACGGTAGCGATCCGGGTCGTGCACGGTGATGCTGTCGCCGCCATCCTTACCCATCCACAACCCGAACGAGCTGGAAATGAGCCCGAGGGTGTCGAGGACGTTCATGTTGACACTGCCGTGGTAGGCCTGGTGCCTCCCCACCATGTTGCTCGCCGCGACCCGGGCATGGTCGGCGGCGGTCGGCTGAATGGCATGCACCGACTGCCCGCCGGTGGAGAAGTCCACCCCTTGGGCCACGTCGCCGGCGGCGTAGATGCCGTCGACGCTGGATTTGAGCTGCCGGTCCACCAGTATGCCGGCATCCATGTCCAGACCGGCACCCTGGAGGAATTCCGCGTTGGGGGTCACGCCCACCGCGGCAATCACCACGTCGGCATCCAGTACCTGGCCGTTCTCCAGGCGCACCGCGGCGGCGTGGTTGCCACGGCCGTCATCGATGGACGCAACCTTCGCATCCACATGAACCCGAACGCCCCTGGACTCGCACCAGTCCCTGATGAGGCCGCCGGCGGTTTCATCCATCATGCGTGGCACCATGCGATTCCCCGCCTCCACAACCGTGAGCTCGGTGCGCCGCAGGGCCAGTGACTCCAGGATGATGCAGCCGATGAAACCCGCCCCGATCAGCACCACCTTGGCGCCCGGTTGCGCTCCCCGCACAATGGCGCGGGCGTCCTCCAGCGTCCAGCAGTGATGGACCTCCGGCCGGTCGCCGCCGGGCACCGGCAAGTCCAACGGCCGGGAGCCGGTGGCAACCAGCAGGCGGTCGAACCCGAGGCTGCCGCCCTGGGCCAGGGCAACGCTGTGGCTACCCGAGTCCACGCCGGTGACCTGGTCGTGCAGCACGCGAATCCGCTGCTCGTCGAAGTAGCCCGACTGCTTGCGCAGGTACGTGCCGGCTTCGTCGATGTTCTCGATCAGATAGTAGGGAATCGCCATACGGGAGTATGGCGGCTCCGGCTCGCCGCTGATCAGGGTGATCTCGGCCTCGGGGTCGTGCCCGCGCAGCTGCTCGGCGGCGACCACGCCGGCGGGGCCGGCGCCAACAATGACGTGTCTCATGGTGTGCCTCCGTCTACAGCCCGAGCCGCTGCCGCGTCTCGTCGGTGATCCGGCCGTCCTCGGTCCAGCCCCTGATGGCGTAGTAGCGGGGCATCATCGCCTCCACGTCGTTGACCATCCCCTGGGCGGGCCCCACGTTCGCGGCATCCTTGCGCAACCGCTTCGGCAGAGTGTCGTCCTTGCCGGTGAGCCCGGCCCTGAGGTTGAAGTCACGCTCCAGGTTCCAGATGCGCTCCCCAACCTGCAGCAGGTACTCCGAGCTCCATTCGCCCTCGCAGGCGGCGTCGATCTGCGGTGCGATGTCGTCCAGCGTCCACGCGAACGTGGTGAACACACACAGGCCACTGGAATCAACTGCCGCGGTGGCATCCTGGAATGCCTTGACCAGCTCAGGTTTGCCTTCGGTAACCAGGGGATCGGTCTTCTCCGGAATGCCCAGCACCTCGGAGGACACCGTATAGCCACGCAGGTGGCAGGCGCCCCGGTTGGAGGTGGCGTACGCCAACCCCATGCCCTGGATGCCACGCGGGTCGTAGGCCGGGAACTCCTGCCCCTTGACGGTCATGGAGAGATCCGGGTGGCCATACTTCTCGCACAGGCGCTTTGAACCCAGCCCGAGCTCCTTGCCAAAGCCTTCGCCCCTGGCGGTGAGTTCGGCACAGGTGGTCAGGGCCTCCGCGGAGCCGAAGGTCAGCACCAGCCCGCCGGTGTCGTCCTTGGTGATGGCGCCCAGTTCATAGAGCTCCATGGCGGCTGCCACCGTTGCACCGAAGGAGATAGGGTCGATGCCGTCCTCGTTGCACAGGAACATCCCGTAGGTCAGGGCGTCGATGTCGTCCACGCCGGTGTCCGAGCCCAGCGCCCACGCGGCCTCATACTCCAGCCCGCCGGAGGCGTGCCAGTACTCGGGCTTGTTCTTTACCGTGTAGTGCCCCTGGTCGATGGTCGAGATCCGTCCGCACGCAATGGTGCAGGCGAAACAGGCCGCGTTGGTGGTGAGGTTCGGCTTGCCATCGCTCTCGCGCGGCTCATGCATGGCCTCGCCGGATATCCTGTGGGCGCTCTCGAACTGCACCTCGCGCATGTTGCGGGTGGGCATGGCGCCCATCTCGTTGATGACGTTCATCAGCACCTGCGTGCCGTACTGGGGCAGCCCGCCACCGGTGACCGCGTTGTCGGCCAGCACCTTCTTGCCGGCCTCGGTCGCCTGCATGAAACGCATCGGATCCTTGATATTGCCGACCCCACGGCTGCCGCGCACGGCCACCGCTTTCAGGTGCTTGGAGGCCATGACGGTGCCGACGCCGGAGCGCCCGGCAGCCCGGTGCAGGTCATTGACGATGGCCGCATACAGATTGCCGGCCTCGGCCGCCCGGCCGACGCACGAGATGCGCATGTCCGGATCCTGGTGGCGGCGGTGCAGAATGCCGTCCGCCTCCCAGACGCTCTTGCCCCAGATCTCGTCGGCGGGCAGCAGCCTTGCGTCCTCGTTTTCGATATGCAGGTAGACCGGTTTCTCGGAGCGTCCTTCGAAGATCACCATATCCCAGCCGGCCATTTTCAGCTCGGCGCCGATATAGCCGCCGGAGTTGGAGCAGGCGACCGCCCCGGTCAGCGGGCTCTTGGTGACCACCGAGTACCGGCCACCGGTCGAGGCCATGGTTCCGGTCAGCGGGCCGGTGACCATGATCAGTTTGTTCTCCGGCGACAGTGCGTCGACCGCGGGGTCGACCTCCTCCACCAGGTATTTGGTGGCCAGTCCGCGCTGCCCCAGGTAGTCCCGCGCCCACTGCTTGTTCAGGGGCTCACTCTTGATGCTGCCATTGGTGAGATTCACCCGCAGCACGTTTCCCGTCCAGGCCATGACTTGATCCTCCGCTCAGCGCTCGAACACCTGCACTTCCTTCGGCTTCGGCGGGTTGAACCGCGCGGGAGCCGAAGGCGCCTGCTGTGCCCAGGCGCGCATGCGCTCGTAAGTGGTATCCGCCTCGTCGACATAGGTAATGGCGCCGGTGGGGCAGGCCTTGGCACACCAGGGGTCGCCGCCACAGAGGTCACACTTGATGACCTTGCCGGAATCCGGCTCGTAGTTGACGGTGCCGAAGGGGCAGGCAATCGTGCACACCTTGCACCCCACGCAGACGTCCTCGAGCACGTTCTTGGAGCCCGTCGCCATATCGACGACGATGGCTTCCACAGGGCAGGCATGCATGCACCAGGCTTCCTCGCACTGGGTGCAGGTATAGGGAGCGAACTTGCCTTCCTCGTGGAAGCTGAAGACCTTGATTCGGGACTTGGCCGGGTTGAAGACGCCCTCGTTCTCGTAGGAACAGGCCATTTCGCACTGCAGGCACCCGGTACATTTCTCGGGTTCCAGTTTAAGAGCCATTGCCATGGCTTTCTCCTCCGCTTCGGCACCGTTTGCGTTCTGAGCCTCGCAACCGCCAAAGCCTTGTCAGGCAGGACATTCTGCGATGCCCTTCCAATTGAGAATAGGCGCCATTACTGAAGAAGTCATGCGTTTTCTTTGCTGCAGTGCGAAGCCGTGGTCCGGCGCTGGTGGTGGACCTGAAGGTCCACCCTACGGGGGCTGGCGGCGGACGGGCGTGCGCTGGTGGTGGACCTGAAGGTCCACCCTACGAGGCTGGCGGCGGGCCGGGGCAACGGGACGTAGGGTGGACCTTCAGGTCCACCGGATCGGTGGCGCGCCGGGAGCCGGCCGTCAGGGCCGGGAGGAACGGAACCAGTCGCCTGAGGAGACCTGCGGCAGCCGCTGGCCACGGGGTCTGTAGAGGTAGATCCAGGCATCGCCCCAGGGTGTGGTCAGGGGCCGGCGCGTGTAGGTGCGGGGGTAGTCCTCGAGGGCGTCCAGCTCCCGGAACCGCGCGGGCGTCACGACGTAGACTTCGCCCCGGACCGCCGTCTGCCCACCGGGCACCACCCCGGGATACGGGCCGATGTCGAGCATGGCGAACACCGGATCGGTGAGATGTTCGCCCAGCAAGCGCGCATCCTGCAACAACCGGTGATTGCTGCCTCCCCGGCGCAGGGTACCGTACACAAAGATCTGTTCTCCGAGCAGGCGGGACACGGGCCTAATGCTCCTCACTGAAGACCAGTACCCGGCCATTCTGCCAGCGTCCCTCGGCCAGTTGCGACACACGGAAAACCAGGGTCCGTGGCCGGCCGTCGCCCCGCTTCACAGTGGTTTTCCAGGCATCCGACACTTCGCCGGGTGTGGTCACCACCGGCTCTGTCTCGCCCAGCAGGTCCAGCAACCGGTAGCCGACCAGCTCCGCGCCATCCCGGTTCAGCAGCGTCTTGGCCGCCGGATTCACGTAGTCGATGACACCATGCGCATCGGTCACCACGATTCCCTCGGTGACACTGCGGGTAACCGTACTGAGGAACTCCAGTTGCTCGCGATGCTGCGCATCGACCGCGCGCATGGCGTCCAGCGCCTCGCTCTTGGACAGCACCGCGCCGGCATACTGGGCTAGCTGTACTCCGATCGCCTCATCGTCAGCGGTGAACTCGCCCCGGTAGCGGTCGGCACAGAACACCATGCCGATCACCCTTGCGTCATGATTGACGATGGGAACACCGAGACCACAGCGCGGAAAGCCCGCTTCGCCGTTTTCGTCCTCGAATTCTGCCTCGGTCAGCAGAACCGGCGCCTGGGACCGCCGCAGTTGCTCCCACAGCCAGTCGGGGGCAATCAGCTCCTGGCTGTCACTGAAACCGGCGTACTTCTCCGAAGCCGCGATCACCGATGACAACCCCTGCCCCGCGGTGCTGTCCAGCACCGTCACCTGACACAGGTGCGACTCGAGCAGCTCACGCGACTCCCGGGCCAGTGTGTCCACGGCCCGTCGCCAGTTGCTGGTGGTGTTCAGCGCCAGAGAAATGCGGCCCAGCTCCCGCAGCCTCCGGGCGTAGATCTGCGCACGGGTAAGCGCTTCCTGCAGATCGGTCTCGAACTCCACCCGTTGCGTCACATCGAGAATGAAGGCCAGCACACCGGTGGCCCGCCCCTCCGAGTCACGAGTCAGAGAGAGGGAGATCATCGCCGCGAACGCCTCACCGTCACTGTTCTCGAGCTGCAGCTGCAGCTCGTGCGCCCCCTTGAGAAGCACCGGCTCCATGAACTCACGGCGCAGGGACAACTGATCCGGCCCGGGGCGTAGCAGCCGCAGCGGGCTGCCCACCATGGCCTCTGCCTGATACCCGAACAGACGTTCGGCACCGCCATTCCAGAAGGTGATGTTGCCCGCCAGGTCCGAACCGATCACGGCCTCGTGGATCTGCTCGAGGATCTGGGCCTGGAAACGGAGCTGATCCCGGCTCTCCCGCGCCTCCGAAATGTCCCGCAGGTAGACGGCCACGCCGTCCTCGGTGGGATAGACGCGGACGTCCAGCCAGCGGTTCAGCGCCGGATCACGCACCTCCTCCACCAGCGGCTGGCCGGTCTCCATTACCTTGGTATACAGCGGATCGTAGATGGCGCGGTTCTCCGGGAACAGGTTCCACAACGGCTTCCCGATCACGTCTCGTCCCTTGATCCCAGCCATTTCGCAGATCACCCGGTTGACATAGGTCACCCGATAGCCGGCATCGAGTGTGAGAAAGCCATCAGCCAGACCATCCAGCGTGTGCTCGAGACGCAGGGCCGTAGCCTGCCGGCGGGCCTCCGTGCGTTCCCGCTCCACCATCACCAGTTGCAAGGCCTCGGCATTCCGGGCGGCGGTCACGGCGCGCTCCCGGGCCAGCAGGGCCAGACGCATGGCCACCAGGCCGATCAGCGCCAGCAGCACGCCGCTGAACAGCACCACATCGCCGACCCGTGACCGCTCCGCGGCGATCAGCGGCAGATCGGGCCAGGCGGTGGCTGTCCAGGTCGCACCGTACAGGGCGACCGTTCGCTCCGCCTGGACGAGACCACCCTCACCAGGCCCGACCTCCGGGCCGAACACGTGCGCGCCGTCGCGCTCGCGGACCTGAAAGACGAAACCGGGCTCGACACCGGCGCGGGCATGCCGGAACAACCCATCGAGCCGGCGCACACCAATCAGGAATCCGCCGTCCCCTCCCTGATGCGGGGCCGGTGTAATCATGTAGACGAAGGCGCTGTCCCGGAGCCGCTGGAATACCGGCGAGAGACGTGTACGACCAGTCTCGGCGGCGGCTTCCAATGGCAGGGCCGCGCGGCGGTCATGCTGAAACGCTTCGGGCGCCATGGCCTCCCGCCACAACCGGCCCTGCGACCAGCGCAGCACGCCCTCCGGTCCCAACAGACCGACGCCTTCCAGATCCGGAAAGTGGGTGAGGTAGGCCGCGGCGTCGCTTCGCCACTCCTCTTCGGTCAGGTCCGGCCGCTGTTCAAGGCGCCGCGCCATGCGCTCCATGGCCTCCACCCGCAGCCCCAGATCAGAGGCGACCACGACGTGGAAGCGGTCGAGAACGCCCTCGGTGCGCTCCACCCAGTGCCCGCGCTCCTCGTGCAGGATTACCTGCCAGAGCAACAACGTGCCCAGCAGCACACCACCGAACGCTGCAACGGGGAGCAGGAGACTGGCCCGTCCTTGCAACCGTGAGACGTCCCCGGGGTGCGGCGTTCCGGGCAGCAGGAATCCACCGGCCAGCCCCATCGCGAGCGCAGCCATCGGTACATCGAGTAACCATAGCGCGACCGCCGCAATCAGGGCCGTGGCACCGGCGGCGCGCCAGGGAAAGGGCACGCGATCCGGGAGGCTGGCGACCAGCAGCACGGCCGCAACCAGACCGCCAACGCTGCCGCCGGGCACGTCGGCGGGGACCACCCATCCGCCGGTCAAGGCCAGCAGCGACGCCGCGACCGCGATGGCGGCAAGCGACGCGGCGACCGTCGCGACACCGGCGAACAGGGTCATCCAGCCGGCGCCGGCCAATGCGAACGCCAGACCGGAGAAGACGGAAAGATCGCCGAGCAGTGATTCAACGCCGGTGAACCCGGCGGCGCCGGTGAGCACCAGACCGCCGGACGACAGCGTGGCGACGGCGCCGAGGCCGACGAGCGCCGCAGCCAGGAGTAGTCGGTAAGTGTCGAGCCACAGATTCACCGAACGCCTCCTCCCTGCATGCGGTTGCGCTCCCTTGCCGTCAGGCAATTTCCCAGAGGGCTTCCAGCTCGTCGGCAAGCAGCCGGTAGTCCATGGCACCGCGGCTTGAGGGCGCATACTCAAGGATGGAACGCTCCGCTGCAAACGCCTCGGCAAGCCGGATGTCCGAGCGCACTCCCCGAAGCATGCGGAACGCGCCGAACTGATGGGCGAGGTCGTCCACCACCTGGCGGTGGAGGCGCACCCGCGGATCACGCATGACCGGCAGGATGGCCAGGTACTGGAGCCGGGGATTGACGCGGCTGGCAATGCGGAAAAACAGCTGAACCAGCTGACGCACACCCTCGGCGGCAAGGGCGTGGGGCTGCAACGGAACGACCACGCCGTGGGCGGCACCAAGGGCATTCTCCAGCAACGCACCGGCCGACGGCGGCGTATCGATGATGACCCGGTCCCAGGGCGTATCGGACGCTGCGAGGAGTGCGGCGAGCCGTTCCGGCGGGGCATCGGGCTCACGCGGCGCACGGGTATCCGCCGGAATCACGTCCACGCCCTCGACACGCGACGGCACCACCACGGCCGACAGCTGCTCCACCTCGCCGGCCAGAAGTTGCTGACTGCCCGGCTGGCCACGCGCCGGCCTCACGCCGAGACCGAGTGCCGCATGTCCCTGGCTGTCCAGGTCGATCACCAGGGTGCGCAGGCCCTGTCGCGCCCAGGCGGCGGCAAGATTCACCGCCGTCGTCGATTTCCCGGTCCCGCCCTTGCGGTTGGAAACGGCGACCACGAAGGGTTCAGTCGTCATGGCTTACACCGATGGCGTCATGGTTATGTGCCAGTGATCGCGGGGGTGACCCAGCGCGCCAGAAACGGATCGGACGGCTCTGCAGAGAGTGGCGGACGCACCGCCATGAGCACCTGCAGCACGGCGGCATGCAGATGGCCGCACTCCTTGAGGTTGACCTTGCCCTGGGGATTGGCCTGCAGCCACTGTAACAGTTCCTCCGCTTCCTCGACGGTGCACGTTCCCTCGAGCCGGGCCACGGTCTTGCGGTAGTCGATGGGCATGTCAGAGCAACTCCCTGAGGTTGAGCACCAGAAGCACACGGCCATCGCCGAGCAGGGCCGTACCGGAGTAAGCGCGGATACTTGCCAGCACACCTTCCATGGGCTTGACGATCACATCGAGGCCCTCCTGGAAGTCGTCCACAACCAGCCCGACGGGGCCCTCGGGCTGCCGCACCACGAGCACAGTCACCTGGGGCTCGTCGTACGTGGCATCCACCCGCGCCCGGCGATCACTCTGGGCGCCGTCGAGCATGAGGAGCTTATCCAGGCGCCGCAGCGGGATCACCTCGTCGCGGAGCACGACCGCCTCCTCCTGTTTGACTTTTCGGACGGCAGACTCAGGCAGCCGCACCGTCTCCACCACGCTCTCCATGGGGACACCAAAAAGCTGGCCGGCCACCTCCACGCCCATGACGTAGGACACGGCCATGGTCAGTGGCATGGCAAGGCGCAGCCGCGTGCCCCGGCCCTGCTCGCTGGCCACGGACACGGAGCCACCGTAGCGATTCACGGTGCTGCGGACCACGTCCATGCCGACGCCACGGCCGGAGAGATCGGATACGGCGTCGCGGGTAGAGAATCCGGGGGTGAAGATCAGCTGCAGGCTCTCTTGATCGGTGAGCCGCTCCGCTTCCGCCTGGCTGATCAGCTCCTTGTCCACGGCCTTGCGGCGCAGGGCGGCCGGATCCAGCCCGCCGCCGTCGTCCTCCACTTCGACGATGACATGCTCGCCCTCCTGGCGCGCCGCCAGGCGGATCGTGCCCTGGGCGGGCTTGCCCGCCGCCTGCCGTGCCTCGGGCGACTCGATGCCGTGATCGATGCTGTTGCGGACCATGTGCGTCAGCGGCTCGCCGAGGACCTCGATGACGGTCTTGTCCGCCTCGGTCTGCTCGCCTTCCTGCACCAACTCGATCTGCTTGTCCAGACGCCGGGAGAGATCTCTTACGAGGCGCGGGAATCGCTGGAAGATCTGCGCCATGGGCAGCATCTGCACCTGCATGACGGCGCCCTGCATGTCCTGTGCAATGCGGCTGATGACGTTAAAGCGCTCTTTCAGTTCCCGCGCAAGATCGCGCACGCCATACTCGTGCTCGGCCCGTTCAGCGAGGAACGGGAAGCTGTTCTTGGCGACCACCAGTTCACCGACCAGGTCGCCCAGGAAATCGATGCTCTCGGCATCCACGCGGAAGCTCTTGGTCGATCGCTCTCCACCCGCCGTCTCAACCGCAGGGGCCGCGGACGTCGCCGGAACGCCCTGTGCACCGCCCTGAACAACCGCGCGCAGGGGCTCCAGATCACCCTTGGCGGCGTTCTCCAGCGCCGTGTCGACAGCGTCATCCGCCTCGCCCAGGGCAACCAGGGCCCGCTTGAGCACACGGCCGGCCGCGGCAACATGACCGGCCGCTGCCGCATCATCGGTGTCCACCGCGCCCAGCATGGCCAACTGCTCCTGCATGACGGCACGCACCGCCTGCGGATCGATCGCCGACACGTCCGCGCGGGACTCGCCCGCCAGCGGTGCTGCGTCCCCCACCGGGCCCACGGCGGCAACAGACGCGGGCGCGGCTTCCGTATAGTCCGGGTCCGGTTCGGGCTCGGGTTCCGGTTCCGGCTCCTGCGCCGACGGCGTCGTCACGGCCACTCCCAGCTCCCGCAAGAGTGCGGCCACGTGGTCCTGACGGTCGGCATCCAGCGCCACGACCAGCCAGGCCAACGCACTGCCCTCCCGGATGTCCGGGCTGACCAGAGTGGCCATGGCTTCTGCGGAGCGCCGCAACGCCGTATGGTCGCCAGCGGCGTGGAGTTCGGGCGCGCTGGCGAGAAACTCCTCCAGCATGGTGGCGTCACCAGGCTCACCGCCCGCGAAAACCAGGGCGTCCGCCGGCACGCGCTCGCAACGCAGGGTCTCCTCGTCCTCGAACGCAAACTCCGCAGCCACCGCATCCGCACCGCTGCTGGCCAGGCCGCGGAATCGCAGCCGGCAGTCATAGGCGTCCATGGACTCCGGTTCGTCCCAGGGTGTGGCGGGCTCGATGGCCAGCCATACCAGCCTCTCCACGTTGCGGACCAGCAGCAGCGGATCACCGCCCGTGAAGAAGGCCCCGCTTTCGGGCTGAAACTCGAACAGCGCCAGCTCCGCCCCGTCCTGCCAGGCGGCCATCACGGCTTCACGCCGCTGCGCATCCGGTATCGCCGCAAGCCATTCGGGTTGCCAGCCGGCATCCTCGACGGGGGGAGCCGGCGTCGGGGTGTCCGGGGCCACCGGCTCCGCGACCGGAGCCGCATCGGCGTCGGCTGCCGTGTCGACGGTGTCACCCGCGGCATGGCGCAGCTTGTCGACCAGGGCCTGGCTGGCGGCGGCCGCGTCCGGCGGCAGCACCTCGTCACGCTCGATGGCGTCGATCCAGCGGTTGACCTGATCGAGCACGTCCAGGAGCTGGTCCACCAGCGCCCCCTGCAGCGGGCGCTCGCCCTGGCGGACTTCGTCCAGCAGGTTCTCGGCCTGGTGCATGAGGTCGGTCATGGGGTCGAAGTCGAACAGACCGGAGCCGCCCTTGGTGCTGTGCATGGCCCGGAATACCCGGTCCATGGCATCTCGGTCGGTCGGGTCTTTCTCCAGCGCCAGCAGGCCGGAGGCCGCGTCCTCGAGAAACTCCCGGGTCTCTTCCACGAATTGTTTCAACAGGGGATTCATGACAACACTCCACTCATGAGCCGCACCCGACTCAGCAGCACTTCCGGCTGCACGGGCTTGGCCATGTGCAGGTTGGCGCCGGCGCTCAGGGCCTGTTCCCGGTCCCCGGCCGCGCCTTCCGTCGTGACCATGATGACGGGCACGCCGATGTCGGGCCCGTCCGTACGCACCCGGCGGACGCACGTGTAGCCATCCATTCGTGGCATGTTCACGTCTACCAGCAGCAGGTCATACGGTGTATCGGCAAGACGCTCCAGTGCCTCAAGCCCGTTGACGGCCTCGTCGACGTCGAACCCGTCCTGCTCCAGCAGTTCTCGGTGGTAGAGGCGAACGGTCTGGGCGTCATCAACAACCAGTACGCGCGTCATGTCTGGTCCTCCTCCGGTCTCTGGTAGACGATGGCCTCGGGGAAGCGCGCCGGCTTGAACAGCGACGAGATGCGGCTCATGAACTCTGAGTGCCCGAGGCAGATGTAGCCGCCCGGGTTGAGGGCATCGTAGAGCGTCTCCGCCGCCCGTCTCCGGGCTGCATCATCGAAATAGATCAACAGGTTGCGACAGAACACAACATCGAAGCCGCGATAGGGGCGGGTCTCCAGCGGATCTTGGAGATTGACGCGGCTAATGCGGATGGAATCGCGGATGCTCTTGAGGATCTGGTGGCTACCATCGGGCAGCCGCCGGAAATAGCGCTTCAGCAGCGGTCCCGGCAGGGCGTGCAGGGCACGACCCTCGTAGATCCCCTGATTCGCCTTCTCCAGTGCGCGGGTGTCTATGTCGGAGCCGATCAGTTCCACGTTGTAATCGTCCACATCGTCCCAGTACTCCAGCAGGTACAGCGCCAGGGAATACACCTCTTCACCCGTGGAACAGGGCAGCGACCAGATGCGCACGGTCTCGCCCGGCTTCTTGCGCTTCACCACCCGCGGGAGCATGGACCGCACCAGGCACTGGAACTGGTACTCCTCGCGAAAGAAGTACGTCTCGTTCACGGTCATGCTATTGACCAGTTCCTGCAGCTCGGCGCCGTCCGTCTCGAAACGCAGGCGCACGAAGTATTCGCGGAACGTACCGCAACCCGTGGCACGCATGCGGGCCAGCAGGCGCTTGTCCACGTAGTAGCGCTTGTTCTCCTCGAACCAGTTGCCGGTCTTGCGGTAGTAAAATTCGCGGAAGCGGGTGAAATCCTCGTACCCGATGCCGGGCACCTCCGTTGCCTCACGGGGAGCGTCAGCGGCCATCACCGCGCTCCTCACCGGTGATGCGCCGCTCCGCCGTGCGGACCGCGAAGGCGATGAAGGGCTCACCGGGAAACCGGGCGGGCAGCTGGCGCAAGGCATCGAGGCAGTGGTCGTCGCCCACTTCGGTGAGCACATCCACCGCCGCGGCGCACACGTTCACGTGATCGTCGCGCTCGAGAACACCGCGAAGCCAGTCGGGCACGCGCTCGTGACGCAGCGACTCCAGGATGTTCACGGCGAAGATGCGCACGTCGGAGTCGGGATCCGCCAGGAGCTCATCCATGTACCCCGCGGCGAGCTTCGGCATGCCCTGAAGCACCTCGATAGCACCGTTGCGCAGGGCGGCATCCTCGCTGCGCAGGAGTGGCAGCAGCCGCTCCTGCACCCGCTGACCGCCAGTGACCAGCAGCGCCGTGAGCATGGCGTGGCGACAGCCCTCGTCCTGCTCCCGCTCCAGTGCGTCGCAGAGCGCGTCGACGGCGCCGGCATCACCAGCCAGCTCCCGCGAGGCACGCCGCCTCGCCACCGGACGCTTGTCATCGAGCTGGGCGATCAGCCCTTCCCTGTCTCGCGGGATCTCGCGCCGCTCCTGCCCCGGTGCCGGAGCAGCGTCATCGCGTCGGATCAAAGGCATCAGGCCACCTCCCCGTCACGGAGCCAGTCCAGCAGACGGGCGCCAATCCGGTGGCAAGGCAGGATCTCCTGGGCACCGCCCTGTTCGATCAGCTCGTGCGGCATGCCGAAGACCACCGCCGTCTCCTCGGATTCCGCAATGGTCCGTGCGCCGCGACGATGCCAGGCCGCCATGGCGGCCGCGCCGTCGTCACCCATGCCGGTGAGGAGCACGCCCACCAGCGCGCCGGCATCCACCTGGCCATCAGCACTTTCCAGAAAACGGCCAACAGAAGGGTGCCAGAGATAGTCCGGGTTGGCCGGCGTCGGCACCAGCGTCAGCCCTTGGGCGCGGCGGCTCAGGGTGATGTCCGCATCGCCGCGCGCCACGTGGATGACGCCCACCTCAAGGGCAGTGGGCCGGGCGATCTCCTGCACCGCCATGGCGCACATACCGTCGAGACGGCGGGCGAACACGCTGGTAAAGCTGGCAGGCATGTGCTGGATCACCAGCACGGGCCAGTCCAGGTCCGCCGGCAGCCGTGGCAGAATTTCCTCCAGCGTCCGCGGCCCACCGGTGGAGACACCGATGACGAGCAGACGCTCCACGGCACCCCCGCTCCGCGCCGGCCGCGGCTGCGGTGGTGCCGGTTTCGCGGCCGGCTCAGCCGATGTCCGGCCGAGACGGCGCCCTCCCGCTGCTGCACGGACCTTGGCGACCAGATCCCGCTGGATACTCTCCAGATCCGTGGAGATCGTTCCGCCGGGTTTGGCGATATAGTCGAAAGCACCGAGTTCGATGGCCTCGAACGTCGCGAGCGCGCCCTTCTCCGTCAATGAGGAGACCATGATCACCGGACACGGGTTGTCCATGACCATGAGGTGGCTCAGACAGGTGAGGCCATCCATGGTCGGCATGTGAATGTCCAGGGTGATCACATCCGGCCGCAGCCGCTGCACCTGCTCCAGGGCATCCTCGCCATTCCGCGCAATCTCCACGCGGATATCCGGCTCTGCTTCGAGCGCCTCCCGCAGGGCACGGCGCATCAGCGCCGAGTCGTCAACGACCAGAACTGTCAGCATTGGGGCTCCAGGTTTGCCATGGCGACCTCTTCGGCCGCCGCTTCGACCCGCGCGGCCAGGCCGGCAGGGTCCAGTAAGAGCGTCATGCCGCCGTTGTCATCCATGGCAACCCGCGTAAGCAGGTCGGTGTGTCGTGTGGCGTTGCCCGGGGCCGGAGCAATGCTGGCGCGGGCCACCTGTTCAACGCTGAGCACCGCATCCACCCCGAAGCCGAGCCAGCCCGACTCCCGCCGCAGCACCAGCACCCGTGCCCGCTCACTGTCGGGAACCGGACCGAGCCCCAGGTAGTCGCGCAGCCCGATGATGGGCAGAATACTGCCGCGCAGGTTCAACGCCCCCTCCACCAGCGCGGGCGCCCGCGGCACCCGTGTGAGCCGCTCGGGCGGGCGCAGAATCTCCTTCACCGCGTCGATTGGCACACCGTACGGGCGCCCTGCCAGCTCGAAGGTCACGAACTGCTCCACCGCCGACGGATCGTCGGCGGCACCGGAGACGTCATCGCGATTGAGCACAGCTGCCAGATCCCGGTCGTGCAGGAGCTGCTCGGCGTCCAGAACCGACACCAGACGGCCATCCTCCAGCCGTCCCACGGCGCTGCACTCCTGCAGGCCGCCACCCTGGCGCATGATCTCTGGCAGCGGGTCGACCCGGTGAGCGGGTACCCGCAGAACCTCCCGGGCCGCATCCGCCACCAGCCCCACCACGGCGCCGTCGAGGGAATCCCGGTCGCCGGCCAGCGGCACAACCAGGACGCGCCGCTCCGCTTCGCCATCGTGCTCCGGCAGATCGAAGTAGCGGGCCAGGTCCAGTAGCGGCAGCGGGCGGTCGCGCCAGTCGGCGATCCCGAGCATGGCGGGCGGGCCGTCCGGGACGGCGGTGGTCACCTCCGGTTCGCGCAGGATCTCGACCACCTGGCGCAACGGCAGTGCAAACGTCTGTCCCGCCACATCCAGTCCAATGAGTTCCCGCCGCTGCCCGGCCGTTTCCGCCTGTTCCGCCGTGCCCCCCAGGCTGCCGCCCCCGGAGCGCTCCAGGGTCTCGGTGGTCACGATCTCCAGGCCAACATTGGCAATGAGGCGCTCCAGGTCGACGCACTGCACCAGGCGGTCGCAGCGGTGCACCACCCCTTCCAGCCAGGGCAGATCGACGACGCCGGTGACGTTCTCGGCGGGCCGGACATCGCCGGGATCAAGGACGGTGGCTTCCAGCACCGCGTCCACCAGCAGCCCCAGCCCGTCACGCAGGCTGGTGACCAGCACGCGCGCATCCTCCCCCGGTTCGACGGCGGGATACCCGAGAAGCTGGCGCAGATCTGCCACCGGAATGACCTGGCCACGCAGGTTCACGGCGCCGATCACGGCGTCGTGGCTGAGCGGGACCGGTGTGACCTCAGGGACGCGGATTATCTCCCGCACCGGCGCCATGGCGACCGTGTAGGCTCCGTCACCCAGGGCGAACACCAGGTGCTGACCGTCACTGTCCCCCGGTGCCGTCTGTACTTCGCCTGCCGTGCCCATGCCAGCGCTCACCGGATCACCCACCGTTCTGCAGCTGATCCGCCAGGGAGGCGATCTCCTCGGCCGCGGCCGCCAGCTCTTCCCCGGCCTGGTGCTGCTGGGTGGACGCCGTGGCGGCCTCGCTGGTGGACTGTTCGGCCTCCGTGGCCGCGGCGGCGATCTGCTCGATCCCCGTTTTCGCCTCGCCAACGGACTCGGTAATGGTGCGCGAGGCTTCGGCGATCTCCCGGTTCCCCTCCATCACCCTTTTTACCGTGTCTTCCACCTTGCGAAGGTCGCGCAGGATGCTTTCGTTGTTCTGGGTCTCCTCGTCAGCGCTCGCAGCGATCTGCTCCATCAGTGAGCGCACGTCGGCGATGTCATCCTGGGCCAGGCCGACCACCTCCTCGATGCGGCCGGCATTCTCCGAGGCATCCGAGGCCAGGTTGCGGATGTCGGTGGCGACCACCGTGAATCCCTTTCCATGCTCCCCGGCGCGGGCCGCCTCGATGCCGCCATTGACGGCCAGCATGCTGGTCTGGACGTTGACCATGTTGATGCCACCCATGGTCTTGTCGATGCGGCGGGTCACAAGTTCCAGTTCGCGCACGCGCTTACGCACATCGCGGGACTGATCCGCGCCAGTCGCAACGCTGCTGGCAAGCTCCTCGACGGTCTGGCGGTTCTCCTGCAACTTGGTGAACGCCTCGTCGCCCAGTTCCAGGATCTTCTGCGTCTGCTCCGACGCCTGGTTGGCGCCCTGCTCAAGCTGGGTGATGGCGGCGGCCGCCGCCTCGCCGGCGCGACTCTGCTGGCGCGCGCCCTTGTTGATCTGCTCGATGGCCGTGGACACCTGCGTGGACGAGCGATGGATCTCCTCCACCGACGTCGCCAGCTGCTCGGCCGCCGCCGCCACTTCCTCGGCGCTGCGATCGATGTCGGTGTTGTCGCGGAGGTTCTCGGACAGCTCCGAGAGGTTCTCGGTGGCCTCCTGGCACTGGTTCAGTGCGCTGGTCTGCTCACCCGCCATGCGCACCGCCTCTTCACAGGCGGACGCCTGCTCTTCGGCGGCGCTGGCGATGGTCTCGGCCTCCTTCTGCACCCGTTCGGCCGCTTCCGCCGACTCGTCGGCGATGCGGCGAATGGACTGGCCGCTGGCCTGCATGGTCTCCATGGACTTGCGGACGTCTTCGAGCTGCTGCGTGATCCGGTCGCCGGCGTCTGCGTTCTCCTGACCCTGCTCCGCGGTCCGGCGGATGTCACCGGTGACGGCCTCCACCTCCGTCTGGATGCGCGTCACCAGCTCCTGAATTTCGGAAGCGCTCTTCTGCGACAGCTCCGCAAGGCTGCGCACCTCGTCTGCGACCACTGCGAAGCCCTGGCCGTGCTGGCCGGCCCCGGCCGCTTCGATGGCGGCGTTCAGGGCCAGGAGGTTGGTCTGATCGGCGATCCGGGTCACCGCCTTGACGATGTCGCCCACCTCTTCCGCCCGCGTAGAGAGCGTATCCGCCCCTTCCACCGCACGCCCCTGGCGTTCGATGCCCCGTTTCACCACGTCTACCAGGTCCTCGATGGCATCACCGCTACTGGTGACCTGTTCGGTCATGGTGTCGAGCCGCTTCACCGCCGCGCGGGTGTTGTCCCGCTGCTGGGTGACCGCACTCGCCACCTGGGAGACCGACCCGAGGGTCTCCTGCGAGGATCCGGAGGCCTGTTCGGCGCCCACGGCGATCTGGTTCATGGAGCGGCGCAGCTCCTCCGCAGCGGATGACGACTGGGCAACGCTGCTGCCGAGCTGCGCCACGGCCGCGGCGATCCGCTCGGCGGCCTGCTGACGTTTGGCCAGGGTGCGCGCCCGGCGCCGTGCCGCCTCCGCCTCGCGGCGTGAGTGCTGCCCGTTGTCGGCCGTGGAGCCTCCCGACTCCGCGTCGTGCTCCGAACCTCCGTTGTCCAGTTCGGATTTCTTCACCAGAGCCATCTGTATCTCTCCGTGCTGGGGATTCGCACCATCGCGAACCGCGCATGCCCGCGCGCCGGACCCGTGACCCGGCAAGCGCTACTCAATCCGGGTTATCGGCGGACCACCTGCGGGCTTGAGCACGGAAATCGACGCCAGCAAAGACGCGCTGTCGAAGGGCGAAACCCGCGGTTGCGGCCCTCCTCGCCCCTCCATAGAATGAATCGCGTTGTTGGCTGCCCCGCACGGATGACGCGACGCCGACGCCCGACTCATCCACACGGCTGCCAGACAGCAGCCGCCCAGAGGCTGCGAATGACAGAGTCCGCCGCTGACGACTCCAGCACCGAACTCCCTGCGAACGAGCGCGAACTCACCGTCGTGGGCATCGGCGCCTCCGCGGGCGGCCTGGAAGCACTGCGCGCCTTCGTCGGCCACCTGCCCACCGGCACCTCCATGGCCTACATCATTGCCCAGCACCTCTCACCCCGGCACGAAAGCATGCTCGTGCAGCTTCTGGGGCGGGAGACACGGCTCAGAGTCGCTCAGGTGGCGGACGGCATGGCCATCGAGGCCAACACCATCTACATCACGCCCGCCAACAAGAACATCGTGGTGGAAAACGGCCAGCTCCGGCTGACCGCGCCGGAAGACCGCCCCGTACCCAAGCCGTCGGTGGACGGCTTCTTCCGCTCTCTGGCGGATGATTTCGGCGAGCACGCCATCGCGGTGGTGCTCTCCGGCACGGGCAGCGACGGCAGCCACGGGGTGCGCGCCATCAAGGCCGGTGGCGGATTCACCCTGGTACAGGCACCGGAGACGGCAAAGTACGACGGCATGCCGCGGGCGGCCATGGAGACCGGGTGCATCGATCTGGTGATGCCGCCGGACCGCGTCGCCGGCGAGCTCCAGCGGCTGGTGGAGATGGCGGGCCGCGCCCTTCTTACCCAACCCGAGCAGCCGGAAGCGCCGGTCTACGAACGGATTACACGGCTCGTTCATCAGCAGACCGGGCTGGACCTGTCCGCCTACAAGGAGAAGACGGTTCACCGGCGCCTGCGCCGGCGCATGGCCGCACGCCACCTCAACGAACTGGAGAACTACCTGCGGCTGCTGGAAGAAGACCCCGAAGAGGTCGGGCTCTTCTGTCAGGACATTCTCATCTCCGTGACCTCGTTCTTCCGCGACCCGGAGGCGTTCGAGGCGCTGCGGGAACAGCTCCACCACCTGCTGCGCAATCGCCGCCCGGGCGATGATATCCGCATCTGGGTCCCCGGCTGCGCCACTGGCGAGGAGGCCTACACCCTCGCCATTCTGTTGAGCGAAATGCTCGGGGCGCGGGTCCGGGACTACCGCATCCAGATCTTCGCAACGGACCTGGATGAGCCCGCGCTCAATACCGCGCGCCGCGGCGTCTACAACGCCACATCGCTGGTGGAGCTGGATCAGGAGACGGTCAACCGCTACTTCCAGCCGTACGGCGATCAGTACAAGGTCGTGAAGAGCCTGCGGGAGATGCTTGTATTCGCCCGGCAGGACCTGCTGCACGACCCACCCTTCCTGCGCCTGGATCTCCTGAGCTGCCGCAATCTGCTGATCTACTTCAACAACGATACGCAGAAGCGGCTGTTCGAGCTGTTCCACTACGCCGTCAACCCGGGCGGACTGCTGTTCCTCGGCAAGTCCGAGAACGTGACGCGGCACGAGCATCTGTTCCTGCCGCTGGAGTCCACCTGGAAGATCTTCCAGCAGCGCGGCAGCCGCAGTAGCTACTCCACCATGCCCTACCGCGCCGGTGGCGTCGGCACAACGGCGAACGATGACTCGGAATCTCCGGCTCGCCGCCAGCCCAAGCTCAGCCCGTACGACCGCATGATCCGGGCCACCATGGAGCAGTACGCCCCGGCCGGCCTGCTGGTGGACGAGACCCTGCAGATCCAGCACATCCTGGGCGACACGTCCCGCTATCTGTGCATTCCCCACGGCGACCCGGACTTCACGGTGCGCAACCTGGTCCGACGGGAGCTGCGGGTGGACATGTCGGCGCTGGTCACCCGGGTCAAGAAGAACCGGGTCTCCGCCTACAGCCGCGCCATCCACGTCCCGGACCAGGAGGAACGGGTGCGGGTCTCCGTCCACCCGGTGACCGGCGAGCTGGACGAGGAGCTTCTCTACCTGATCTGCTTCGACCCGGTACCGACAGCCGCCGGCGGCGACCCCGAGGCCGGGGACGGCGCCACGGATGCCGGTGACGCGGACGACGAAGCCACCCAGCAGCGGATCAGCGAACTGGAGGACGAACTCGCCACCACGCGGGAACACCTCCAGACAGTGATCGAGGAGCTGGAAACCACCAATGAGGAACTGCAGTCCTCCAACGAGGAGCTGCAGTCGTCCAACGAGGAACTCCAGTCCTCCAACGAGGAAATGGAGACCACCAACGAGGAACTGCAGTCCACCAATGAAGAGCTGACCACCGTCAACGAGGAGCTCAACAGCAAGACGGACGAACTCAACGCCGCCTACAACGATCTGCGCAACGTCAACGACAGCCTGGCCGACCCGCTGGTGGTAGTGGACGAAAAACTCCGCATCAAGTTCCACAACCCGGCTTGCGACCAGATCTTCATCGGTACCGACGATCTGGTGGACACCCCGCTGCTGGACGTGGATCGCCGTGTCGACGTGCCACAGTTCCGGCAGCGCCTGCAGCGGGTCATCCGCCGCGGCGAGCAGGTGGAGGTCCAGATCAGCCAGACCCTGCACACCACCGAGGAAGGCGCCGAGCACAGCGCGGCCAGCCCGGTGATGCGCTACTACCTGCTGCGCATGCAGCCCTACTACGACGAGCAGCGCAACGTCGGCGGCGCGGTTATCACCTTCTTCGACAACACGCGCATCAAGCGCGCGGAGCGCGAATCCCGCGAGAGCGAGGCGCGCCTGCACGCCATCGTCAACCGCTCGCCGGTGGTCACGGCCCTGAAGGACCCGCATGGCCGTTACATCTTCGCCAATGACGCGTTCGAGGCGTGGCTCGGCCTGGAACCAGGCGGTGCAATCGGGCGGCGCGACACCGACCTCTTGCCGGACACCGTCGCCAGCCGCAACCGCGAGCGTGAGCAGTCCGTGTTCGATGCCGGCACGGTACAGGAGCACGAGGAGAGCATCACGCTGGAGGGGCGCACTCGGTATTTCATCACGGAGCGGTTCCCCCTGAACGACGAGGACGGCCGTACCTACGCCCTGTGCATCAAGGCGCTGGACATCACCGAACGCCGGGAGACCGAGGAAAAGGTCCGCCTGCAGTCCAAGGCCCTGGACGCGTCGGTCAACGGCATTCTCATCGCCGATGCGGCCGACCCGGATCTGCCGATTGTCTACGCGAACCCGGCTTTCGAGCGCATCACCGGCTACCCCACGGATGAGGTTCTGCAACGCAACTGCCGCTTCCTGCAGGGTTCGGAGACGGACACCGAGGCACTGGACGTGGTGCGCGATGCCCTGCGTAACGGCACCAGTGCCCGGGTGATGCTGCGCAACTACCGCAAGGACGGCTCGGCCTTCTGGAATGATCTTTCCATCTTCCCCGTGCACGACGAGCATGAGCACCTGACCCACTTCGTGGGCATACAGGAGGACGCCACCAAGCGGGTGGAGGTGGAGCAGGCGCTGCGCGACAACGAAGAGCGCCTGATTACCGCCCAGGACTACGCGGGCGTCGTGAATTTCGAGTGGCGCCCGGATGCCGCGTTCCTGGGCGCTCCCGGACAACTGGCCAACCTGTTCGGACTTCCTCTCACCACCGCTGCCCTCACCGGCCTTCAACTGCTGCGGCAGGTCCATGCAGACGATCGCAGCCCACTACTGGACGCCATCCGCCTGTGCCTGCGCAGCAGCCAGGACGTGGACCTGGAGTTCCGCGTGCGCACGCAGAACGGCGGCCAGCGCTGGCTGCACATCCGCGCCAATGCCGAGCGCGGGGCTGACGGTGCGCCGCTGCGCCTGCTTGGCCTGGTCATGGACATCAGCCGCCGCAAGGATGTGGAAAACGCCCTGCTCGCCGCGCGGCTGGAGGCCGAGAAAGCGAACCGGGCGAAGTCGGAGTTCCTCTCCCACATGAGCCATGAGCTGCGCACGCCGCTCAACGCCATTCTCGGCTTCGCGCAGTTGCTGGAGGCGGACCCGGAGAACCCCGTGTCGCCCACCCAGAACGAGAACATCCAGCAGATTCTGCGGGCCGGCTGGCACCTGCTCGACCTGATCAGCGAGGTCCTGGATCTTGCGCGGATCGAATCCGGTCGGCTCCACGTGGAGAACCAGCCGCTGGACCTGCATCAGGTGGTCAACGACAGCCTGCGCACGGTCTCGCCCATGGCCGAAGAACGCCAGGTGACGCTGCACCAGGACATCCGCTTCGACGGCGAGCTGGTATCCGACGCCACACGCGTCACCCAGGTCCTGCTGAATTTGCTCACCAACGCCATCAAGTACAACCGCGACGGTGGTGACGTCTACCTGGGCGCCTGGCACGACGACCAGCGGCTGTGGATCGCCATCTCCGATACCGGCATCGGCATCCCGCAGGAGGATCGCGGCCGGCTGTTCGAGTCCTTCAACCGGCTTGGCCAGGAAGGCGGCCGCATCCAGGGCACCGGGATCGGACTGGTGCTGGTGCACCGCATCCTCCAGCTCTTGGGCGGTAGCATCGATGTGCAGAGCACCCCGGACCAGGGCAGCACGTTCACGTTCAACCTGCCCCTGATCCGGCCGGAGACCGTGGCGGAGATCACCGCGGGCGAACAGGACGTGCTGCCGGAAGAGACAGACATCGTGCCCGACGGGCTGCGTTCGCTGCGGGTGCTCTACGTGGAGGACAACCCCAGCAACATGGCCCTGGCGCGGGAGATCTTCCGGCGCGAGGCCACCGTGGAGCTGCTGGAAGCCACCGACGGCAACAAGGGCGTGGCCATGGCAGCGGCCGAGCGGCCGGATCTCATTCTCATGGATCTGCACCTGCCAGGGATGACCGGCCATCAGGCGCTGGAGGCGCTCCGCGCAGACTCCCGTACGGCCGGCATTCCGGTGATCGCGGTGACCGCCGATGCACTCTACGACGACGCCACCGCCGAGACCGGATTCAACGACCGCCTGACGAAACCGCTGCGCATCGTCGACTTGCAGGCCGCACTTCAGCACGCCATCACGCGATGACGACCTTGCACCTCAGGCGGATGCCTCCAGGGGACCAGGGAACGGTTCCGGGCGGTGGATTCCGTAGCCCTGGGCATAGGTCACGCCGATCTCGCGCAGCCGCTCCATCACCGCCTCGTTCTCCACGAACTCGGCGATGGTCTCGATGCCCATGACACTGCCGATGCGCTGAATCGCCTCGACCATGGCCTGATCAAAGGTTTCCTCCAGCAGGTCACGGACGAAGCGGCCGTCGATCTTGATGAAGTCAACCGGCAACGTCTTGAGGTAGCCGAACGACGACAGCCCTGCACCGAAGTCGTCCAGCGCAAATGTACAGCCGAGGCTACGGATGCGATTGATGAAGGCCACCGCCGCATCCATCTGGCGGATGGTGGCGGTCTCGGTGATCTCGAAACACAGCCACTCGGGAGGCACGCCCGACACGCTGACCTGCTCCTCGAGGAAGTCGCCAAACCCCTTTTCGATGAGCGTCGTCCCGGACAGATTGATGCTGTAGCGCACCGGCTGCCCACCCTGCAGGTGCTCCTCGCGCAGGTGCTTCAGGGCGT
The DNA here is from genome assembly GCA_007126095.1 of Aquisalimonas sp. Lineage (GTDB taxonomy): Bacteria > Pseudomonadota > Gammaproteobacteria > Nitrococcales > Aquisalimonadaceae > Aquisalimonas. The sequence continues at coordinate 59,844 of SLBZ01000079.1, forward strand.
GACGGACCACCCAGCGATCAACCCGGGGCATTACCTGGTAGCGTTCGGCCGACGGGATGAACCGCGCAGGCGGAACAATGGTTCCATCCTCGTCCAGCATCCGCACCAGAACCTCGTAATGGGGCACGTGATCGGGGACATCGCACAGGGATACGATCCGCTGGCGATAGAGCACGAAACGGTCGCCCTCCAGCGCCCGGGTGATCCGCGGGACGAGCTGGAGCTGCTCCGACTCCTGGCGCACCTGCCCTGCTTCACGGCGGTAGACTTCCACACGCCCGCGACCACTGGACTTGGCGGCATAACAGGCGGTATCCGCAGCACTGAGCAGATCGCCCGTGGTGCTGCCCTCGTCATTGATCGCGACCACCCCGGCGCTGGCACCGATGAAGAACGCCTGCTCCTCCCAAAAGAAGACGAAGTTGCGGACCGCATCGATGATCTTCTCGGCCACGAGTACGCCGTTCTCCAGCCGGCAGTCCCGGAGCAGCACACCGAATTCGTCCCCACCCAGACGCGCCACCAGATCGCCGTTGCGCACCTGACGGGTGAGCACCTCGCCCAGCTCCTTCAGCAGCTCGTCACCGGCGGCGTGGCCGCAGGTATCGTTGACGATCTTGAACTGGTCAAGATCCAGGTACATCAGCGCGTGCTCGCCTCCGCGCTCCTGCGCGCTCTGGAGGAGCTCGTCCAGCTCCTGGTGGAAGCGGGCGCGGTTGGGCAGACCGGTGAGGTTGTCGTGATAGGCCAGGTAGCGGATGCGCTGATGCCGCTCCCGCGACAGCACGAGCTGGCGCAGTCGCTGTCGCAGAACCGGCAGGAAGATCGGTTTGGTGATGAAATCCGTGGCGCCTGCTCGAATCGCCTCGCCGGCGGAGCTCTCGTCATTGAGCGCGGTAATGATCAGCAAAGGCACATCGGCGTAGGCGTCGTGGCTCTTGATGCGCCGGCACGCTTCCAGACCATCCATCACGGGCATGACGCAGTCCATGAGAATCAGATCCGGGGTCTCGACAGCCAGCTGACTCAGCGCCTCCTCACCGTTGGAGGCGCAGTGCACGACGTAGCCGTCCCGGCGCAGGAACTCGGTGAGCATCAGCCGGGTGTCAGCACTGTCCTCCACCACCAGCACGCTCCGGCCATCCACCGACGTGGCGCGGGTCTCGGTACGATCCTTGCGATGCTCCCGACGCCGCGCCTCCACGGACTCATCGGCCCACCCCATGAAACGCTGAACCGTCTCGTCCAGCAGTTTCAGGGTTTCACGCGCCTCCCGCACCTGCCCTCGACCGATCTGATCTCCCAGCGCATTGGCAAGCCCCACCGCCTCGGCGGCATTGAAGTTCGACAAGGCCCCCTTGAGCGTGTGGGCAATGAACCCAGCCTCGGTCACATCCCGCTTTCTCAAGGCGTTGCGCAGCATTCCCATGCGTTCCGGGAAGTCGGCCCTGAACGCGTCCAGCATGCCGGCGAACAGGTCCAGATCGTAATCCAGCGCCTGCAGGGCCTGATCCAGCTCCAGGTCGTGGTGATCGGCAAGGCTGACCGGTTTGCCGTTGCTCCCCTCACCGTCTCCGGGGCGATTGCCCAGCACTTCCCAGAGCACAGCCTGCAGGTGCTCACGATCCACCGGTTTACCGATGAAGGCGTCGATGCCGGCGGCAAGACAGCGCCCCTGTTCCTCCGGCTCGGTGGCGGCGCTGACCGCGATGATCGGCAGGCGAGGGAGCCCTTCCCGGCGCTCCTCTTCGCGAATTTGAGCGGCGACCTCCGTACCGTCCAAGCCGGGCATGTACAGATCCAGGAACAGCACATCCGGACGCCCGTCCTGCAGGGCGTCCAGAACCTGGACACCGCTCTCCGCCACCCGCACCTCGTGATGCTGATGTTGCAGCAGACCGGTGAGCATCTTCCAGTTCACCGGGTTATCCTCACCAACCAGCACTTTCAGGTGTCTTTGCCGGAAACGTCCGGCACCATACTGCGCTGCCGCCAGGTTCACCGGGGTGCTCAGGCGAAGATGAAAAGTGAAGTCTGGCTCCAGCCATAGCCGCGCTCCACACAACGCCACCTGCCTCGCAACCTCCGGGAACGCAAGGTCAGACCACGGGCTGAGGGCCTTGTCCGGCCCCTCGGAACCGGAGATCGGTTCCGGCTGATCGCCGTTCGCCGGCACGGGGAAAATCGCGAATCGCGGGAATCCCTGTTCGCCATTGCCGAGCTCCAGGCTCAGATCAATCCGGATCTCCGCAAGCGGGCTGAATCGAAGAAGGGCCGATATGACGTACCCCAAGGTATCCACCAGGGCCTGCTGGCAACCGAAGATGCGCTCCGGGAAACGGGGCTCCCGCGTCACCTGCACTGGTACACCGGGCGCCGCATCGCCGGCGCGGCGGCGAATCTGGACGATCAGATCGTCGAGGCTGAACGGGTGCCCGTAGTGGTTGGGATCGTCGTCCTCACGGACCGCATCCAGCCCCCCTTCCGTTATATTGCCCGAGGGCGTGGCAGCTACGGTCAGCCACCGGCGTGTGGTTGCGTCGATCACCGTTCCGAACGCACGCTCCAGGTGCGCGATACAGTCCCGCAACCCCTCATCCCGGCGCTCATCGGCAATCCGGGGCCCCTCTCTCGCGGGGCCCGTGTCATCACGGGACGTCAGATTCCGCTGAAAACCAAGGTAATAGTCCGGAGACTGCCCGGGGCTGCCAATGGGGAGAAGCGTCACTTCATTGACAAAGGCCTGCCCGTCACGGGTCCAGTTCTGCACCAGTGCCCGCGATCGTGAACCGCGCCGGATCGCATCGCGCATGAGCCACCGGCCGGGCTGGTTGAACGCCTCATGCTGCAGGACGCGACAGTTTTTCCCGACCATCTGCCCCGCGGCCCAGCCGGTAAGGCGCTCGAAGGCCGGGCTGGCATAGATCACGGGCAGATCGGGAGAACGGGCGTCCGCGAGCAGGAAAGGCTGCTCGGACACCGCGGTCAGCGCTTCAACTGCAGCACGCAGCGAGACGGGTAGTGGCGCTGTAATGGCAGGTTACCTCCTGATGACGGCGCTCCCTGCCCACGATTTCCCCACGATTCCTGATTAAGAGCTGTTCAGACGTTCATTCGTTGCCCGGTGCGTGTTCACTGCGCCTGCGGGGGCAGAGCCGGAAGCGCGCCTCCACTTGATTGCCCCGCCCGAAATAACACAGCGAGTCACACATGCCGCGCAGCAGTTTGATCCCCCGCCCCGAAAGTGATGCGTCCACAGGCGTCTCGTCCCGCAGCAGGCGACCATAATCGAAACCGGCCCCGGAGTCGGTCACGCGGATGCGCAGCAGCTCACCGCGATCATCCCGCCCTCTGCCGACCTGAATCCGCAGAAATCCGGAGCTTAGCGCACTCAGAGCGCTGCAGCGATTCTCGTAGTACGCCGTGAACCCGTCAGGCGACGTCTTGAGGGATGAATCAAGCCCCAGCACGCCATGCTCCAGCGCATTGGAATAGAGCTCTGCCATGACGGTGAGAAACCGTTGACGCTCATCTTCACCCATCCGCTCCATCTGCGCGACGCCATCTGCGATGGGCTGCAAAGGGGATGTCCCTCGCAACGCGGCGGCATCCAGCTCCATGGAGAAGCTCCACTCCGGGCCTGCCTGCTCGGCGGCGATGTCCGGGTCACGCTCTGCCGCCACCTCGGGGCGCAGCTCGAGCATGGTCACGTCATCGCCGGTAACCGCCTGGAAGGTCCGCAGCTCCTCCTCCACCTGCGCGAGCCCGCCGGCCAGCAGGGCCGCCTCCGCCCGCGCCTGCCCATACTCCTCACCGGCGCCGTTACGGGCCTCCTGGGCTCCATCGCTGAGCACCCAGACCCGGTCGGGGAACGTGCCGCTCTCCGCATCGAGACGGGTGATCTCGCAGGTGTCCATGTGGCCCTGCACGCCCAGAGGCAGATGGCTGGACTCCACCCGATGCAACGTGCCGTCGTCGGTCCGGTAGAGCACATCCGGCATGCCGCCATTCCAGATCTCGAAACGGCCGCGATGGTGATCGTACACCAGGAGCACCGCGGCCATGAACAGGTTGGGCGGCAGATACTGGTGCAGTTTCGTGTTCACGCTATTGAGCAGTTCACGGGCGTCGACACCCCGCGCCACTTCCCGATGGAACAGATCCGCCGTAGGCACAGTACCGATGCTGGCGGCGATGCCGTGCCCGGTGAAATCCCCGAGCATGAAGAACGAGCGGCCTTCTGGCGACTCTGCGGCGAGCAGCATGTCGCCGCTGAGAATTTCCGCCGGCCAGTAGCAGAAGCGCACGCCGTCGCGCTGGAGCAGCGGCGTGGCAGTGGCGCGCTGCATCACCTCCCGGGCGATCCACTGGTCGATCTCGGTGCGCCGCTGGTAGGCGTCCAGGGAGTCGCGCTGCTTCCGCACCGTGCGGTAGACCTGCGCGATGCGCAACCATGAGTCGAGCCGGGCATTGAGCTGCACACGATTCACGGGCTTGGCGATAAAGTCGTCACCGCCACAGGAGACGCAGCGGGCGAGCTGATCGTCGTCGTTCAGCGCCGTGACGAAGAGCACCGGGACGTAACTGTCCCCGTCGAGTGCCTTGATCTGACGTGTGGCCTCGTAGCCGTCCATGGCCGGCATGAGCACATCCATGAGAACCAGGTCAATCGGCCGGGTGCGCACCTGCTCCACCGCCTCCGCGCCATCGGCGGCAGTAAGCAGGTGTATGCCCTCCCGGTGGCGCAGCATGCCTTTCAGGAGCTGCAGATTGACCGGTTCGTCGTCCACCAGCAGCACCGTGGCGGCGGCATCGGCCACTGCGGGCGCAGGAGGTTCGTGATCGTTGCCACGGGCGTCGCCCGTCACGATCCTTCCTCAATGCAAGTTGCCGCCAGGACAGCCATGGATCAACCCCGCATCGGGAAGAGCTGGTGAAAGTTCGCAATACGCAGAATGCGCTCCAACTCGCCGCGCACGTTGCGCAGCTCCACCTGCGCCACCTGATTCTCGGCGTGCTCGCGCAGCAGCAGCAGCATGCCCAGCGCCGAGCTGTCCATGTAGTCGGTGTTCTGCAGATCCACCACGAACCGTTTGACGTCGCTGGCGTCCCGGTAGGCGTCGCGGAAATCCCTGTGCAGCCCGAAATCGAACTGTCCCGTGACCTGGATGATCAGCTCGCCTTCTTCCTCGTCGCGTGTCACTGCCAGTGGCATCAATAGGTCCTCAGTCTGGTGTCTGTCGGTCAGTTCTCGACGTGAACCGTTGATACTAGAACAGTTCGACGTCGCCCGCGCCCATATCGCTCTGTGAAACCGAGCGCAGGGAGCGGCGCTCCTCTTCCCGCGCCGCACGCTGGCGGGCGAGCGCCGAGCGGGCCTCCCGCAGCCGGTCCGCGTAAGCGGCATCGGCAGCATCGTCGGTGACTTCGGCGACCACGCCACGGATGCCGGCGAGGTAATGATCCAGTCCGTCCACCCCCTTGGCCGAGTTGTCCAGCAACTGGGTGGAGATATCCTCGAACTGCAGGGCCCGAACCGCATCCTGTACGTGGCCGTCGATGGCGCCGGTGAGCGAGGAGATCCGGGAAAGCCCGGCATCCACCCGCTGATCCAGCGACTCCAGATCCTGCATCATGGAACTGATTCGCTTGCGCGCGTTCAGGGATTCGTTCATGTCCTGCGAGGCCATCTCGCTCACGGACGATTTCGCGTGATCGATGATGCCCCGGGCGCTGGATACCTGCTCGGCGATCTGGTCGTTGAAGGTATTCGCCTGCTCCGCCAACATCCTGACCTGCTCGGCCACTACCGCGAACCCGCGGCCGGCCTCGCCGGCACGGGCGGCCTCGATGCTGGCATTAAGCGCGAGCAGGTCAGTCTGCTTGGCGATACCGCGGATGTCCCGCAGCAGCCCGCCGATGGCATCCATCTGAGAGACGATATCGTCGATGGCGTGCGCCGCGTCCACGCTGTGGCGGCTCATCCCCACCACCATCTCCACGTAGTTCTCGAGAATGCTCTCGGTCTCGGCCACGAACTGCCGGATGCCCAGCGAACCGCTGGCGTCATCCTCGGATGAGGTCTGCATGACGGTCTCGGTAAGATCGGACTGCTCATGGGTCTTTTCGTTGACCCCGACAAAACTGGCGTTGAGTTGCTGCACGGCATCGGTGACCAGCGAACGGATCTGCCCCAGGTCGCCCCGGATCTGCAGGAACTCCGCGTTCAGGCTCTCATTCATGTCCTCGAGAAATCCGCGCAGCTCCCGCTCCAGCGCATCATCGCGCTCTTGGTTGCCCGGCTCCGACCACTCACCATCGGCAGACAACCGGTCCAGAACCGCCCAGAGCCCACCCGCCGCGAGCACCGCAGGGGCCGCGAGCACGGGTTGCCACCAGGCGATGCCCGCGAGCACCAAGGTAACCGCACTCGCCAGGGGCATACGGACGGCCGCGAGGCTCATCGCAGCACCTTGCCGACGGTTGCGAGGAGCTGATCCGGCTTGAACGGCTTGACCAGCCAACCCGTGGCCCCGGACGCCTTCGCCTGCTGCTTCATGTCGGCCGCGGTTTCGGTGGTGAGAAACAGTATGGGGGTGAAGCGGTAGTTGGCGAGACCGCGCAGCTCCTTGATGAGGGTGAGCCCATCCATGTGCGGCATGTTGACGTCGGTAATCACCAGATCGAACCGCTCTCTCTGCGCCTTGGTCAGCGCCTCCTTGCCATCACCCGCCTCGACCACCTGGTGCCCGCTTTCCTTGAGCGCAGTAGCTACCATTTGACGCATGGTCGCGGAATCGTCTACCGCCAGTATCTTGCCCATCAACACACTCCTTAATTCCCGCGTACAAGCCTTGTACATTACTCATTGGCGCCGCGCAATGCCTTGTCAGGAAGGCGTATCGGCCGCGACCGGCGCCCCTTGAGCGGTTTTCCGCGAGCACGGGTCATCCACCGGGAGCGGCACAGATCGGCGCCAGTTGCGTACGCAAAGCATTCAGGATGTGAACCAGCTCCCTGACCCGCTCCGGCAACACGTTCGGATCGCCAGCGAGTGCGTCTTCCGCGCGCGCCGCATGCTCACGGGCAACCCCCATGGCCATGTTGCCGAACATGCCTTTCAAGGCGTGGACCTCGCGGCGCAGCGCGTCGTAATCGCCCTCCCGCCAGGCCAGCTCCAGGAGGCCTTGCCGGTCAACCAGGCTGTCGTACAAGGTCTGCATCAGTTCGGTGAGTAGCGCTTCGTCGCCGCCGAACTGGTCCAGCAGGTGGGCGCGGTCCGGCAGCAGAGACACATCCGACGCCGACGCCACGGCGCATGACTGTACCAGTGCCCTGAGTTCATCCAGCCGCAAGGGTTTCTGCAGATAGTCGTCCATGCCGGCGGCGAGGAATCGTTCCCGGTCACCGCGCATGGCGTGGGCGGTAAGCGCGGCAATTCGGGCCCGCGGTGCAGTCCCCTCAGTCTCCCGCTGCCGCAGGCGGCCGGCCACTTCCGGCCCCGTGAGTCCGGGCATCTCCACGTCCAGCAGGATCAGGTCGAACGGCCCGCCGGTCAGCGCGGCTTCAAGGGCCTCGTCACCCCGCGCCACCGTGGTCACGGCGTGGCCGTCCCGCACCAGCAGTGACTGGGCCACCATGCGACTGGCAGGATCGTCCTCGGCCACCAGAACACGACAACGCTGCAGTCCCTCCGCGTCAGGCACCTGAGCAGACTGGCGTCGAACGTCGGTAACCGGCTCCTTTGCGTAGTCAAGCGGGACCGTGAACGTGAAGGTGCTGCCCTCGCCCGGCTGGCTCTCGAGAGTAATCGCGCCCCCCATGCCCTCCGCCAGTCTCCGGGCAATGGGCAACCCAAGCCCCGTCCCCTCGGGCTCTCCGTAGGCCTTCCCGTGCACCTGGGCGAAGGCTTCGAAAATGGCCTGACGGTCGCCCAGCGCGATGCCCGGACCGGTATCGCTGATGTGAAAGTCCAGCCGCAGCGCATTGTCGTGAACCGGTGTGGTCGCCACCTGAACGTCGACGCGGCCGCGCTCGGTGTATTTGATGGCATTGCCAACCAGGTTGAGCAGCACCTGGTGCACGCGCTGCGGATCACCGACCAGAGCGGCAGCGAGCGGCGGGGGTAACGCCACATTCAGGGTCAGGCCCTTCTCGCGCGCCAGCGGCGCCATCAGGGCATCCACCTGCTGCAGGGCGAAGCGGGGATCGAATGGCTCCTCGCGGAACACCATCTTGTCCGCCTCGATACTGGACAGATCGAGCAGGTCGTTGATCAGGCCCAGGAGCAGATCACCCGAGCTGCGGGCGACCTGCAGGTAGCGTCGCTGTTCCGCGCTGAGCTCCGTCCGGTCGAGCAGTTCCAGCATGCCGAGCATGCCATTCATCGGGGTGCGGATCTCGTGGCTCATGCGCGCCAGGAACTCGCTCTTGGCGCGGTTGGCAGTCTCCGCCTCCTGCTTGCGGGCGGCGAACGCCTGCACGCGGCGCTGCTGGGCGGCAATGGCGTCGCTGAGATCCTCCGCCGCCAGTTCGCGCTCCACCAGCCGCGCCAGCTCCAGCAGGTCGTCCCGCTCATCCGCCGTCAGATGCCGGGGCGCGGTATCCATCACGCAGAGGGTCCCAAGGTGGGTCCCGTCCGGCGCGGCAATGGGGGCGCCGGCGTAGAAGCGCAGATGCGGATCGCCAGTCACGTAGGGATTGTGCTCGAAGCGGCTGTCCATCAGCAGGTCCGGTACCTCCAGGATGTCTGGCTGACCGATCGCGTACTGACAGAATGAGTCGCTCTTGGCGGTCTCCGTGATGGACAGCCCTACTGCGGACTTGAACCACTGGCGGTGTGCGTCCAGGAGCGTTACGGCACAGATCGGAACGGACAGAAGGCGGGACGCGAGCCGCGTAAAGCGATCAAACCGGGGTTCCGGTGCGGTATCCATGATGCGCAGCGCATCCAGAGCCGCGGAGCGGGCCTGATCGCCAGAGTTTGTCTGATGCACGGTCTGCCATTATCCGGAGGTTGGCGGGGCAGCCAGACAGATCCGTTGCGCGACGCACCCTGGGTTGAAGAGGCTCTACGTTGCCACAACGCGCCGCCATGACCTAGTGGACACGTCACAGAATGCGAATCGGAAACACGCCGGTTCAGGATTTCGGAGCGGACGCGCCTCGGAAGATATGCATGAGACCGCGCCAGGTGGTGGGAACCACGAGAGAGAAAAAGTGGCGTCCCCTAGGGGATTCGAACCCCTGTCGCCGCCGTGAAAGGGCGGTGTCCTAGGCCTCTAGACGAAGGGGACGCGGCCCTTGGCTTAGCCAAGATGCGGCGCATGATACGAGCGCCCGTCGGGCCTGTCAACAGGCCGTTTGAACTGCCAACCATGCCTCACTGCAATGTCGCCGGCCTGATACACTGCGGGCAGTACTCTGAGGCGGAATGACAGGCGTTCCGGGCAACGCCGAAACCAGGGAGCCATCAATGTCGACAAACGCCAGCAGCGTCCAGGGGGGCGGGCTCCTGCAGGCACCCTTCCACTACGCCGATGGCGAGCGCGAGACGCGCATGAACCTGCTCCTGCAGCACCTGCAGGTGGGTGAGCGCGTGGTCATCCTCGAAGGCGACCCCGGCAGCGGCCGCACGCACCTGCTGCACCGGATCCTCTCCCGCGACGATCACGGACTGCAGCTCCACGCCATGAACGTGGAACCCGAAGTCACGTTCACCGAGATCCTGCTGGGGATGCTCGAGCAGTTCCAGCACGCCGAACCCACCGTAAGCGCGCCCAACGGGATTCGCGACTACGCGGCCGAGCGAATCACCGGCATGCTGCGGGCCGGTGAGTCGCCGGTGCTCGCCGTGGACGACGCGGACCGGCTGGAATCTGCCATGCTGGACAACCTCCTCGCCTTCCGTGAAGAGACACGGATCGCTTCCGGCCGCGCGCTGAGTCTGCTGCTGGTCGGATCGCACCGCCTCGCGCTTCAGGTGGCGGGGCGAGATACGGAGAAGCGCCAGAGCAACCCCGTTGCCGTCTCCCTGCACGGGCTTGAGCCGGCCGGAACCCGGGAGTTCCTCCGCCAGGCACTGGAGGCGGAAGGCGACACCGCCGGTCACCTCCTCGCCAGCCTCGACATCGACGCAGTCCACGCCGGCAGTGGTGGCCGCCCCGGGGCCATACTGGAAGTTGCCCGCAAGCAGCTGGCGGGTGGCAGGGAACGGCCACGCCCGAAACAGCGGCCCAACCGCAAGCGCTCCCGGCCGAAGACACGCCGGTCAATGCCGACCTGGCTGCAGTTCCGGGGTGCGAGGCGCAGTGTCGTGGTTGCCGCTGCGGCCACAATTGGCCTGCTGGCAACGCTGCTGACACTGGGCTGGCAGCTGAGCGACGCGCCGGAGCCCACCACCGTGGCTCAACCGCTGGACGTTGATGCAGCAGTGATCAAGGGCCCGACGCCGGGCGAACGGCTGGTCGTGGACGTCCCGCTCATTGATCTGGACACCGCGGCGCCCGGAGACGAAGCGGAGCCGCCGGTCGATCTCTCCGGAGCGCTTCCGCTGTTCAGCTACTCCGAATCACTGCACACGGACCTGACGGCGCTGGCGGACGCCGGCACTCCGCCGGAGGATGCCGCGGAGGACGCTCCCGAAGCCGGGGTAACCGCGGCGGAAGAACCCGCCTCACCGCTGGAGAAAACGCTTGCGGAGGGCCGGTCATGGCAGGCCGAGCAACCGAGTGATCACTGGACCGTGCAGCTGGTTGCGGGCCGCAGCCCCAACAACCTGCGCACCTGGATGGAGAATCATAACGGTGAGGTCGAAACCTACATGCTGGTCACCGAATGGGATGGCGGCGACTGGTACGTCGTCGTTACCGGAGCTGAATCCAGCGAGAGCGACGCCCGCGAACGCCTTGCCGCCCTGCCCGACGACGTACGGGACGGCGGTGAATGGGTGCGCCAGCTGAGCGACTTCCAGTAGCCGGAGGCTCGCGGGGCAATGGTCCTGCGGCCAACTTGAGGCCATCCCGAACCGGGAGTCACCATGCTGCCTCCATCAAGCACGGCACAACCCGGCCTCCTCCGCATTCCTGAAACGGCGCCGGGTGCGTCTCTCCGTTCCTGGCAGGCGGGCCAGGTAATCGATGCCATTGCCCGCACCGCGACGCAGAACGGGCGTGTAACCCTGCAGATCGGCGGCGCCCAGATCCAGGCCCGTACGGAGCAACCCCTGCAGGCCGGTGAACGCATCCAGGTGCAGGTGCTGCGCCAGGAAGGGGGTGCGCTTACGCTACGCATCCTGCCCTCGGAAGCCAGCCGAGAGGCCTCGGAGGCGATGCGGCAACTGCTGCCGCGACAGGGCAGCAGCGCTGGCCTGATGGCGAACGTGGCGCAAACGGTAACGCAGCCGTCGGCTCAGACACGCAGCCTCCCGGAACCGGTGCAGCAGGCGCTGCGAACATTCTGGCAGGCCCTCCCCGACAGCACCCAGGTCTCGCGCAGCGACGGCCTGCGGCAGGCCGTCGCCGACAGCGGCCTGCACCTGGAGCGGCGGCTGCTCGCCATTGGCGCCGGCCAGGAGCCGCCCAGCGTGGTTCGCACGGACCAGAAAGGCCAGCTCAGCAACCTGCTCAGCCAGGTGTTCCGGGCGCTGGACGCTCGCCCGCAGCAACGTGGTGGTGAGCAACAACCGCCTCCCGCCGCGTCGCAGCCTCGACTGGCGCCAGTGACGGCGCCGCGTCCGCCCGCCCCGCTGCAACCTGCGC